>NZ_CACZOO010000251.1 GCF_902782855.1 uncultured Corynebacterium sp.
CGTCCCTGCCGCCGTCCCTGCCGCCGCGTCCCCTGCTTCCCCTGACACGACCGTCACCCGCTAGAGAAGGACTGCACAGTGCCCATCGCCGGATTCCACATCGCCAACGAACTGCGCCGCTTCAAACGGGCACGGTTGACCCGTATCACCGTCATCGCGCTGATCCTCATCCCGCTTCTGTACTCGGCGCTGTACCTCTGGGCGTTCTGGAATCCGTTGAACAAGACGGACGGGCTTCCTGTCGCCCTGGTCAACAGTGACCAGGGAGCGGAACTCGACGGTCAGGAGACCCGCGCCGGAGACCAGGTGGTCCAGGGGCTGCGGGACAACGACCGGATCAACTGGACGGAGGTCTCCGCTGAGGAGGCGGAGCAGGGTGTGAGGGACGGCAGGTACTACTTCTCCCTGGAGCTGCCCGAGAACTTCTCCGAGGCAGTGATCTCCGCGGCAGGCACGAACGCTGAGAAAGCCCGGTTGATCACCCACTACAACGACGCCAACGGTTACCTGTCCACCATCATCGGCGAGAACGTCATGCGCGAGGTGCTCAACACTGTCAGCACGAGGATCAGTGCCGAGGCGGTGGACAAGGTCCTTGTCGGTGTCCTGGACGCCGGCTCCGGCATCGCCGAGGCCGCCGAGGGGTCCGGCACCCTCGCCGACGGCATCGGGACGCTCCAGGGCAAGCTGCCGACCCTCACCGACGGGGTGGACCAGCTCAAGGACGGGTCATCGACTCTCGCGGCGGGGACGCAGACGCTCAACGACCAGGTCGGCCAGCTCAACCAGCTGGTTGAGGCGGGGCCGCGGCTGAGCTCCGGCATCGAGGAACTCGGCGCCGGGGCGACCGAACTGAGCAACGGCATCAACCAGCTCACCGGGCCGCTCGGGCAGGTCACCACCGTGCAGGGCGACAGCGCGGCGAACCTGCGGGACTACGCCACCCAGCTGCGCGCCCTGAACCTGCCGGGCACCTCGGCGATCGCCGGTCAGATCGAGGCGACCGCCACCGCCCTGGAGACCCGGGGGCTGGGGCCGCAGTCGACCGCCGGGGCCCAGGTCGACCGGCTGTCCGACGGGGCGGCGCAGCTCGCCTTCCAGCTCTCGGACCCGTCGGCGGAGTTCCGGGGCGGCATCGACCAGCTCACCTCCAGCACCGGGCAGCTCACCCAGCTCATCGACGGTGTCGACCGGCTCAACGACGGCGCCCACACCCTCGACGACGGCATCGGTCAGGCCCAGGGCCAGCTGCCCGAGCTCGTCGACGGGGTCGACCAGCTCAGCGACGGTGCGACCGAGCTGCACTCCCGGCTGGAGGAGGGTGCGGGCGAGGTGCCCAGCTGGAATGAGGGCCAGCGGGTCCAGGCCGCGACCACCATCGGTGGTCCGGTGACGCTCGCCGCGCAGGATGACACGGAGATCAGCTCCTTCGGCACCGGTCTGTCACCGTTCTTCATCTCACTGGCCCTGTTCATCGGTGGGATCGTGATCTTCCAGATCTTCAGGCCGCTGCAGCAACGAGCCATCGCTGCGGGAGTGGGCCCGGTCCGTGCCGCCTTCGACGGATATCTGCCGGTGGCTCTCCTGGCTCTGGCGCAGGCGCTCGTCATCGTCGCGGTGTGCATCGTCGCCGTCGGTCTGCGCCCGCAGGATGTCCTCGGTTTCACACTGGTGGCTCTACTGGTGTCCCTGGTGTTCATGGCGATGAACCAGGCGCTCGTCGCCCTGCTCGGGTCGGGGCCGGGCCGGGTGGGGGCGTTGGTCACCCTGATGGTGATGATGGTGACTTCCGGCGGCATCTACCCGGTCGAGACCCAGAACAGACTCATTGAGATCATCCACCCGTTCAACCCGATGACCTACGCGGTCAACGCCCTGCGCCAGACCCTCTACGGCTTCCATGACGAACGGCTGTGGACCTCGTTGACCGTCCTGTTCGGCGTCCTCGTCGTAGCCCTGGGAGTGACGACTTTCGCCGCCCGGACGCAACGCAACTGGTCGATGAAACGGCTGCACCCGGTGCTACCGAGTTAGGGGAGTGCGCGATCGGGGTCGGCGTACGATCGTGGGCATGAGTGAGCCCACCCTCCCGAACCTCCCCACCGACACCTACGGCGTCCCCGCCCCGTCGCGTCGTCCGCGTCGCCTGCGCACCAGCCAGACGATGCGTGACTTCGTCGCCGAGACGCACCTCGACCCGGCGCAGTTTATCCTCCCGGCGTTCATTGCCGAGGGAATCGACGCCCCCCGCGAGATCTCCGCGATGCCCGGCGTGTACCAGCACACCGAGACCTCCCTGCTCAAGGCCGCCGAGGAGGCGCTGGAGGCGGGTGTGGGCTCGATCGACCTGTTCGGTGTGCCGACCCCGGAGCACAAGGACTTCGCCGGGACGCAGGCCTGGGCCGGTGACGGCATCCTCAACAAGGGTCTCGCCGCCCTGCGCCGGGAGTTCGGCGACGACCTCCTCGTCATGGCGGACACCTGCCTCGACGAGTTCACCGACCACGGCCACTGCGGCGTGCTCACCACCGACCGCCACGGTGCCACCGTCGTCGACAATGACGCCACCCTTCCGCTGTACGCCGCGATGGCCGTCAGCCAGGCACGCGCCGGTGCCCACATCGTCAGCCCCTCGGGCATGATGGACGGCCAGATCCGTGTCATCCGGGCCGCGCTGGACGCCGAGGGTTTCCAGGACGTCTCCATCCTGGCCTACTCCGCGAAGTACTCCGGGGCGTTCTACGGGCCGTTCCGTGAGGCCGTCGGGTCGACACTGCAGGGTGACCGGAAGACCTACCAGCAGGACCCGCGCAACGCCCGCGAGGCGATCATGGAGGTCCAGCTCGACATCGACGAGGGCGCGGACATGGTCATGGTCAAGCCGGGCCTGCCGTACCTCGACATCCTCCGGGAGGTCGCCGACTACTCCACCGTGCCGGTCGCCGCCTACCAGGTCTCCGGTGAGTACTCGATGATCACCGCGGCGGCGCAGAACGGCTGGATTGACCGGGAGAAGACCATCATGGACTCCCTGACCTCGCTGCGCCGCGCCGGTGCGGACATCATCCTGACCTACTGGGCCACCGAGGCGGCGCGACTGCTGGCCTGACCGCTAGGCTGGGGGACGCTATGACCGCACCCCACCGCACGCCCAACAGTACGCCGCCCACACCCACGGGCCCCGGCGGCTTCCCCGAGATGCCCACCCCGCCGAAGATGGGTCGTGCCGACGGGCTGGCCCCCTCCGTCAAGGATGCCCCGGAGCAGGTCAAGGACGGCGTCAGGATCTGGTACGCCGTCGCGGCGCTCCAGCTGCTCACCGGCGTCCTGCAGCTGGTCCTCACCCTCACCGACCGGCGGGCGCTGACCCGCCAGGTCACCCAGCAGACCGAGGACATGGACGTGCCCGGCAACGCCAGCATCGACACCCTGGTCACCGGCTACGCCATCCTGCAGTTCCTGCTCACCCTGTTCTCCGTCGTGGTCGCGGTGTGGCTGATCTCCCGGGTCGGACGCGGTGGGTACCGCTCCCGGTTCTTCCTCACCCTCGGCACCGTCTACCTCGCCCTCATGGCGCTGATGCAGACCTTCGCCGGTGCCCCGGACACCGGGGCCATCCTGCTCATCGTGCTCGTCGGCGCCGGCACGATCATCTCCGGCGTCCTCGCCCCGGCCGGCTGGTGGCTGCTCACCCGCCCCGAGACCCGCGACTGGTTCGGCATGCCCGGCGAGCGGGAGATGGAGGAGTTCACCGCCGCCCTCGACAGACGATCCGCCGACCTCAGGAAGATGAAGGACGAGGAGAGGGCCGCCAAGCGGGAGAAGAAGGAACAGAAGAACCGGAAGGGCGACTGACATGCCGTCCCTGTTCCCCGGTGCGGGCTCCGCCGCGAACGACCCGAACCGCCAGGTGCGCTACTGGCGCCCCGGCGACGGGACCCCCGGTGTGGTCCGCACCGCCTTCGTGCTCTACCTGCTGTGCGCCGTCGGACTGCTCGTCGCCGCCCTGTTGATGTGGACCGCCGAGCCGCCGACCTCCACCGACGCTGACCGGCAGGCCACCATCGACGCCGTCGCCTCGGTGCTGAAATGGCTCGCGGTGATCGAGGCCGTCGGTGCGGTCGCCCTCTGCGTCGCGGTGCCCGGACTGCTGCGCGGCAACGCCCGCGCCCGGTTCCGCACACTCGTCGTCACCGGCGTCCTGCTGGTCGTGTCCCTGGGCAGCTGGCTGCTCGGGGTCTCCGGCTACATCCAGCCGCTCATCGCCCTTGTCCTCGCCTTCGCCACGCTGGCGGCGTACCGTCCCGGTGTGAGGACTTTCTTCGGTGAACCGACAGGGGACGACCGGTGAACGACGGCACCCAGGACGTGACGCGTGCCATCGACGAGGCCCGCGCCGCCGCCCGCGCTGTCGGCCTGTCCGACTTCACCGACCCCGCCTACGGGGGTGACGCGGACCATCCCGACGACGCCGACGCCCCCACCGGCCCGCTGACCTCCTTCACCTGGCACCTTGCGGGGATGGAGTCCGCCGTCGCCGCCGGGCAGTTGGAGAAGATCCTCAACCGCGTCCCCGGCGTCCAGGCCCGGGTGGTCTACTCCACCTCCATGGCCTGGGTCACCGCCCCGGACTCCCTGTCGCCCGACGTGCTGCGGGATCTCATGGCCCAGGCCGGGGTGGACGCCTGGCTCACCACTGCGTCCCTGCGCCGCCGTGCAGAGCGGCTGAACATCACCGAACGCCGTCGTCGGATGCGACGTCACCGCATGTCCCAGCAGCGGGCCAGGGAACGGGAGGCCCACACCACACCGGTGCGCCACCCCACCCAGTCCGGTGCCACGACCGAGGTGCTCTACACCGCGCGCGAACTCATCACCCCCTCCCGGCTGCTCGTCGCGGTCCTGCTCGGCGTGCCCGTCGTGGCGATGCAGATCACCGCCGGCTGGCAGTTCGACAACTGGCAGTGGCTCTGCCTCGCCCTGTCCGTCCCCGTCGTCACCTGGTGTGCCTGGCCATTCCACCGCGCCTTCCTCGCCGGACTGCGCCGCGGCATGTCCGCTCTGGACACCGCGTCCTCCGTGGCGATCATCGTCGCCTTCGTCTACTCGCTCGTCGCCATGCTCGTCACCGACGTCGGCGCCGCGGGCTGGCGAAACTCCCCGGAACTCACCGCCGACTACCACGACACCGGTAACGGCGCCGTCTTCCTCGACGTCGCCTGCGGTGTGACGATCCTGCTGCTCGTCGGACGCCTCTTCACCCGGCGCACCCGCCTACGCTCCGCCCTCGCACTGAGCTCACTGCAGCTGCCCGTCTCCGACACCGTCACCGTGGTGCGCAACGACCGCCGCGGGAAGCCGGTGAAGTCGGAGATCACCGTCGGCGAGATCCGCGTCGGCGACGACCTCCTCGTCCCCCGGGGCGGAGTGGTCCCCTCCGACGGTGAGGTCGTCGGCGGACGCGCCGAGGTGGACGCCGGGCCTTTCGGCGGCGGCGACCGACACTCCGAGGTCACCGTCAACTCCCCGGTGTACGCCGGCACACGGAACCTCGGCGACACCCTGAAGATCCGGGTGGAGCGGACCGGGTCGCGCACCCGGCTCGCCGCGGTCCAACGCTGGATCGGCGCCGCGGAACGTGACGAAGCCCAGCTCGACCAGATCGCCACCCGCTCGGCGTCCCTCCTGGTCCCCTGGGCGGTCGTCATCGCCTGCTGCGCGGCCGTCGTGTGGCTCCTCGTCACCGACGCCACCGCCAACGCCGTCGCAACCGCCCTGGCCGTCCTCATCTCCGTCGCACCCCTGGCCCTGGCACTGTCCACCACCCTCGCCCTACGTCTCGGCCTGGCCCGCGCCGCGACGGGCGGAACCCTGCTGCGCAACGCGAACACCATCCACCAGCTCGCCGACGTCGACACCATCATCTTCAACCGCAACGGCACCCTCACCCACGGGCCCATGGCAGTCACCGGCGTCACCGCGGCGAAAGGGGAGAACCCCGAACTGGTGCTGCGTGTCGCAGGTGCACTGTCCCTGGAATCCACCCACGCGGTATCCCGCGCCATCGTCCGCGCCGACCGGGAGGCCCGCGACGCCGGCACCGGCGGCGACTCCGTCCCGCACTGGCTGGAGGCCGGGCAGGTCACGGTCGACGACCGAGGTACCTTCACAGCCAGCGTCGACCTCCCCGTGAAGGACGCCAGAACCGGCGACACCATGAAGCGTCACCTGCCCGCCGCACTGTGGCGTCCACGGGACCTCTCCGAACTCACCGACCCCGCACTCGCCAACGCAGCCGTCGGCGGCGGCATCCCGCTGGTCGTGTCGTGGAAGGGGAGGGCACGCGGCGTCATCAACGTATCCGACCAGGTGAAGGGGGATGCGGCGAGCGCCGTGGAAGAGCTCGAGGACATGGACATCGAGACCACGATGATCGCCCGAGACACCTACCCCGTCGCCCGCCGGATGGCCGACATGATCGGCATCTCGACCGTGCTCGCCGGCATCGCGCCAGGACGCAAGGCCGCCACCGTGCGCAGTGTCCACGCCCAGGGAGCGACCGTGGCCATGGTCGGTGACGAGGACGTCCTCGACTGCCTCCATGTCGCGGACGTCGGCGTCCTCATGGGGTCCGCCGACCGGATCGACAACGCTGAAAGTGACGTCGTGCTGCTGCGCGAGGACATCTCCGCCATCCCCGAGGTCGTCAGCCTTGTCCGCCACGTCCGCGCCACCGTCGACTGGAACCTCTGGCTGGCCTGGGGCTACAACGCCGTCGCCGTGGTCCTGTCGGTCACCGGACTGCTGAACCCGCTGCTCGCGACGGTGCCGATGCTGCTGTCCTCGATGCTCATCGAATGGCGGTCCGCCCGCATCACCCACCGCGACTACACCTCGCGTGGCACCGTCGTGGCGAACTGGCGGCCACGGCGGGGCAAACTGCGCTCCTGGGCCGGCGAGAATCTGCTGCCCTGGCAGACTCAGTAACCCCCGCAGCAGCCCCGCGCTGTGGCTCGACCGGTCGGTTACAGTGTCGGTTACAGTGGTCGGTGTGATGAGTGAACACACCGAGTCAAACCTGTCCGCCAGCTCGACCGCGATGGAGGAGGCACGCCGGGTGATCCCTGGTGGCGTGAACTCCCCGGTCCGGGCCTTCGGCTCCGTCGGCGGAACCGCCCCGTTCATCGCCTCCGCCGCCGGATCCCGGCTGACCGACGTCGACGGCAACGACTACGTCGACCTGGTCTGCTCCTGGGGCCCGATGATCCACGGGCACTCCCACCCGGTGGTGGTGGACGCCGTGCAGTCCGCCGTGGCCAAGGGCGTCTCCTTCGGGGCACCGACCCTCGGTGAGATCTCCCTGGCGGAGGAGATCATCGGCCGCACCAGCGTGGAGAAGATCCGCATGGTCAACTCCGGTACCGAGGCCACCATGTCCGCGGTGCGCCTGGCCCGCGGTTTCACCGGCCGCGACCGGATCCTCAAGTTCATCGGCTGCTACCACGGCCACGTCGATTCCCTGCTGGTCGCCGCCGGGTCCGGCGTCGCGACCCTGGGTCTGCCCGACTCGCCGGGCATCACCGCTGCGGCGGCGGCCGAGACCATCGCCGTGCCCTACAATGACCTCTCCGCTGTCAGGGAGGCCTTCGCCGAGCACCCCGGCGAGATCGCCGCGATCATCGTCGAGGCCTCGGCAGGAAACATGGGGTCGGTGCACCCCGATGAGGGGTTCAACGCCGCGCTGAGGGAGATCGCCCACGCTGACGGTGCTCTGCTGATCATCGACGAGGTCATGACCGGTTTCCGTACCTCCCGCAAGGGGTGGTTCGGGGTTGACGGCGTCGCCGGGGACCTGACCACCTTCGGCAAGGTCGTCTCCGGCGGTATGCCCGCGGCCGCCTTCGGTGGACGCGCGGACATCATGGACATGCTCGCCCCGGTCGGCCCGGTGTACCAGGCCGGCACCCTGTCGGGAAACCCGGTGGCGATGGCCTCCGGCCTGGCGTCCCTGCAGCTCGCGGATGATGCGGTCTA
>NZ_CACZOO010000252.1 GCF_902782855.1 uncultured Corynebacterium sp.
AGGCCCGGGCGATCTTCCAGGCGACGCGGGCGGCGGCCACGGCGTCCGCCGAGGCTTCGTGGGCGTTGTCGAGCGAGACACCGTAGTGCTCACAGACCTGGGTGAGACGACGGCCGCCCTTGCGGTACCGGTCCTTCGCCTTGTCGACGACGAGCGGGTCGAAAACCGGACCGTCCACAGTGAAGGTGGGTTCCAGGGTGCGCAGGACAGTGAGGTCGTAGGCGGCGTTGTAGACGATGAGTGTGGCCCCCTGGGCCCATCCTCGTCGGATGCGTTCGATGGTCTCGGCGAGGACCTCGTCGTGCGGACGCCCGTGCGCGCGGGCGTACTCGGTGGTGATGCCGTGGACGGCGGTGGCCTCTTGCGGGATCTCGATGCCCGGGTCGGCGAGGATCTCCAGGTCATCCCGGTGGGAGCCGTTGATGGTGATCAGTGCGCTGGTGACGATCCGTGCGGTCAGGGGGTCCGGGCCGGTGGTCTCCAGGTCGAAACTGAGCATGTGGGAGGGGTCGAAGCGGGTCGCTGTCGTCATGGTGGACAACTCTAGCGGGCGGCCGGACGCCGAAAAGACCCCGCGCCGTCCGGCGCGGGGTCGGTCTGGTCCGCCGGGTGATCCGGCAGCAGATCAGACAGCAGATCAGGCAGAAGATCAGGCAGAAGATCAGGCGAGGACGTCGTCGTACTCGGGGGTGGTGACGGCGATGCCTTCGTCATCTCCGAAAAGGTAGTAGGACGCGCCGGCGGACAGGTCGGCGATCTCTTCACGGCTGAGAAGGTTGAACATGGTGTGACTCCTGGGGACTCGGGGACGGAGGAAAGCATGTGGTGCGTGGCGCAACGGGTCCTACGCTATGTTTCGTCGCCACAAGCAGTCCACGGCCTTTCTCGACATCACCCCCGTCGATGCACGGGCATCACCGGCTCCGTGCAGCGCACAGCCCACAGCAGCCTCCCCGTTCGTTGTTTTCTGCGGAGATACCTCCACCCCCGTCGCCTGTGACACGGTCCATCCTTCCCCGGGGCAGTGTGACCTGAAACTCATATCGTGGCAGAAACACTCCTGCGGACACCGGACCGGGGACCCGCCGCGTACCCGCCCCCGGTCACACTAGACTCGTCCGGGTGAGCAAGCCCCGACAGACAATGTCCCCGTCCGATGAACGCACCGGCACCGCCGACGCCGCCGGTACCGTCGATCCGGCCGAACGCTGGTCCACTCTGGCGGCGGAGATCCGCCACCACCGTGACCTCTACTACTACCGTGAGCCGGTGATCACGGACGCCGAGTTCGACACGATGATGCGCGAACTCCAGGATCTGGAGGCCGAGCACCCCGAGGTCGTCACCGGTCCGAGCCCGACCGGCGAGGTCGCGCAGCCACCGGTGAACTCCCCGTTCCGCAATGTCGCCCACCGCGAACGGATGCTCAGCCTCGACAACGTGTTCGACCGTGGTGAGCTCACCGAATGGTTGGACCGCACCCCGTCGGACACCTACCTCACCGAGTTGAAGATCGACGGCGCCTCCATCGACCTGCTCTACCTCGACGGGTGCCTGGACTCGGCCCTGACCCGTGGCGACGGCGTGACGGGTGAGGACATCACCCACAATGCCCGCACCATCACCGACATCCCCGACCTGCTCACCGGCACCGACGAGTTCCCGGTGCCCGCGGTCGTCGAGATCCGCGGCGAGATCTTCATCACCGTCGAGGATTTCGCGACGATGAACGCCGACCGCCAGGCCGAGGGAAAGAAAATGTTCGCCAACCCTCGCAACGCCGCGGCCGGGGCGATGAGGCAGAAGAACCCGGCGGAGACCGCCAAGCGTCCGCTGAAGCTGATCTGTCACGGACTCGGCGCCCGTGAGGGTTTTGAGCCGGACACTCAGCACGAGGCATACCGGGCGATCGCGGCGTGGGGGCTGCCGGTGAGTCCGTACACGAGGCAGGTGCACTCGGCCGGGGAGGTCCTCGAGCAGGTGGAGTACTGGGGTGGCCACCGGCATGACGCGACCCACGAGATGGACGGCCTGGTCGTCAAGGTCGACAACCTCGACGAGCAGGAGGACCTGGGCGCGACCAGCCGGGCACCACGCTGGGCGATCGCCTACAAGTACCCTCCGGAGGAGGCGATGACCACTGTGGAGTCCATCCGGATCGGGATGGGGCGCACCGGCCGGGCCACCCCCTTCGCGGTGATGTCCCCGACCTATGTCGCCGGGTCCACGGTCTCCATGGCCACGCTGCACAATCCCACCGAGGCACATCGCAAGGGCATCCGGTTGGGTGACCGTGCGATGATCCGCAAGGCGGGTGAGGTGATCCCCGAGGTGCTGGGTCCGGTGGAGGACGACCGTGACGGCTCCGAGCGCGAGTTCGTGTTCTCCTCCGTGTGCCCGGAGTGCGGCACCCCCCTGGCCCCGACCAGGGAAGGGGACGCCGACTGGCGCTGCCCGAACACCCGCTACTGCCCCGGCCAGCTGCAGAACCGGCTGAACTACCTCGCCGGGAGAGGCGCCTTCGACATCGACGCCCTCGGGGAGCGCGCCGCCCGGGACCTCATCGCCTCCGGCGTCCTGCCCGACGAGGGACGCCTGTTCTCCCTGACGGCCGAGGACCTCATATCCACCAGCGCGTACACCACGAAGGCGGGGAAACTGAACCGACCCGGGGAGCTGTTGCTCGCCAATCTCGGTGAGGCCAAGCAGGTCGATCTGTGGCGGGTGATCACCGCCCTGTCGATCCGCCATGTCGGTCCGACCGCAGCGAAGGCACTGGCGGCGACACTCCAGTCGATTCCGGCGATCGACGAGGCGTCGGTCGAGGACATGGCGGAGATCGACGGTGTGGGCGGGATCATCGCGCAGTCGGTGAAGGACTGGTTCGCGGTCGACTGGCACCGGGAGATCGTGGACGCCTGGGCCGCGGCCGGGGTGCGCATGGAGCAGATCATCAAGGTGTCCGACCTGCCGGAGCAGACACTGGCCGGGTTGACCGTGGTGGTCACCGGATCCCTGGAGAACTACGACCGGACCAGCGCGAAAGAGGCGGTGGAGTCCCGCGGTGGCAAGGCCGCGGGGTCGGTGTCGAAGAAGACCGACTTCCTCGTCGCCGGAGCGAAGGCCGGATCGAAGCTCACGAAGGCCGAGGAACTCGGCGTCCCGGTGCTGGACGAGTCCGGGTTCGGGAAGCTCCTGGCTGAAGGCCCGGACGCGGTACGGTAGCTGCGCCGGCGCAGTAACGCGCAGCTGACCCCGGTCACTGTGCCACCGCATCCGACCGGGGCGGCACCGGACGCAGCCGACGCCATCTCACGGAGGAGGCCGTGCCCGTCGGACGCCGGCCCCTTCCCGGGCACCGCCCCACCCGATCCGGTCCGGAGGTACGATCGCGGACATGTCTGTCGTGAAGATCAACGCAATTTCCGTTCCCGAGGGTGCCGGCCCCGAGCTCGAGAAGCGGTTCGCCGCCCGTGCCCACACCGTGGACTCCTCCCCCGGCTTCGAGGGCTTCCAGATGCTCCGCCCGACGAAGGGCGACGACCGCTACTTCATCGTCACCACCTGGGCGTCCGAGGAGGACTTCCGGGCCTGGGCCGCCGGTCCTGCCAGGGTCGCGCACTCCGGTCCGCACTCGGGTGAGGGAAAGAAGCCGGTCGCCACGGGTGCGGACCTGCTGGAGTTCGAGATCGTCGACCTCGACGCTCTCGCCGCCGACCAGTAATCGACCGCCGGTCACTGGGCCCGTTCCTTTCGGGGATCCCTGTGCAGCCGCCAGTGCCGTGAGGCCGTGACCAGGCATCCGGTCGCTGCCTCCCGGTACTGGTGGCGACGGTGCAGCACACCTGGTTCCGGCAGAGGCCGCCCTGATGCTGACTACCATGTCGGTTTCCCTTGTGACGGGACGCTACCGACCCTGCGGTCAGTTCCGGAGACTTAGTACCCCGCCTTTCCCGTCCGGACGATGAGCGCCGCACAGGGGAGGTAGAGTACGGTCGCGAGGAGCCAGAGCGTGCCGTCTGCCCCTGACCTGGTCAAAGCGAAGACCGCAGTGAAGCTGACCGGACCGACGACGGCAGTGAAGCTCTCGACTCCGGCGAGGATGCCCTGCAA
>NZ_CACZOO010000253.1 GCF_902782855.1 uncultured Corynebacterium sp.
CACTGGTCGGAGATGTCCACCCTGGTCCCCGAGTTCGCCCGGGCCCAGCCGCACCTCATCCTCGGCGTCCCCCGCGTCTTCGAGAAGGTCCACGCCGGTGTGAAGGCGAAGGCCGTCGACGGTGGCGGCGTCGGGGCGAAGATCTTCCCGCTCGCCGAGAAGACCGCCATCGAGTACTCCAAGGCGCTCGACACCACGGAGGGACCCGGCCCCCTGCTCAGGGCCCGCCGTGCCCTGTTCGACAAGCTCGTCTACGGTAAGGTCCGCGCCGCGATGGGCGGGGCGCTGCAGTACTGCATCTCCGGCGGTTCCGCGCTGAACCCCGAGCTCACGCATTTCTTCCGTGGTATCGGCGTCCGGATCTACGAGGGCTACGGCATGACCGAGACCACCGCGGCCATCGCGGTGAACTTCGAGCCCGACAACATCATCGGCACCGTCGGCAAGCCGGTCGGCGGAAACACCGTCCGTATCGCCGAGGACGGGGAGATTCTCATGAAGGGCGTCGTCGTCTTCGACGGCTACTGGAACAATGAGCAGGCCACGAAGGACAGCTTCGACGATGACGGCTTCCTGCGCTCCGGCGACCTCGGTTCCCTGCTGCCCACCGGCCACCTGAAGATCACCGGACGGAAGAAGGAGATCATCGTCACCGCCGGTGGCAAGAACGTCTCGCCGGGCCCGCTGGAGGACATCCTGCGCTCCGCCCCGCTGATCTCCCAGGCCATGGTCGTCGGCGACGACCAGAAGTTCATCGGCTGTCTCATCACCCTCGATGAGGAGGCGCTGCCGGCCTGGCGCCGACGCAACAACGTGCCGGAGCACACCGGCGTCCTCGAGCTGGCGAAGAACCCGGTGCTGCGTGCCGAGATCCAGGACGCGATCAATGAGGCGAACGACACCGTGTCGCACGCCGAGGGGATCAAGAAGTTCCGGATCTGCCGTCGGGACTTCTCCGAGGAGAAGGGCGAGATGACCCCCTCGATGAAGGTCAAGCGGTTCGCCGTCTCCCAGCACTTCGCGGACGACATCGCCTGGATCTACACCTCCAACTGACACATCATTCACACCCGTCCCACCCCGGCCCCGCCTCCCGGTGCCGGGGTGTTCGCTGTCCTATGGTTGTCACGTTCGATCACCGGCACGACCCCTGACGAGAGGAGACCGACGTGCACGATGCCGCGCGCCTGCGTCTCCGCGACCTCACCCAGGGGGTGTACGACATCGGCGACGAGATCGCGGAGGGCATCGACAACGTCGCCGCGTCCATGACCGACTGGGACGCCGAACTGGTCGACGACTGCATGCACGAACTCGCGGGCGTGGTCGACCAGGGGCGCGGTGAAGTCCGTCAGTACCTCGCCGAGATGAACGGTCTGCGCCAGGCCTTCGTGTCCGGGGTGAACTCCGGCACCCTGTCCGCCTCGGAGGACAACTACTACCACCCGGGTCGCACCCTCTCCTTCCTGCACCCGCACCAGGACCCGCCTCCGTCGACCGCGCCGCCGGTGGCGCCGAGGGGGCCGGTCGTCAGCACCGCCACGCTGAGAGTGTCGTTGCGCCACCGGAACACCGTGCTCACCGCGGACCTCGCCGAGCTCGCGGAATGGGTCGTCGCACAGACGAAGGAGGCGGTCGAACACCAGACCGTGCTGCTACCGCAGGCTTTCGCGCGGTCCTGGGCACTCACCCGGCAGACCGTCGCGGCCTGGAGGAGGGACGTCATCGGTGACCACCCCGTCCTGGTCGCCGAGATGCGCGGGGAGGCTCCCCCTGAGTTCCTCGTCGACCGGGCCCGGGTTGAACGGGTGCTGGCCCGCGTCCGGGCCCGGCGTCGCCGTTCCGCGGCCGGGTGAGTACCCTCACCCCCGTGGACACCGGCCTGTACATTCACGTCCCGTTCTGCACCACCCGCTGCGGATACTGTGACTTCAACACCTACACCCCCGGCGAGGACGGCACCTCGTCCGTCGGGACCTACCTCGACGCCCTGGAAGCGGAACTGGACCGGGCGGCCGGGGAATGGGACCGGCCCGGGCCGCCGTCCACCGTCTTCCTCGGTGGGGGGACGCCGTCACTGCTCGGTGCGGACGGGCTGTCCCGTGTGCTGGGGGCCGTGCGACGCAGCCTCGGCCTGGCGGCCGGTGCCGAGGTGACCACCGAGTCGAACCCGGAATCCACTTCCCCGGAGTTCTTCGACGCCCTGCTCGAGGCGGGGTACACGCGGATCTCGCTCGGCATGCAGTCGGCGTCCGCCCGTGTCCTCAAGGTGCTGGAACGCAACCACACGCCGGGCCGGGCGACCGCCGCCGCGACCGAGGCGCTCGCCGCAGGGTTCGACCACGTCAACCTCGACCTCATCTACGGCACTCCGACCGAGACCGACGACGACCTGCGGCGCAGTATCGATGCCGCGCTGGACACCGGGGTGGACCACGTCTCGGCCTACTCCCTCATCGTCGAGGACGGTACAGCGATGGCCCGCAAGGTGCGCAAGGGTCAGCTGCCCGCCCCTGACGAGGACACCTACGCCGACCGCTACGAGATGATCGACGCTGCCCTGCGGGACGCCGGGATGGGCTGGTACGAGGTCTCCAACTGGTGCCGGCCAGGTGGAGAGTGCCGGCACAACCTCGTGTACTGGCGAGGTGGGCAGTGGTGGGGGGCCGGTCCCGGCGCCCACGGCTGCGTCCGCCTGCACGGGAGTGCGGGGACCACACGCCTGGTCAACGCGAAACTGCCGCGACGGTACGCGGAAGCGTTGTCGGCCGGCAACTCCCCGGTGGTGAGCACCGAGCCGCTGAGTGCCGCCGACGTGCACACCGAGAGGATCATGACGGGCCTGCGGCTGGCCGAGGGGCTGCCGGACGAGGTGGTCGCCCACGCCCCGCGGGCCGTCGCCCGCCACATCGGCCTGGGACTGTTGGAACGGGTTGACGGGCGGACCCGGCTGACCGACGCCGGACGCCTGCTCGCGGACGGGATCATCACCGACATCCTCGTGGAGGAGGACGACTAGACTGTCGGCCATGGCGAAAGTGAGCACGGCGGATCAACGCCGCGGCGAGGTCCTGCGGGCCATCGTCGCCGACTTCATCTCCACCCAGGAACCGGTCGGTTCGAAGGCGCTGGTGGAGCGCCACGGTCTCGGGGTGTCCTCGGCGACGGTGCGCAACGACATGGCTGTGCTCGAGTCCGACGGATTCATCACGCAGCAGCACGCCAGCTCCGGGCGGATCCCCACCGAGAAGGCCTACCGGGTCTTCGTCGACGGCATCCACCGGATCAAGCCGCTGAGCCCGCCTGAGCGACGGGCGATCCTCAGGTTCCTGGAGGACGGGGTGGACATGGAGGACGTGCTGCGCCGCAGTGTGCAGCTGCTCGCCCAGCTCACCCGCCAGGTCGCCGTCGCCCAGCTGCCGGACCTGCGCCGCGGCCGGGTGAAGCACTGCGAGGTCGTGCAGCTCGCCGACACCCGCCTGTTGCTCGTGCTCATCACCGACACCGGCCAGGTCGACCAGCGCAATGTCGACCTCGCCGCTGCGCTGCCCGCCGACGATCTGCCCCGGCTGCGTGCGCTGATCAACGACACCCTCGTCGGTCACACTCTCGACGACGCGTCAGCGGAGATCGCTGCAATGGCCGCCGGCGATGATCCGAGCGTCCCTGCCGAGCTGCAGGACGCCGCGCTGACCTGCGCCACCGTGCTGGTGGAGACCCTGCTCAACCGACCCAACGACCGACTGATGATCGCCGGTACCCCGAACATCGTCCGTATCGGCGAACTCGACGGCGTACTCGACGCCCTGGAGGAGCAGGTGGTGGTTCTTCGGCTGTTGTCCAGGGTCCGTGACCTCGGGGAACAGAGTGTCCGGGTCACCATCGGCGAGGAGAACACCCCTGCCGAGCTACAGTCCGCGACGGTGGTGTCCACCGGTTACGGCACGCGGGAGGCGGTGCTCGGTGGCATGGGTGTGCTCGGGCCGACGTACCTGGACTACCCCGGCACCATCAGCTCGGTGCAGGCCGTCGCCCACTATGTCAGCAGGATCCTCGTGGGGGAGTAGAATGCCCCCGGAGAACCGCAACTGAGAACACAGAGGAAGCAGTATTACCTTGGCTCGTGACTACTACGCCGTCCTCGGCATCGAGCATGACGCGACGGACGCCGAGATCAAGAAGGCCTACCGTCGGCTCGCCCGCAAGTACCATCCGGACGTGAATCCCTCTGAGGAGGCCGCGGAGAAGTTCCGCGAGGTGTCACTGGCGCAGGAGGTCCTCACCGACCCGGAGAAGCGACGCATCGTTGACGCCGGTGGAGACCCGGAGGACCCCGGCTACGGTCGCGGTGCCCCCGGTGGCTTCGGCGGCGGTGGCTTCGGCGATATCTTCGACGCCTTCTTCGGCGGCGGGGGGACCGGCGGTGGCCCGCGGGCCTCCCGCGTCCGCCCGGGCAATGACGCCCTGCTGCGCATGGAACTCACCCTCGAGGACTGCTTCACCGGCGTCCAGCGTGAGGTCACGGTGGACACCGCCGTGGTCTGTGACGCCTGCGACGGCACCGGCTCGGCGACGAGGTCGGATCCTGACACCTGCCCCACATGCCATGGTCAGGGCCAGGTCATGGAGATCCAGCAGTCGATCCTCGGCCGGGTACAGGTGGCCCGGGCGTGCCCGCGCTGCCAGGGCACCGGCGAGATCATCCCCGATCCCTGTGAGGAGTGCGCCGGCGACGGCCGGGTCAGGGCCCGCCGCGACATCCCGGTGAACATTCCCGCCGGCATCCGAGACGGCATGCGCATCCGCATGTCCGGCAAGGGTGAGGTCGGGCCCGGCGGCGGACCCGCCGGTGACCTCTACGTCGAGGTCCACGTCGAAGAGCATCCCTGCTTCGTCCGTGAGGACGATGACCTGCACGTCACCGTCCACGTGCCGATGGTCGAGGCCGCCCTGGGCACCAGTGTCGACGTCGATATGCTCGACGGGTCGACGGTCACCGTCGCCGTGGAACCCGGTACCCAACCCGAGGCCGTCGTCCGGGTCAGGGGCGCCGGCATGCCGCACCTGCGCCGCGAGGGGTACGGACACCTCATCGCCCATGTCGATGTCACCGTGCCCACCGATCTCGACAAGCGGTCCCGCGAGCTCCTGGAGGATCTGCGGAAGCGGTCCGGGGAGACCGCCGGGGTACGCACCACCGACAACGAGCGCGCAGGCGGGCTGTTCTCCCGGCTGCGCGGGAAGTTCGGCAGGTAACCGGTGACCGATCCCGTCTTCCTCGTCCCGGATCTCGCCGACCAGCTGAATCGGGTCGGGGAGAGCGGAACGTTTTTCCTGCCGGAGGCGGAGGCGAGGCACGCCGCCGTCAAACGCCTCCGTGCCGGGGAACCGGTGGTGCTCACCGACGGTTCCGGGCTCGGAGTGACCGCGTTCTTCGGCGTGGGGGAGTCTGTGACCGGCACGGGTGTCCTTCCGAGGCGGACGCCGCGTCCACGGGTCACCATCGTCCAGGCGATCCCGAAGTCCGAACGGTCCGAACTCGCCGTCGACCTGGCGGTGCAGGCGGGAGCGGACCGGATCATCCCGTGGCAGTCCGACCGCTGTATCGCGAAGTGGGACGGTAAGCCCGGTAAGGCGGGGAAGGCCCGGGCGAAGTGGGAGGCTGCGGCGGTCTCCGCGATGAAGCAGTCCCGCCGACTCGACGGTGCCTGCGTCGGTGACCTGCTCACCGACATCGCCGACCTCGTGCTCCCCGCCGGGCCGGTGCGGCTGCTCGTCCTCCACGAGGAGGCTGCCACCCCACTGGCGCAGGTTGACCTCGATGTCGAGGAGATCGTCCTGGTCATCGGGCCGGAGGGTGGGGTCAGTGCGCGGGAGATCACCGCGGTGGAGGCGCTCGGCGGGCGGTCCGTGGTCCTCGGCCACGAGGTCTACCGGACGGCCAGCGCGGCGGCGATCGCCCTCGGTGCGATCGGCGTGCTCACCGACCGATGGGCGCGATAGACTGCAACGGTCGGAAGACGTACACAGGAGAAATGTGAAACAACCACCGAGGCGTATCGCCTCCACCACGGTCGACCTCGACCCGGACACCGCTCAGGCCGTCGCCGGCACCGCCGACGAGAACCTGCGCATCATCGAGGACCATGTCGCCGCCGATCTGCTGAGCCGCGGCAACCATGTCACCCTGCGCGGCGAGGCGGCCCAGGTGTCCCGCGCGCGTCGTGTCCTGCGGGAGCTCGAGTCGATGGCCGCCCGCGGACACGTCATCACCCCTGACCTCACCCGCCGCGCC
>NZ_CACZOO010000254.1 GCF_902782855.1 uncultured Corynebacterium sp.
CTCACCGACTGCTCACCGGCTGCTCCCCCACCGCAGCCAGCACCGGCACCTCCACGTCCATCGACGGATCGGTGGCCACCCGCAGCCCGCTCGGCGCGACGCCCGCCCCGATGAGGTGGGCTGCCAGCGTCGCGACCATCACCCCGTTGTCGGTGCACAGCGGTCCCGGCGGAACGTGCAGCGTCACCCCGGCCGAGGCGCACCGGGCCGTAGCCAGTGCACGCAACCGACGGTTGGCGGACACACCCCCGCCGAGCAGCAGGACCGACGCCCCGGTGTCCCGGCAGGCCTGCACGGCCTTGGCGGTGAGCACGTCGACGACGGCCTCCTGGAAGGACGCGCAGAGATCCTCGACCGCCACGGTCCCGCCACGGCGTCCCGCCTGTTCGACATAGCGGGCCACCGCGGTCTTCAACCCGGAGAAGGAGAAGTCGTATGCCGGGTCGGACTTCTTCGACAGGCCACGGGGGAAGGGCACCGCAGCAGCGTCACCCGTCGCGGCGAGCCGGTCGATGACCGGACCACCCGGGTAGCCGAGACCGAGCAGACGGGCGACCTTGTCGTAGGCCTCACCGGCGGCGTCGTCGAGAGTCGACCCGAGTTCACGCATCGGCCTGCCGACCCCGTGCACCTCGAGAATCTGGGTATGCCCACCACTGACCAGCAGCGCGATGGCGTGGGGCAGATCATCGGGGATCTCAGCGTCCCGGTCCGGGCCGTAGACACCGCCGGTGTGGAGGGTGTCCACGGCAACGTGGCCACCGAGGTGGTTGACGCCGTAGAAGGGCACCTCCCAGGCCGCCGCACAGGCCTTCGCCGCGGCGGCTCCGACGAGCAGTGCACCGGCCAGCCCCGGACCGACGGTCGCGGCGACGGCGTCGGGGCGCGCACGTCCGGTGACTGCGGCCAAATCGGCGCGGGCGGCCTGCAGGGTGGGCACGAGAGCCTCCAGGTGGGCGCGTGAAGCGATCTCGGGGACGACACCACCGAAGCGTGCATGCTGCTCCATCGACGACGCCACCCGGTTGGCGATCTGTGTGACACGGGTCTTGCCGTCATGCTCATCCAGTTCGACGATGCCGACCCCGGTCTCGTCGCAGGAGCTCTCGATCCCCAGGATCACGCGTGGGCGGTACTGCGGTCCGGGCACGGCGGGCACACCTTCGACAGCGGACACCGGACCGGCGTGCACGGCGGGCCGGTGCATCGTGTAGGCGTCCGCCCCGGAGGGCCGGTAGTAGTTGCGCCGGGTGCCGGTGACGGCGAACCCGTAGGCCCGGTACAGGCCGATGGCCGGCCCGTTGTCGGTGCGGACCTCCAGGAAGACCGGCCCCCCGTGCCGGTCTGCCAGGTCGAGCAGCGGATCCATGAGCAGCTTCGACCAGCCGTTCCCCTGGGCGTCCGGCGCGAGAGCGATGGTGTGGATCTCGAACTCGGGGTCGTCGAGGGGACCTGCCATGGCCAGACCGGCGAATCCCAGCAGGATCCCCTCCCGGTACAGCCCGATGTACCGGGTGTGCGGGGCCGCGATCTCGGAGCGGAACGCCTCCGCCGACCAGGGGGAGTCACCGGCGAAGACCGCGGCCTCGATGGTTGCGCAGGCCTCGGCGTCGTCCTCGGTCAGAGCGGCGACGACGGGCACGCCGACAGCCGCGGCGAGGTCGACACCGCTGAAGTCCAGGGCCTCGGACACGGGCTTGCGGGTCGGTTCCACGGCATCGGGGCGTCGCAGGTAGAGCGCGCGCAGCGGAACCCCGGGCCGCCGCAGACCGGCCGCACTGTACCGCAGCAGTGCAGCGGCGACCAGGCCTTCCGGGGTCGGGTGCGCATCTGCGTCAGTGACCGTCCAGCCCCCCGGGACCGCACCGGGCTTCGCCGTGACCTCACGGGCCGCCAGGACGGTGGCGTCAGGATACTCACCGGCGAGGACACCAGGCGCGGTGACGGACGGACCGTCGACGACGGTGGCCGTGACGGTGTCCACCAGCGACCAGTACCACTCACGGCGTCGGGCGTCCGAGACGACGAGGACGGTACCCGCGACCCCCGGGGAGCAGGCGGTGGCCGCGTGGCTCTCGACACCGTGGACCGGGACACCGAGCGCCTCCCCGAAGGCCGCGGCTGTGGCCATGCCGACACGCAGGCCGGTGAACGGTCCTGGACCGGTGCCGACGACGACGGCATCAAGGTCGGAGGGGGTCAGACCCGCCTCCCGGAGGCAGTCGATGATGTTCGGGGTGAGGACCTCCATGTGCCCGCGCGGGTTGAGCTCGGTGCGCTGCGCCCTGAGCAGCGGGGCGCCGCCGCCCGGGGTGCCGGGGATCTCGACCACCCCGGCGACGACATGGGAGGTGGACGTGTCAACCGCGAGAACATGCATGAGCACGCAGTCTACTTCCCCTGACCCTCCACTTCCCCCGGCCCCGGTGAAGATAAGGCGGAACCCCGCTGCACTCTCCATTTGCAGCGGGGTTCCTGTTGGATACACCCCTCACAGTGATCCGAGGCCCATTATGCACGCTTCCGGACGAAGACACAATCCCCGACACCCGATTTCCCCCGGAACGCCGTCCAGAACCGATTGTGTGGGGGTGATAACAAATACCGTCCCCGGCAGTTCACCCCCGGTCGAGCCAGGTCCACCGCAGGTCACGAGGATCATCGTCCTCCGCGATCACATCGAACTCCTCATCATCCCCACCACCCCCGGTGCGCCGGCCGATCTCCACGTCGATGACGCGGGCCGACAACGTCTCGACGACCCCGCGTCCCCACTCCGCGACGAGAACCCGGTCACCCAGGTCATCGTCGACGTCGAGTGACTCCAGGATGTCGAGCACAGCCTCGCGCGGGAGGTCCGCGCCCTGCTCGCTGACCGCGGTGTGCACCGCGTCCCCGAGCAGCCGGTAGGCGTCCATGTGCAACAGTCCCACACCCGGTGTGCCGTCGGCGCGGGTACCCGCCCGGTGCTCCCGGATGACAGTGAAGGTCGGCGACTTCACGCGGCCCGTCGCACCCAGACCGCGTACCACCCCCTGGGTGAAGGTCGTCTTACCCGCACCCAACGGTCCGGTGAGAACCACCACGTCACCCGCCTGCAGGACCGCCCCGAGCCGCTCCCCCAGCGTCCTCATCGCCTCGGCCGACGGCGCCGGGGCCCGTCCGCACGGGGCGGTGAAGTCAGGGGCGGATCCAGGGTCGGATCCAGGGTTGGATTCAGGGGTCACTGTCAGCTCACTCAGCGACGGGGATGACGCGACGGGCCACCCGCGCACCACGTGGCATGGTGAGGATCTCGTAGTCGATGGTGCCGGCGGCCTCGGCGATCTCCCGGACGGTGCGTCCGCCCTCACCGAAGATCACCGCCCAGTCGCCGGGACGCACCGACGCGCCCGGACCGTCGGTGTCCGACACCGGACCAAGATCCACGACGATCTGGTCCATGCACACCCGACCGATCTGCGGGTACCAGGTACCGTCCACGGTCACACCGAACCTCCCCGACATCGCCCTGGGCAGGCCGTCGGCGTAGCCCATGGCCACCACGGCGGTGCGGTGGTCCTCCGGGGCGACCCAGTGGTGCCCGTAGCTGACCCCCTCACCCTGCGCGACGACTCGGGTGGTGACCACCCGCGCGCGCAGCGTCATCGCCGGATGCAGGTCAACACCGCTCGGGATCGCGCAGGGGTCGACACCGTAGAGGCCGATACCGGGGCGCACCATCTCGTGGCGCAGATCCACCCGGGACAGGGCCGCAGGAGTGTTGGCGATGTGGTTGACCGGGACAGCGATACCACGGGCCCGGCACTCGCTGATCCGGGCACTGAACCGCTCCTCCTGCAGGTCCGTGGTCGGGGAGATCGGGTCATCGGCGTTGGCGAAGTGCGAGAACAGGCCGGTCACCTCGATGAGTCCGGCGTCGACGGCGGCGTCCGCGGCGTCCAGTGCGGCCGGCCACTCCGCCGGGCTGATCCCGGAGCGTGACAGACCGGTGTCCACCATCAACCCGACTTTCAGCGGGCGCCCCACCCCGGCGGCTGCGGCGGTGGCGGCCTCCAGGTGCGCGAGCGAGGGGACGCCGACGGTGATGTCCTGCTCCACGGCACCGCGCAGATCCTCCCCGACAAGCCATATCCAGGCGGTGACCGGGGCGGTGATGCCCGTGCCTCGCAGGGCGAGGGCCTCGCCGAGGGTCGCGACGCCCAGTGCGGCCGCTCCGGCGTCCACCGCGGTGCGGGCCACATCGGACATACCGTGGTTGTAGGCGTCGGCCTTGACCACGGCCATGACTCCCGCCGGGGCGACCAGCCCGGCGAGGGTGCGCACATTGTGCGCCACCGCATTCAGATCGACGACCGTTTCCGCGAGGACATGCGTGGTGTTCGTGGTTCCATTCCTTCTCTTCGGACTGTGACAGCTACTCGACCGTGACCGACTTGGCCAGGTTACGGGGCTTGTCGATGTCGGTGTTCCCGCACTGCCGGGCGATCTCCGCCGACAGGAACTGCAGCGGCACCGTCGACAGCAACGGCTGCAGCAGCGTGCCCGACGCCGGGATCTCCAGCAGGTAGTTGGCGTAGGGCCGCACCGACTCGTCACCCTCCTCGGCGATGACGATGGTCTTCGCGCCACGGGCCCGGATCTCCTGGATGTTCGTGACGATCTTGGAGTGCAGGATCTCCCTGCCCTGCGCCGACGGCACCACGACGACGACCGGAAGACCCTCCTCGATGAGCGCGATCGGGCCGTGCTTGAGCTCGCCGGCCGGGAAACCCTCGGCGTGGATGTAGGCGAGCTCCTTGAGCTTCAGCGCACCCTCCAGCGCCACCGGGTAGCCGACATGGCGGCCGAGGAAGAGCATCGTCGGGATCGGACCGAGCTCCTCGGCGAGCTCATGGATCCTGTCCTTGAGCTCCAGGGTCCTCTCGATCTTCGCCGGGATGGCCTCCAGCTGGTCGAAGATGTCCTCGATCTCGTCGGCGTACTTCGTGCCGCGGGCCTGGGCCAGCGCCAGGCCGACGATGTAGTTCGCGGCGATCTGGGCCAGGAAAGCCTTGGTGGACGCCACGCCGATCTCCGGTCCGGCGTGGGTGTAGAGCACGGCGTCCGACTCCCGCGGGATCTGGGAACCGTTGGTGTTGCACACCGCCAGGACGCGCGCCCCCTGACTCTTGGCGTGACGGACAGCCTCGAGGGTGTCGGCGGTCTCGCCGGACTGGGAGACGGCGACGACGAGGGTCTGCTTGTCCAGCACCGGGTCGCGGTAACGGAACTCGCTGGCCACCTCGATCTCGACGGGCAGCCTGACCCAGTGCTCGATAGCGTACTTCGCCAGCAGACCGGAGTGGTAGGCCGAACCGCAGGCGACGACGAAGACCTTCTCCACCTGACGCAGGTCGTCGTCGGAGATCCGCTGCTCATCGAGGATGACGCGACCGTCGACGAAGTGGCCGGCGAGGGTGTCACGGATGGCTGCGGGCTGCTCGAAGATCTCCTTCATCATGAAGGAGTCGAAACCGCCCTTCTCGGCGGCCGCCAGGTCCCAGTCGATGGTGAAGGGGCGGCCCTCGGCGGGGGAGCCGTCGAAGTCCATGACCCTGTAGCCGTCCTTGGTGATGACGACGACATTGTCCTGGCCGAGTTCCACGGCCTGCCTGGTGTGGGCGATGAACGCGGCGACATCGGAGCCCAGGAACATCTCGTCCTCACCGACACCGACGATCAGCGGGGTGGAGCGCCGACCGGCGACGATCTTGCCCGGCTCATCGACGTGCGTGAACAACAG
>NZ_CACZOO010000255.1 GCF_902782855.1 uncultured Corynebacterium sp.
CGGTGCACGGTCTTCTGCGTCTGTACCTCGCACTGTAATCCCCGGGGGACGCGACGGCGGTGTTCACACCGGCACCGGGACCTCGGTGCCGTCCTGGCCGGGGACGGTCACGGGGACGGTGGACCGGCCCGTTCGTCGTCGCGCTCGGTGGGCTGGCCGGGTTCTCCACCGTCTGCGGGATCCAGATGGGCGCCTACGACGACACGGGTCTGTGGGGGGTCGGCTACCTCATCCTCGTCGTCTGCGGCGGGTTCGTCCTCGCCCTCGTCGCCCTCGTCATCATGCTGGTGCGTATGCCGCGGCTGCCGCGCACCCCGACGATGGGGCGTCCCTGACCCCAGACCGCCCCGGAGCTGTCCCGCCCCTCCTCTAGGGTGGGGCGCATGACTTCCGGCACTCCTTCCCCAGACCTGCGTACCCGCGCCACCGCGATCCTCCGTGAGCTCACCGGACGTGCTGACGCCGAGTTCCGCGACGGCCAGTTCGAGGCGATTGACGCCCTTGTCAGCGCACGGAAACGCGTCCTCGTCGTCCAGCGCACCGGCTGGGGGAAATCGGCGGTGTACTTCGTCGCCGCCCGGCTGATCCGGGAGGGTTTCGGCGGCGGTACCGGCGGACCGACGCTGATCATCTCCCCGCTGCTGGCATTGATGCGCGACCAGGTCGCCGCTGCCGAACGTGCCGGGGTGCGGGCGGCGACGATCAACTCCTCGAACGTCACCTCCTGGGACGAGGTGCTCGACGACCTGCGGGGTGGGCGTCTCGACGTGCTGCTCATCTCCCCGGAGCGGCTGACCAACCCGAAGTTCCGGGAGCGCGTCCTCGACCCGTTGCTCGGCGACACCGGGGCCGGTGGCAGCGGGGCGCCAGGGGTCGGCATGATCGTCGTCGACGAGGCGCACTGCATCTCCGACTGGGGCCACGACTTCCGCCCCGACTACCGGCGTATCGGCGCGCTGCTGGCGTCCCTCCCGGGGGATCTTCCGGTGCTGGCGACCACGGCGACGGCGAACAGCCGCGTCGTCGACGATGTCGCCGCCCAGCTCGGGGCCGACACGGCGGTCATCCGTGGGCCCCTGGCGCGTGACTCGCTGCGCCTGGGTGTGGCACCTGTCGCGTCCCCCGGGCACCGGATCGGCTGGCTGACCCAGCATCTGGGCGACTTCACCGGCTCGGGGATCATCTACTGCCTCACCGTCTCCGCTGCCGAGGACACCACCCGCGCCCTGCGCGATGCCGGGTGGGGCGTCGCCTCCTACACCGGACGCACCGACGCGGAGGACCGCGCCCACCTGGAGCAGCAGCTCAAGGACAACGAGGTCAAGGCACTGGTGGCGACCAGCGCCCTGGGAATGGGCTTCGACAAACCGGACCTCGGGTTCGTCGTCCACCTCGGCGCACCGTCGTCCGCGGTGGCCTACTACCAGCAGGTCGGCCGCGCCGGCCGCGCCACGGACTCCGCCGACGTGCTTCTGCTGCCGGGTACGGAGGACGCGGAGATCTGGGAGTACTTCGCCACCGCGTCCATGCCCGAGGAGGAGGACGCGCTGGCGGTGCTGAGCGCTCTGGCGGACGCCCCCGCCCCGCTGTCCGTCCCCGCGCTCGAACCACTGGTCGGCATCAAGCGGACAAAACTGACCCTGCTGCTCAAGACCCTGCAGGTCGACGGAGCGGTGGACCGTGCGGGCTCGGGGTTCATCACCACCGGTGCCCCCTGGTCCTATGACGCCCCCCGCTACACCGCCGTAACCGAGGCCCGGAAACGTGAGGCTCAGGCGATGCTCGGCTACGAAGCCGGACGGATGTGCCGGATGCGCTTCCTCGCCGAGGCCCTCGACGATCCGACCGCCCACGACTGCGGACGCTGCGACGTCTGCGCCGGGGTGTGGTGGGACGCCACGGTCAGCGCCAACAGTGAGTCGGAGGCCCGCAAGGTGCTCTCCGGCATCGGCATCCCCGTCGAACCCCGCGGCCAGTGGCCCTCCGGGATGGAGAAGGTCGGGGTACCGCTCAAGGGGAGGATCCCGGTCGACGAGCGGGTGGCAGAGGGACGCGTCATCGCCCGGTTCACCGACCTCGGGGCCGGCCAGACACTACGCGGCTTCCTCGCCGAGGGTGCGGCGGGTCCCGGCGACGTCCCGGTACCGGGGACCGTCGCCGACTGGTGCATCCGGGTGCTCAGGGAGTGGGGGTGGCAGGAGCGTCCCACCGTGGTCGTGGGCATGCCCTCGGTGACGCGCCCGGTGACGGCGGGTGACCTGGCGTCCGGTCTGGCGCGCATCGGCCGGATGGTGGACGCCGGGACGCTCAGCCTCACCCACGATCCGGGGACCCCCGAGGTCAACAGTGCGTTCCGGGTACGCAACCTGGCCGGGGCGTTCAGTGTGCCGCCGGAGACCGCCGCAGCGGTGGCGGGGCAGGTCGTGCTGCTGGTGGACACCGAGATCGGGTCACGCTGGGCCATGACCGTGGCGGGGCGCGAACTACGCCTGGCGGGGGCTACGGCGGTTCTCCCCTTCGCGCTGGCACTGCGGGGTTAGTGTCCGGACGCTGCGTACACTGGGCCGGGTGAGGGTATCCCAACACCGTGGTACCCGAGAACGCAGGTCACCCGTACCAGGCAGCAGAAAGGGCAACTGACGTGCACGGAGAATACAAGGTCCCCGGAGGAAAGCTCATCGTCGTCGACCTGGAGGTGTCGACCGTCACCGAGGCAGATCCCGGCGTCCTCAGGGATGTCCGGATCGCCGGTGATTTCTTCCTGGAGCCCGACGAGGCCCTTGTCCGGATGACCTCCGCCCTGGAAGGCGCGCCGGCCGACCTGACCGCCGACGGGTACGCCGAGCGGGTCCAGGATTCCCTGCTGCGCAGTGACGTGCTGTTCGGCGTCACCGCCGAGGGAGTGGGCATCGCGGTGCGTCGTGCCCTGGGCCACGCCATCGGCTGGGACGACATCGACTTCGATGTCATCTACGGCCCCTCGGTCGACCCGATGCTCAACGTCGCCATGGACGAGACGCTCACCGCCGACGTCGCCGCCGGGCGCCGTAAGCCGTTCATGCGGTTGTGGGAGTGGAACGCGCCGCAGGTCGTCATCGGCTCGTTCCAGTCCTACAGTAACGAGATCAACCAGGAGGGTGTGGACAGGTACGGCATCACCGTCTCCCGCCGCGTCACCGGTGGCGGGGCGATGTTCATGGAGCCGGGCAACTGTGTGACCTACTCGCTGGTCGTGCCGCAGGCGCTCGTCGACGGGCTGAGTTTCGCGCAGTCCTACCCCTTCCTCGACGAGTGGACGATGGAGGCCCTGAAGAAGGTGGGGATCAACGCCCGCTACATCCCGCTCAACGACATCTCCTCCGATGTCGGGAAGATCGGCGGGGCGGCGCAGAAGCGGTTCTCCAACGAGTGGATGGTGCACCACGTGACGATGTCCTACGACATCGACGCGGAGAAGATGCTCGAGGTGATCCGGATCGGCAAGGAGAAGATGAAGGACAAGGGCACCCGGTCGGCGGTGAAGCGGGTCGATCCGATGCGGTCACAGACGCAGCTGCCGCGCGAGGAGATCCTCGAGGTCTTCCACGACACCTTCAAGGAGAAGTACGGGGCGACCGAGGGGACGATCACCGGGGAGGATCTCGCGATGGCGCAACGGGCGTGTGACGAGAAGTTCTCGACCGAGGAGTGGACACACCGGCTGCCGTAGCCGCCGTAGGTGGCGTTCACCTCGGTCGGGTACCTCAGGTTGGTCTGACAGTCCCGGGCCAACCTGGAGCACCCGACCCGCAGCTGACGGAAGGGCGGCACCATGCCGGTGCCGCCCTTCACGTGTCTGCCCGGTCCGGCAGGCGCTGCGCCCTCTAGCGGGCGCTGACCTGACCGAACTTGCCGGCGATCGGCTGGATCACCAGCGGGCGGGCCGCGGAGACCAGGGCGATGACGACGGCGAGTCCGAAAACGAACCAGAGGAAGCCGCCCAGGTTGCCGGAGTGGTTACCGGCGAACATGTGGTTGAGGTTGTGCGTCATGCCGGTGGTGAAGACCAGGAAGACGTGAATGAAGACGAAGAGAACGAAGAAGAGCATGGTCGGGAAGTGGATCTTCCGCGCGACCGGGGCCGGGTAGAGCTTGTTGAGCTTCTTCGCCTCGGACGGCCACCACTCACTCATACGCAGGCCGGAGATGATGGCCAGCGGGGCGGCGACGAAGATGACCAGGAAGTACATGATCTGCTGGATCGAGTTGAAGTTCGTCCAGCCGTTCTCGGCTGGCCACTCGAAGGACGCGTACTGCAGTCCGGCGGAGATGGCGTTCGGGAAGACCTCCCAGCTGGTCGGGACGATGCGCGACCAGTGACCGGTGACGAACAGCAGGATGATGAAGATCAGGCCGTTGAGCATCCAGAACAGGTCCAGCGAGGTGTGGAGCCACAGGTTGATGCTGATCTTCTTGCCGCCCTTCTTGGGCTGCCAGACCGCCGGGGGCTTCTGCTGGGTGCGCACGCGCAGACCGGACTGCAGGATCAGGGCCATGAACAGGAAGTTCAGGTAGTGCTGCCAGCGGGCCCAGATCGGGAAGCCCTCATCAGGGGCGATGGACTCCGCGACCTCGTACTCGCCCGGGTAGTCCTTCATCCAGCTCTCCATGAAGTCGAGGTGGATGAACCAGCGGACCGCCACGACGATAATGATGGCGGCGACCAGGGCAGCGCCGAAGATCATCGCACCCTTCTTGCCGAGACCCTTGATCGTGGCCCCGGCGCTGGCTGCCACACCGCCGACACCGGCGGCGGCCATCGCCCAGAGGTCGGCGACCTCCATGCCGAAGATGGTGAGGGGTTCCTTCTTCTTCTCCGGCTTCGGTGCGGGCTTGGCGGCGGTCTTCGTCGCTGCGGCAGGAGCAGCCGCAGCGGGAGCGCCGGGGGCTGCAGGGGTAGCGGGAGCGCCCGGGGCACCGGGGGTGACAGGAGCACCAGGGGCCGCCGGAGC
>NZ_CACZOO010000256.1 GCF_902782855.1 uncultured Corynebacterium sp.
GGGTGAAGCCGGTCGGGGCGATGCCGAAGGGCAGGGCCGAGGTGCCGCCGAGGATCTCCGTGGTGGTGTCGATGTGGGAGGCGTCCCGCAGGATCGACGGGTGGAATTCGACGTCCTCGAAGGCCTGGCGTGCGCGGGCGAGGGAGATCTCGCCCTCCGCGGCGCCGTCGGTGTAGTCGAAGGCGGAGGCCGGGGTACGGCGCTTGGCGATCTTCCGCAGGTCATAGATGGTGAGTGCGGAATCGAGCCGACGCTTCTTCGCGTTGAACTCCGGCTTCTTGAACTTCATCAGTTCGAGGATCTCGGACGGGTGGGGGAGCTGTCGGGTGACCATAACACAACATGGTACGCCTTACCTCTGGTCAGGTCAGCGTTCCTTACGCTGCTCCGGGCGCCGCCCCATCGTCAGGGCAGCATCCCGGACAGGATCCCCGACTGCAGGCCGTTGAGCAGACACAGCGCGACGAGCATGCCGACGCTCCACCAGACGACCTTGCGCAGGATCACGGACTCCTTGCCGACCAGGCCGACCGCCGTGGCGACGATCGCCAGGTTCTGCGGACTGATCAGCTTGGCGACCACACCACCGGAGGTGTTGGACGCCACCATCAGTGCCGGATCCAGGTTCGCCCCCTCCGCAGCGGTCTGCTGCAGGGTCGCGAACAGGGCGTTGGCGCTGGTGTCCGAGCCGGTCACCGCAGTTCCGAGCCAGCCGAGGACCGGGGCGAAGAACGCGAACGCGGCACCGGCGCCGGCGATCCAGGTACCGACCGTGATCGTCTGCCCGGACAGGTTCATCACATAGGCCAGCGACAGCACCGAGACGACCGTCAGGATCGTCCAACGCATCTTCACCACGTTGTCCACGTACAGCTTCGCGACGCTGGTCAGCGGGTACCGGTAGACCAGGGCCACGATGACACCGCAGATCAGCAGCAGGGTTCCCGGACCGGACAACCACTGGAAATTGAAGACGGTCGAGCCGGACACCTCACCGGAGGACGTGAGCACCTCACCGTCGAGCCCCGGCCAACCGAAGCTGACGTCCGTGGTGGCGAGCCAGTCCTTCAGCGGTGCCCACAACTTCGCGAGGCTGAAGACCACGACGACCAGTACATACGGGAACAGGGCCATGGCGATGCGACCGCCGGTGAGTTCACGGCCGGTGTCCCGCTCGCCCACGGCGTCCTTCGCGATCTGTGCGTTCTCGCCGGTCGCCTCGGCGTCCTCCCTCTCCCGTTCCGTCCCGAGACGGTCGATGGCCTCGTCAGTGCCCTTCGGCGACCAGAACCGCAGCATGACCACGGCGACCGCCAGGCCTGCCAGCGACGAGATGATGTCCGTGAGCTCGACGGAGATGTGGTTGGACGCCAGGAACTGGGCACCGGCGAAGACAGCACCGATGACCAGGGCGACGGGCCAGCAGTCCTTGAGGCCACGGCGTCCGTCCACGATGATGAGGAGGAACAGCGGGACCATGAGGGCGATGAGCGGCGTCTGCCGGCCGATGATCGCACCGATGTGTTCGTAGTCGATACCGGTGAGGTTGCCGGCGGTGATCACCGGGGTGGCGATCGCACCGAAGGCGACCGGGGCCGTGTTCGCGACAAGGACGGCGACGGCGGCGCGCATGCGGGGGAAGCCGACGGCCAGGAGCATCACACCGGTGATCGCCAGCGGTGCCCCGAAACCGGCGAGCGCCTCGAGCATGCCGCCGAAGCAGAAGGCGATGAGGATCGCCTGGATACGGGGGTCGTCGGAGATGCTGTCGATGACCGCGCGGAGGTCCTGGAACCTCCCTGCCTTCACGGTGATCTCGTAGAACCAGATCGCAGCGATGACGATCCAGAGGATCGGGAAAAGCCCGAAGACCGCGCCCTGGGTGGCGGACAGTCCCGCCAGATCAGCGGGCATGCCGTAGGCGGCGACGGCGACGACGAGTGAGACGGCGAGTGCCGCGAGGCCGGCCCAGTGGGCACGCCATCGCAGGACGCCGAGGGTGACGAACACCGTGAGGAGGGGCAGAAGAGCGACGAGCGCGGACAGGAAGGTGTTGTCCGCGACCGGTGCCAGGTCAGGTTGGTACATGAAGGCTCCGTGAGATGTGTGCGAAGTGTGGGGTGCGCCACTTGAACGGTCAAGGCATTGTGCCAGACCACACTATGTTGTCCCGAAACACTAAGTCGACCCCGGGCCGCGGACCAGCCCCGCCCGGACCTGCCACCTCCCCTGGACTATCGCTGATCTACCCCGACTGGCACACCGGGCACCAGTAGATCTTCCGCCCCGCCATCTCCCCTGTCTCCACCGGTGTGCCGCACACCAGGCAGGGCAGCCCGGCGCGCCGGTACACGTACACCTCGCCGCCGTGGTCGTCCTTACGCGGCGGACGCCCCATCGCCTCCGGAGTGTGCTCGGGGCGGACGGTGTCGATCCGTCCGGCCAGCTCGCCGTAGGTCATGAGGTCGACCATGTCCGACCAGATCTCGTCCAGCTCCGCCGCTGACAGGGACCTCCCCGGACGCGTCGGACCGATACCCAGACGGAACAGCACCTCGGTGCGGTAGATACTGCCCACGCCGGCGTACAGCGCCTGGTCCATCAGCAGCGCCCCGACCGGCTTCGACGACCGTCGGGTCTTCGCCAGTGCCGTCTCCAGTTTCCGTGCGTTGAGTTCCCCCGCCGGGGTGTCGCCGCCGACCACGCGCAGTGGGTCGACCCCGAGTTTCGCGACCGCGGCGTCCTCCTCCACCGGGGTGACCAGGGCACACCGCTGCGGGCCACGCAGGTCGGCGGCGACCGCGTCATCGGCGATACGCAGCCGCACCTGGCCGTGCGGCGGGGCGACGGGTTCGAAGCGCAGGGTACCGATCAGTCCGAGGTGGATGTGGACCGTACCCGCAGTGAAGTGCACGAACAGGTGCTTCCCCCAGGCCTCGGCATTGGTCAGCACCGACCCGTCGAGCAGGGACGCCTCGGCGGCGAAGCGTCCCTGCGGGGAACTCACCGCCACAGCCTCCCCGGCGAAGTCGGTGGTCAGGCCGGTGGCGAGCCGGTGGATGACATGACCCTCAGGCATCGGAGTCCGTGTCCGCGTCCTCACCGGCGATCTCGGACATCAGCAGCCGCAGCGTTTCCGCGACGACCTGCCGGTCCCTCGCCATGACGTGGGACACCTGGGCGTCCGACAGTCCCGACCCCACGGGGCGGTGGGCCGCACAGGTCAGCACAGTTCCCTCTCCCCCGTCCGCCGCACCGTCCGCCACCGCGACGACACCACCGGGCAGCGCATTGACCCGGCCACAGAGAGCATGGAGCCAATCCAGGGTATCGGCGTCGACCGCACCGAGGGAGACACCGTCGGTGACCGTCAGTGTGCCGTCGTGCAGCGCCACATCGGGACCGGAGGCGAAGCGCAGGTAGCCGTTGCCTCGGCGGCCGGACGCACCGGACTCCCGGACCTCAGTACTCTCCCCGCCGTCTCCGCTCTTCGCCGCCCTCTTCACTGCCTCCGCGAGTCTCGGCAGCAGCACCGCGGGTGTGCGACCACCGAGCAGTCCGTACTGGTTGCCGTCGGTGACCAGAGCGGTGATGTCGCCCGAAGCGGCCGGAGCGTCGTCGGCTCCTTCGGCGTCAGCATCATCATCCTCGACATCCTCCGCTGCCGGCCACCGCGCAACGAGGTACTCCCCCAGTGCGGTGAACCCGGCCAGGCCGCGGCGCATCCACTCGTCGAGCTGTTGCACCGTCACCCCAGCTCCACAGGTCAAGGCACTGTCCGCGCGGACCCGAACCCGGCCTTCCTCGTCGAGTTCAGCATGCGCACGGGGCACCGTGTGCCCGGCGTTCCACCGGTTCAGGGAGGCGTCGACCCCGTCTCCGGCGATCCCGTGCCACAGGGCGTCGACGGTGAAGGTCAACGGTCCCGTCGTCGCGCGGGCGGACACGGTGAACCCTTCGACGTTCCCGCCACCGACCTCGACGAGGACGCGCTGCAGCACCGAGGACGCCAGGTCGGCCTCCGGCCGCGGATCCGGGAGCACGTCGACGGTACCGGGGTCGGGGGCATCCTTCCACTGCCGCCGGGCCCTCGGGCGTTTCCTGCCGAACATCTAGTCCTGTCCCTCCGTCGCGTCAGAGATCTTCGCGACCTGTTTCTCTGCGAGTGTGGTGAGCACGTCCGCGTCGGTGACGCCGGCCGAAGTGACCCGGAAATGCACACCCTCGACAGTACCGGCGACCGTGGTGACCACGTCCTCGCCGGGTGTGACGGAGTCGCTGAGCACGGTGATGACCCTGGTGTCGTCCGGGCTGGCGACCGATGCCTTCTGCGCGGAGGCGCGGTAGTGGGTGACCGAACCGTCGGAACCGGTGCGGGTGAAGGCACTGCATGCCCCGGCATCGATCCTGCCGGATGCCAGATCGGTGGTGTCCCCGTCGTCGGCGGTGGACACGACGGCGTCGATGACCGCGGGGGTGTTCTCATCGTCGGGGAGGAACTCGACGGCGTTGACCGTGTCCCGGTGGTCGTGGAGCTCCGCGATGATCGAGTCGGAGGTAGGCACCAGGGCACCGCAGGACGCCGGTTCCGTCGTCACCCCCGCCAGTGCGGCATCAAGCTGCTGGCCGAGATCGTCCCCGGCGTCGGTGAGCACCTCGGCGACACTGTTCCACCCGAAACCGTCGGGAGCATCGTCCTCGGTGAGGAGCATCGGGGCGATAGCGGAGGTGTCGGTCGGCCCGTCATCGCCGCAGGCGGTGAGCAGGAACACCGGGAGGACGCCGAGGGTCACCGCAGTCACGGCACCTCGCGACCTGCGGCACCGCGCCGTATCCGCCGTGTACCTCACGTGTCCTCCTCGTAGTAACGGATCAGGGCGGTGACGTCCTCGTAGATCGCTTCGGTGATCTCGTCGTGCAGGTCCGTCACCCGCTCCCACCGGCCCTCCGCCACCGGGTGCCCGTTCCACGGACAGATGTACAGGTCACTGATGCTGCCCATTCCACCGTAGGCCGACAGCATGTA
>NZ_CACZOO010000257.1 GCF_902782855.1 uncultured Corynebacterium sp.
ACGTGGAGCCGCTTGCGAGAATCGAACTCGCGACCTTCTCATTACGAGTGAGACGCTCTACCGACTGAGCTAAAGCGGCACGATCGGTCATTCTAACGTACGCCGCACTGCGGCCACAAACCGGGTGTCACACCAGCGCAACGAGTTGCTCGGCGCCCTACCCAGTGCCCTACTCAGCGACCGGTCACACCTGCCCACAGCACTCGCGCAGCCGGCCCACCATGCCGTTGAGCGCCACTTCCGGCTTCACGTTGCGGCGCAGCGTCTCCCGACAGGCCGTCACCGCGTCGATACACTGCACGAGGGCCTCCGGAGAGTTGCGCCGGGCCAGCTCACGGGAGACCTTCTGCTGGTCCGGGTGCAGGAAACCACCGACCGGCGCCGCATCAGCGTCACCAGCGCCGCCAGCGTCATCAGCGCCGCCAGCGCCGCCACCGTCATCAGCGCCACCCCCGTCCCCGGAGGACGCCGCCTCCACCGCACCGACGGCGACCATCATCGCGTCCCGGTACAGGCCGGCGATGTCGATCAGTGCGAGATCCAGCGAGTCCCGCAGCATCCGCGTCCGCCGGTTCTTCTGCTGCTTCTCCAGTTCCTTGATCTGCCCTGATGCGCCGACCTGCGCCCGGGCCACGCCACGCCCCTTCGCACCCATGCCCAGGGAGCTCTCCAGCTCCGCCATCTCGTGGGCGTCCCGCTCCACCACGGCTGCGGCAGCCTCCGAGGTCGCCGTCTTGACCAGTTCCGCGGTGAACCTGTACCCCTCCCCCGAACGGTAGATCAGCCCGGGCAGCCTCAGTGCCGTCGCCCGCTTCGTCCGCGCCGCCTCATCCGAGGCGAGGTGACGCGCCCGACCGATGTGCCCACCGGACACCTCCGCCGCCCAGCGCGCCTGCTCGTCGGTGAGCCCCAGTCCTGCGTCCGCGCGCAGCACCGCCTCCACCTCCGCCTTCGACGGGGTGGGCACGTAGACGTGCCGGCACCGCGAACGCAGGGTGATGGAGATGTCCTCCGGGTCGGTCGACGGGGCGCACAGCAGGAACACGGTGTGCGCCGGCGGCTCCTCGACGCTCTTGAGCAGGGCGTTGGCGCCCGAGTCCCCGAGCCGGTCGGCGTCCTCCACGATCACGACACGCCAGCGCGCCACCGACGGCAGCACGGCGGAGGTGCGGATGATCTCACGCACCTCCTCGACCGGGATGGTGACGCCGTCGGTGCGGATCCAGGAGATGTCCGGGTGCGACCCCGCCGCCGCCGAACGGCACTGCTCACACCGCCCACAGCCCGTCACCACGGGATCCGTGCAGACCAGGGCGGTGGCGAAGGCCTTCGCCGCCACTGAACGGCCGGACCCCGGTGGGCCGGTGAAGAGCCAGGAGTGGGTCATGGCGGCGTCGTTCACGGCGTCCTCCACGACCCCGAACCGGTCGTTGTCGGAAACTCGTAGGCGGGCGGAGAGCACGGCGTCCCGCAACGGGCGGACCACGTGCGGGCTCAGCGCTGCTCGGGAGAAGACGTCGGTGGTGCCTGCGGCGGTGGTCATGGTGGCGAGTGTAGTTCGGCGGTGGTGGGGACACCCGCCGCCCCACTCCGATAGGCTGGACCACCATGCAACGACTGGCGCGGTACATCCGGTGGGCGTGGGGCACCAGCTGGCCCCTCTACGCCCTGGCTGTGCTGGTCGTCAACGTTTTCGGGGCGCTCGCCGTCGCATCGTTCCTCCGGTTCCTGGTGCCCTTGCCCGGAGCCCGCGAGTTCCTGTCGGTCAGCACGTTGACCCTGTCACTCTACGTCGGCTATTTCATCCTCGCCCTTGCCGTCGGTGTGGGGATGACCCTGCACTTCTTCACCCCGGTACTCGGCTGGGAGCGCGCACCGGCCGGCTACGACCCGCGGATGATCCGCGGTCTCGTACTGCGCATCCCCTCCTTCCAGGCGCTGCTCGGTGCGGGGCTGTGGGCCGTCGGCGTGGTGATCTTCACCGTCGTCGCCCTCGTCGAGGTCTCCCGCAGCTGGGCGCTGACCGTCGCTGTGACAGCCACCCTCGGCGGGGCGATGGTGGTCCTGCTGACCTACATGGTCGCTGAACGGATGGTGCGCCCGGTCGCGGTGCGCGCGCTGAAGCCCGACCAGGGCTCGCCGGAGAGGATCGCCCCCCTGTCGCGGCAGATCACCTTCGTGTGGATCCTCACCTCGGCGGTGCCGGTGGTCGGCGTGGTGCTCATGGTTGTCGCGCAGGCCAGCGGTTTCTTCGGCGGGGATGCCACGGAGATTCTCCCCGGCGTCCTCGCGCTGAGCCTCACAGAGCTGTTCACGGGGTTCTCCGGGACGCGCCTGATGACCATGACCGTGGTCGATCCGATCCGTGAACTGCAGGTCGCGATGAACCGGGTGCGCCGCGGCGACACGAATGCCCAGGTGCGTATCTACGACGGCTCCGAGGTCGGCGTGCTGCAGGCCGGGTTCAACGAGATGATGGCCGGACTCCAGGAGCGCGAGCGGGTCCGCAAACTGTTCGGGCGCTACGTCGGCGACGAGGTCGCCCGGCACGCTTTGGAGGAGAAACCCCAGCTCGGTGGCGAGAACCGCCAGGTCGGCGTCCTCTTCGTCGATGTTGTCGGATCGACCGGTTTCGCGGTCTCCCGTGAGCCGCAGGAGGTCGTCCGCGCCCTCAACCGCTTCTTCGACATCGTCGTGGAGGTCGTGCACCGCAACAAGGGCATCATCAACAAGTTCGAGGGGGACGCCGCTCTGGCCGTCTTCGGCGCACCCCTGCCCCTGGACGACATCGCCGGGCACACGCTCGCCGCCGCCCGTGAACTGAAGACCGGGCTGGCAGCCCAGGAGCTGCCCGCCGGTATCGGTGCCGCGGTCGGCCCGGTCGTCGCCGGGCACATCGGCGCGAAGAACCGCTTCGAGTACACCGTCATCGGGGACGCCGTGAACGCCGCCGCCCGGCTGACCGACGTGGCCAAGGAGACCCCGGGCCGGGTGCTGACCACGGCGGCGACGGTGCGTCAGGCCAATGAGGCGGAGCAGGCCCGCTGGACGATGATGAAGTCCGTGGAACTGCGGGGGCGTCGTGAGATGACCCAGCTGGCCCGGCCGATCCGTCCGACCCTCGCCGAGCGGGAGGCGGAGCGTGAGGGTGAACGGGCGACGGAGAAGACGGCGGGCCCGAAGCCGGAGCAGTGACGCGGGGAGCCGGGCCG
>NZ_CACZOO010000258.1 GCF_902782855.1 uncultured Corynebacterium sp.
AACGTCTCCGAGGAGCACCAGCTGCTCGTCGACCGGACCTACACCGCGATGTGGCGCGGCATCAAGGCGGTGAAGCCGGGCCGCGAGGTCAACGTCATCGGCCGGGTCATCGAGGCCTACGCCAAGCGTTTCGGCTACAACGTGGTCCGGGACTTCACCGGCCACGGGGTCGGCCCGACGTTCCACAACGGTCTGATCATCGTCCACCACGACGAGGAGGCGTACAACACGGTCCTGGAGCCGGGGATGACGCTGACCATCGAGCCGATGTTCAACCTCGGCTCGCTGGACTACACCATCTGGGACGACAACTGGACCGTGCAGAACACCGACCGGAAGTGGACCGCCCAGTGGGAGCACACCATGGTCGTCACCGAGGACGGGGTCGATGTGCTCACCCTGCGCGAAGGTGAGAAGGACCAGACGAAGAAGTAGTCCTCCGGTAGCGTCGGTGGCATGACTGTTTCAGCGCGTGTGCCACGACGTCCGGGGGAGAAGCGGCCGGGACTGCGTGAGCTCGGGCCGGTGAACTTCGCCGTCGAGCGGATCGGTGCCAGGGTCCGGGGGAAGCGGACGCTCGGGGTGTTCGCGACCGTCGGACGGGTGAGACGCATGCTGCCCGCCTGGCTGGTGTACTCGGCCACGATGATGCCCTTCGGTGCGCTCGGCAGGGCGGAATCGGAGCTGGTGATCCTGCGGGTCGCGGCGTTGAAGGGGAACTCGGGTGGGGACTACGAGATGGACCACCACACCGCGTTGGGCATGAGGGCAGGACTGATCGAGGGGGACATCGTCGCGGCGACGCGGGTCGACGAGGGGTGGGAGCCGGGGCGCCACGGGTTCCACGGTCGCCGCGGGGCGATGCTCGACGTCACCGATGAGATCGTCCGGTTCGGGGAGGTCTCGGACCCGGCGTGGGAGCGGCTGGCGTCCTTCCTCACCGACCGGGAGTGCGTGGCGCTGGTGATGCTGGTGACCAACTACGGCGGGCTCGCCACCGCGCTGTCCGTGCTGCGGACGCCGCTGGACGAGCAGCGGTAGATGGTGTCCGGAGGCGGGCGCAGGGGGGTGGGTCGCCGGCACAGTATGACAGTGATTCATTTATAAGAAAGAGGGTGTGAGAAACGCTGTGTCCAACACTGGTCTGCACTGAGTTCCACATGTGTGTAGACTGCAAGGTGAGTGCCTGACCGTGAAGGTCGGGTGGCTCCTTTCGGATGATTCCTTGGTAGGGGGTTGACGAATGCGGAGAGAGGGCCGGGGTTTCCCGGCCCTCTTTTTTGCGGGCGTTACAGGCGACTGCCGGCGGGTTAGGCTTCATCCGACAGTGAGGCTACGACGACAGGAGAACGTCAGTGACGAATCAGGATTCGTGGGGTGCTGGTGCCCGGGGCTTCGGCCAGCAGCAGGACCCCGCGCCCCCGGGGTATCCCCAGCAGCAGGGCTACCCACAGGCAGGGGTCTACGGATACCCGCCTCAGCCGGGGTACGGCGCCTACGGCGGTGCGACGCAGCCGTCGGCCAAGTCGAAGGTCGCCGCGGCAGTGCTGGCGTTCTTCCTCGGTTGGCTGGGCGCGCACAACTTCTACCTGGGGAAGACGGGTAAGGCGGTCACACAGCTGGTGCTGGCGATCATCGGCTGGGTCCTGTACTTCGTCGGGGTCGGCATCATCGCCAGCGCCGGCGCCGCCTACTCCTACAGCTACGACCCGGACATGGTGATGGTGGGCGGGATCGTGAGCGGCGCCGCCTGGCTCCTCTTCCTGGCCCCGGTCGGCATCTGGGCCTTCGTCGAGTTCATCATGATCCTCGCCGGTGCCCGGTCCTACTCCACCGACCGGCAGGGACTGCCGTTGCGCTGATCCTTACCGGAGGGTGAGGACGCTAAGCAGCTGTGGAACCGCATCGACCCCCCGACGGGTCGGCGTCCGGTCCCCGGGAGGAGTCCGCGCTACCCGGCCGGGCGCATGGAACAGTGCGGACGGCCGGCGGACGGCGGGACCGGTCCGGTCAGCCAGGTCAGCCAGGTGTCCCGGAGCAGGACGGTGCCCCGGTGGGCACGGCGTCCCTCCGCAGCTGGTGCGGGTGGTCTTCAGCCGGTTACGCCACCGATGGTGAAGGGGCTCCTGCTGCGGCAGGAACAGGTCCAGGGGTGGTGTTCATCCGCTACGATACGGGGGAACAATGAACTTTTTCACTGCCGCCGTGACCCCCGAGGAGCCCACCGTGACCGATCCAGGACCGTCGAGCAGCAGGGACGACGACCAGTTCCCGCAGTCCCCGTTCTCCGACGACGTCGAGGGGGTGCAGAGTGAGGGCGACTACCCCGGTCTGTCGAGCCAGCCGGCCGATTCGCCGCCCGGATATCCGTCCGGTCACCAGCCCGGTTACCAGCAGGGGTCCCAGCCGGGGTATGCCGGCGGCTACCCGCAGCAGGGTGGTTACCCGCCGAACGGGTACGGGGCGCCGGTCTACCCTCCGAACGCCTACGCCGCTCCGGGCTACCCCGGCGCCGGCTACCCGCCGAATGCCGTAGTCTCGCCGAAGTCGAAGATCGCCGGGGCGCTCCTGGCGTTCTTCCTCGGCTCCGTCGGCGCCCACAACTTCTACTTCGGCAAGACCGGCAAGGCGGTCGCTCAGCTGGTGATGGCCGTGATCGGCTGGATCGGTGTCTTCGCCGGAATAGGCTGCATCGGCGCCGGCGCCGAGTCGGACCAGGAGTGGGTGGCAGGCTCCTCGGGCTACGGCTACTACAGCTACTCGGACAATGACGGGCTCATCATCGCCGGTGGCATTATCGTCATCGCCGCAGGCATTCTCCTCACCGCGGTGGCGATCTGGGCGTTCGTCGAGTTCATCATGATCCTCTCCAACGCACGGTCGTACCAGTTTGACAAGGAAGGACGCCTGGTACAGTAGGTCTCCGCAGCGATCTTCCACTGTCCACCGGTCGTCTCCAGCAACCAGGTGTTGGAGAGCGGGGAGGGGATGTTCCGTGCGGCCATCGCCGACTTGTCGCCCCCTCGACAACGGCACCGGAGACGACCCGGGGGAGAGCGTCGTAGCCGGCGGCGGGCAGCGACCGTCTCGCAGGAGATCATCGCCCGGCCGTTTCCGACGTGGGTCTTCGGTGCGGAGAGGACGGGGACGACCGGATGCAGTCAACGTTGGTCAACGTACTACGTCCGGCAGAACCGTGACCAGGGGTGAGCTGCTGCGGCGGTGCGCGCCGGTCCGGGCCGATCCGGTTGCGTCGCGTACATGGGGAGACCGGATCAGCCCGGTGGGGACCAGCGGACACTGTCCGGACACTAAGGTGAAACCGGACGGCAGGGGCCGTCGGGGAGGGGATATCTCATGGGCGACCACTGGACCACTGCGGAACTTCGGGCGGCAGGATGGACCACCAGATCCATCGCCACCGCAGTGGAGAGGGCAATAAGTCCACCGAGGTGGTGTACGTGGTGTGTTCGCTGGGGCATGTGGAGGCGCCGGTGGCGATGCTGGCGAGGTGGG
>NZ_CACZOO010000259.1 GCF_902782855.1 uncultured Corynebacterium sp.
CAGCGTCGCCACATTGAGCTGCAGCGCGGTGAGGTACTGCTGGGCACCATCGTGCAGTTCGCGTTCGATACGGCGTCGTTCACCGGTGAAGGCGTCCGCCAGGACGGCGCGGGAACGGGTGAGCTCGGCGACCTCGGCATCCGTGGTGGTGTTGGACGCCACGGTCGCGGCGACGGAGCACCCGGTGATCGCCCAGGCCAGGTAGAGGTAGGCCAGCAGGCCGATCACGGCCATCGCCCAGCACACCATGAACACCGCCGGGGGCCAGGTGGTGGACCAGAACACGAGGTCGAGATTGCCGTCGACCGAGTCCCGGAAGATGAAGGGCACTGCTGCGACGACCACGGTGAACACCCCGACGCTGCAGGTCAGGACGAAGGCGGCGAGCCCGAGGAACAGCTGGGTGATGAGTTCCACGGTCTGCCGCCAGTCGAACCAGCGGTTCACGCGGCGCGTCGGGACCTGCACCTTCATCCACCGCGCACTGATATGTCCGAGCAGGTCGGCGGCGCGGGCGCTGAGCGGTAACCAGGGGAGGAGGATCACTGTGATGATCAACGAGGGGAGGAACAGGACGGCAAGGAGGAGCGTCCAGAGGAGTGATCGCCACACCGGCAGTCGCATGAGGAACCGCCAGAGACGGCGGTCGAACCCTGGCGGCCAGTAGCGCAGTTCTCCGGTGGTCATGTCCACCGACTCTATCGGTGTGACCGGACGCTGTCGGTGGAGCCAGGTCCACCATTTCCCGGAGGCTGCGGGGACTGTTTTCCGCTACGCCGGACAGTGCCATGGAACCATGACTTCATTACCCCAGGCCACCGACGCTCGTCCTCGACGCGTCGCCTCCCTGGCCGCCCTCATCGGGGCAGGTCTGTTGCTGCAGGCCGGTGACGGAGACCCCGCGGAAGTGTCGGGAGATATTCCGGCGGCCGGCCCGGTGACGCAGGTGACGGCGGAGCTGGCCAGGATGGACGGTGACCGCGACGTCGCCGACACCTGGATTGGGTCACTGCCGGAGGCGGTCTTCGACGCTCTGGACTACCGTCCGGTGGTGGACGCCGACGGCTTCCCGGCGAACCCGGACGGCCGGTGCTCCAGCCCGGTGCCGCTGCCGGAGAGGTTCGAACCGCCATGTCGGACCCACGATCTCGGCTACGACCTGTTGCGGGTGGCACATGAGGAGGGGGAAGCACTTCCACAGGAACTGCGTCCGGCACTCGACCGGCAGCTCGGGAACCGGATCAGCACCTCCTGCCCGGTAGGCATCGTCGCTGGGGCAGGATGCCGGGGCCTGGGTGCCGTCGTCGACGTGGTGGTGGGGGTGAACACCTGGCGGCAGGGCAACGGTGCGCCGGTGGCGGAGGATCTGCCGTGGCCGACGCCGGGGTGACTCGCGGCGGGGGTGGAGCCAGGTCCCGTAATCGTCCGGATCCCTGTCCTTTCACGCTTTCCCAGGCGACACTTAAGGCATGGATATCACCGCCAGCCGACTCGTCAAGACTTACCGCGAACAGGATGGACCCGTCATCGATGACGTGGCTTTCACCGTTCCCGCCGGTTCCTTCCTCGCGCTCATGGGTCGCTCAGGCTCCGGCAAGTCGACCCTGCTGAATCTGCTGGCCGGGATTGTGCAGCCCACTGCCGGTCAGGTGTTCTACGGGGAGACTGACCTGTGGCAACTCTCGGATGCGAAGCGGTCACACTTGCGGGCCACTATGACGGCCACGATCTTCCAGAGCTACAACCTCTTCGACTTCCTCAGCGTGCAGGAGAACATCGCTCTCGGTATACGGTTGGCTGGGCGGCATGCTGATCAGGGAGCAATTTCGCAGGCACTGGACCAGGTCGGAATGGGTGACTGTCTGCGCGCTCGTCCTGACGAACTTTCCGGCGGTCAGCGTTAGCGGGTCGCGATCGCCCGCGCCGTGGCGTCCTGTCCAGAGGTCATCTTCGCCGACGAGCCGACCGGGGCCCTTGACGAGCGCAACGGGCGGATCGTGGTGGATCTGCTGCGGGAGCTGGCCACCGCGGGGACCACCGTCCTCATGGTCACCCACGACCCGGGCATTGCCTCCGCAGCCGACAGAACCCTTATCCTGCGCGACGGGGTCATCGAGGGCGAGATGGCGGGCACCCGATGATGCTTCGTCTTCTGCTCACCGGGCACCGGTCTGTCGTCGTGGCATCCGCCTCGACCCTCGCACTGCTAACTGCGGTGGCCGGGGGAGTAATCGGGACGGCCGTCCGTGCTGCGCAGGCATCGGACGCCTACCGCGATGCGCCGGTCGTCACCACGGGCATCTCCCTGCAGTGGAGTGCGTACCAGGGGATCGTCAACTACGCCGTCATGGTCGCCGGGCTGGCCTGCGTAGTCGGGATGATCCTTCTCGCCTCGGCGGCACAGTTCACCGTCGGCAGCCTGGCGGACACCTCCCGGAGCCTGCGACTGCTCGGGGTGTCCCGCCGTCGGATACGTCTGGGGCTGGTTGCTTCGATGGTGCCGGTATGTGCCGTCGGAGTTCTGTCCGGCATCCTGCTGTCACCGGTGATGGCACTCGCGTTCCGGTGGATTCTGGAACGTACCGGACTGGAGACCAGTGACCTCGCCGGGGTCTGGACGCCGACACCCGTGGCCGTCACCGGGGCAGCCCTTGCCGTCTGGGCGTTGCTGACACTCTGGTGGCAGGCCCGTCATCTTGCCGGGATCGACGCGGACACCCCCCACCCGGGTCTGCTCCGCAGGACGCTGCGGGTGCTCACCACCCCGCTGCGCTACGGCGTCGGCATTGCAGCGGCAGTGGGCCTGTGGGCGATGCTGCGCGCCACGATGACCTTCGACAACTACAACCAGATGGTCTTCGGGATTGCGCTCTGCACGCTTTTCGTCATCTGGTCGCTGACCCCGGTCACCCTCCGTGGCCTCGGGCGGCTGTTACGCCGGGCCGGTACCGGACAGATGGTCGTCGGTGGGGTGGCGTCTTCCCAGGGACGCCGTATCGCGGGCATGGTCCTGATCGCTGCACTGCTCGTGGTTCTCGGCGGTACCTCGGCATTCGCCGCGTTGACCTCCAGTACCGGGGCGAAATACCAGGGATCGGCATCTCTGCAGGTTGATGCGGTTGCTGACGTCGACCTCACTGCCGAGCAGACCACGGCGGCACGGGATGAGGGGCTCGTCGTCTCTCCGCTGGACACGGATGCCGGCTGGTTGGAGGGCGAGCGTTCAGTGGACGCGGTGACCGCGAACCGGGTGTACCCGGCGGCGATGGACGAGCTGTTGGTTCCCGGTACCGTCACTGCTGGATCGTTGGTCGATGTCCACGGGGACAATGTCGCCGCTGACGGTGGCTACGGCAGGGAACTGGGAGACACTGTCCTCATCCGCGATGATTCCGGGGCGCGCCGGGAGGTCCACATCGTCGCGACCGTGGACGATCAGTCGATCCTCGCCGGCGGGATCACCGTGGACGCTGCGTCCTTCCCGGTCAGTGCCTCAGGTACCTCCGCCACGACCTATGCCGCCGGGGGGTTGGACGCGATACAGGATGCCGTGCCTGATGCGGTATGGACCAGCCACCACGACTACATCGATGACGGCCTGACCATGTCGCAGAAGGACCAGATGCTCTCTCTGGCCGGCATGGTCGGTGGTATCGGCGTGGTGGCGGTGATCGCACTGCTGCACGCCGCGATCGGTTTCGCCACTGACCTGAACGGCGTGCGCCGCACACTCCGACGGCTTAGCTTCTCCTGGCGGCGGGTCATAGCGGTCTTCTCCGGTCTCGGGGTGACCGTCGGATTGGCTGCCGGGGTGGCCTCCGCAGTGGCCCTGCTCGTCGTGCAACGGACGTTGTCCGGGCTGCTGATCGGTATGGGGGTGACGACGGCGATGGCTGTGCCGTGGCCGCTGCTGCTCGCGCTGTGGGCCGTGGTCGTGGTGGCGTGCGTGGTAGGAATGTCGGTACCGTCCCTGAGTAGACGATAGAGTACCACCTGATTCGAACA
>NZ_CACZOO010000260.1 GCF_902782855.1 uncultured Corynebacterium sp.
CGCCGCCGGCACCTCCACTGCAGCCTCCGCCACCGGGGAACACGACCACGCCGCCGAGCCCGAGGTCGTCGAGGTCGCGCAGCCCCGCATCCTCACCACCTACGACGGTGGCATCCTGACCCTGGATGCCAACACCCTGGACGTCATCGCCGACGAGAAGATCGAGGGGTTCAACCGACTCAACCCGGTGGGCGACGGACGTCACGCGCTGGTCTCCACCTCCAGGGGATTCCAGCTCTTCGACGCCGGTGTGTGGACCGAGCCTCACGGCGACCACTCCCACAGTTACGCCACCGACCCGGCGCTCACCGACGTCGTCTACAGCGTGGACAAGCCCGGCCACGTCGTCCGCCACGACGGGAAGACCATCCTGTTCAGCGACGGCGACGGCAAGATCCAGGTCTTCGACAGCGCGTCCTTCCTCGAGACGACCGGTGAGGGTGACGCCCCCGAACCGACCGTCACCGAGACCGGGCCGCACCACGGTGTCGCCATCGAGATGTCCGACGGCACCCTGGTGCACACCGAGGGGACCGAGGAGTACCGCGACACTGTCGTTGCCGTCGACGCGGACGGTCAGGAGACCGCCAGGAGCACCGAGTGCCCCGGCGTCCACGGGGAAGCCGCAGCGCAGGGTGAGGCCGCAGCCTTCGGCTGCGAGGACGGGCTGCTGGTCTACAAGGACGGCGGGTTCACCAAGATCCGGGCGACCGAGAAGTACGCCCGCACCGGAAACCAGGCGGGGTCGGAGGAGTCCACCGTCGTCCTCGGTGACTACAAGACCGATGAGGACGCCGAACTCGAGCGCCCCAGGAAAATCACCCTGACGGACACGGTGACGAACACCACGAAGGTCGTCGACCTGGGCACCTCCTACAGCTTCCGTTCCCTGGGACGCGGCCCCGCCGGTGAGGCTCTGGTGCTCGGCACCGACGGTAGGCTGCACGTCCTCGACCCGGCGTCCGGCGAGGAGACCGCCGCCTGGGACGTCATCGACGAGTGGGAGGAGCCGGTCGAATGGCAGGACGCCCGCCCCACCCTGTTCGTCCAGGGTGACCGTGCCTACGTCAGCGAGCCGGACACGAGGGAACTGCACGTCGTGGACCTGTCTACCGGCAAGATCCTGAAGACCGCCGAACTGCCCCAGACGCCGAACGAGCTCACCGGCGTCACAGGGTAGGCCCCGTCATCCGCGGACGGTCCGTGAACCGCGGACGGCACGCTCCGGTCCGCGTGGTTGACTGGTGGGTATGACTGACAGTGCCGGTGCCGCGGACCCGCTCGACCGCTTCTTCGCGCCCGTGGCGTCCTGGTTCCGTGAGGTCTTCGTCGAACCGACGGTCGTGCAGTCGCAGGCGTGGGACGCCGTCAGCCGTGGCGAGCACGCCCTGGTCGTCGCCCCGACAGGATCGGGCAAGACCCTCGCCGCGTTCCTGTGGGCGCTGTCACGGCTGACCTCCGCCGGTCTGATGCTGGAGGGAGGGGCGGCGGGCGAGGCGCACCGGGGCACCCGGGTCCTCTACATTTCCCCGCTCAAGGCCCTCGGCGTGGACGTGGAGCGCAACCTGCGCGTCCCGCTGGCCGGGATCGCCCGGACCGCCGCGGCGACGGACACCGACATCGCCCCGGTGACCGTCGGCGTCCGCAGCGGGGACACCCCGCAGAGTGAACGCGCGAAGCTGCTGCGCACCCCGCCCGACGTCCTCATCACCACGCCCGAGTCGCTGTACCTCATGCTGACCTCCAAGGCCGCCGGGACACTGGTGGACGTGGACACGGTCATCATCGACGAGGTCCACGCCGTTGCCGGCACCAAACGCGGGGCGCACCTCGCGCTCAGCCTGGAACGCCTCGATGCCCTGGTCGCGGACCACGGTGGGGCGGTGCAGCGTATCGGTCTGTCGGCGACGGTGAATCCGGTGGAGACCGTGGCATCCTTCCTCGGCGGTGACCGGCCGGTGACCGTGGTCAACCCACCGGCGCACAAGCTCTGGGACGTGAAGGTCCGCTCGGTGGTCCCGGATTTCCGTGAACCGCCGGAGGTGGAGCCGCCCGTCACCGGGGACGCGGACGGGGACGCGGACGAGGACGAGAACGGGGCCGAGAACGGGGCTGGCCCCGGCATCCCCCTCGACGATGCGCTCGTCGGTCCGACACTGATCGGCGAGGGTGTCGGCGGGGTCACCGACCCGGGATCGGGACGCCGCGTCGCCTCGGGCGTGGACCGCGAATCGGCCCTGCCGCAGCAGAGGTCCGTGTGGCCGCACGTGCAGCGCGCCATCTACGAGCAGGTGATGGCCGACCGTTCCACCCTCGTCTTCGTCAACGCCCGGCGCACCGCCGAACGCCTCACCGGCGCGCTCAACGAACTCTGGGCCACCGAACACGACCCGGAGTCCCTCGCCGCGCCGACCCGGCGTGACCCCGCCCAGCTCATGGCCCAGTCCGCCGCGGTGACGGGCGCCCCGGCCGTCATCGCCCGCGCCCACCACGGCTCGGTGTCGAAGGACGAACGCGCCGACATCGAGCAGGCGCTCAAGGAGGGCTCGCTGCGCTGCGTGGTGGCGACCTCGTCACTGGAACTTGGCATCGACATGGGACTGGTCGACCATGTCATCCAGGTCGGGGCCCCGCCGAGCGTCTCCTCGGCGGTGCAGCGTGCCGGGCGTGCCGGGCACGCCGTCGGCGCGGTGTCCAGGGCCACCGTCTACCCCCTGCACCGGGCGGACGCCGAGGCGGCGACCGTCATCGTCGACCGGATGCTCGCCGGGGACCTCGAACCACTGCACGTGGTCACCAACGCCCTCGACGTGCTCGCCCAGCAGACCGTCGCGCGCGCCGCGCAGGCGGAGTCGACCGGCGGTGAGCCGGTGGACGTGGAGGAGTGGTTCCGCACCGTGCGGCGCGCCCACCCCTACGCCGCACTGCCCCGTGAGGCCTTCGACGGGGTCATCGAGCTGGTCAGTGGCCGCTACCCCTCCACCGACTTCGCGGAGCTGCGCCCCAGGGTCGTCTACGACGCCACCGCCGGCACCCTCACCGCTCGACCCGGGGCCCGGCGCATCGCCGTGACCAGCGGCGGAACTATCCCCGACCGTGGACTGTTCGGTGTCTTCCTGCCCGCCGACGGGAACAACGCCGGCGGACGGCGGGTCGGTGAACTCGACGAGGAGATGGTCTACGAGTCCCGGGTGGGGGACGTGTTCACCCTGGGTGCGTCCTCCTGGCGGATCGCCGAGATCACCCGCGACCAGGTGATCGTCACACCGGCGGCCGGGCACACCGGCCGGCTGCCGTTCTGGGTGGGGGACGCCGAGGGTCGACCCGCAGAGCTCGGACCGGTCATCGGTGCGGCGCGCCGGGCGTGGGGGACCGGCGGGGACGGTGACCTGAGGGAGGCGTCCTTCCTCGACGGGAACACGCGGGCCAACCTCGACAGGTTCTACACCGGGCAACGGGAGGCGACGCAGATCATCCCGGACGAGCGGACAGTGCTCATCGAACGGTTCCACGACGAGGTCGGGGACTGGCGTGTCGTCATCCACTCACCGTGGGGTCGGTCGGTCAATGCTCCGTGGGCGCTGGCGATCGGTGCCGCCCTGACCCGGAGATCCGGGATCGACGCGATGGCGGTCGCCGGGGACGACGGCATCGTGCTGCGGCTGCCCTACACCGAGGACGCTCCGGGGGTGGAGCTGCTCACCGGCGGGGACGCGGGCCGGGTCGACACCTCAGACGCCGCCCCGGTCGTCGCCCCGGTCGTCGCCCCGGTCGTCGCCGAGGTGACCGATGCCGTTGGTTCCTCGGCCCTGTTCGCCGGCCGGTTCCGGGAGTGCGCGGCACGCGCCCTGCTGCTGCCCCGCCGCAACCCGGGAAAGCGTCAACCACTGTGGCAGCAGCGGCAGCGGGCGAGTCAGCTGCTCGATGTGGCGCGTCCGCACCCGGAGTTCCCGGTGATGGTCGAGACGATGCGTGAGTGCCTCCGGGACGTCTACGACCTGCCCGCCCTGGAGCGGATTGTCGCGGCAGTCGGGTCGCGACGGATGCGCGTCGCCGAGATCACCACCGACGCGCCGTCCGCGTTCGCCGAGTCCCTGTTGTTCAGCTACACCGGGGCGTTCCTCTACGAAGGGGACTCCGCCGAGCGGGCCGCCGCCCTGTCGGTAGACCCCGCCCTGCTCGCCGCGGTGCTGGGTGCCCGTGGGCAGGGGCTGGAGCTCGATGACACGGTGGTCGCGGAGATCGTCGCGTCCCTGCAGTGGCTGGCGTCCGGCCGGCAGGCACGCTCGGCCGAGCAGGTCGTCGACCTGCTGCGCGCCCTGGGGCCGGTGGCGCCCGGGGAGGTCTCCCGCCGGATCGACCCTGCGGTCGCCGGTGGGGTCGCCGGAGTCCTCGACGAGGTCCGGGCGATGATCCCGCGACGTGTCTGCGAGGTGAAGGTCGGCGGGGTGCTGCGGTGGGCGGTGGCCGAGGATGCCGCGTTGCTCCGCGACGGCCTCGGCATCCCGGTCCCGCCTGGAGTGGGGGCGCCGGTGGAGACCGTGCCGGACGCGGTGGACCAGCTGCTGCTGCGCTGGGCGAGGACACACGGGCCGTTCACCGCTGCCGAGGTCGCGACGGAGTTCGGGCTGGGTGTGGCGACCTCGGACGCGTTGGCGAAGCGGTGGGTCAGCGGTCGACGGCTGGACACTGTGACGGTCGGTGTGACGGTCGGTGTGACGGACGGTGTGACGGACGGTGTGACGGACGGTGTGACGGACGGTGGAAGTGGCGGGGCACGGTACGTCGATACGGGCGTCCTACGCAGGCTGCGTGCCGCGACCCTGGCGAAGGCCCGCGGCGCACTCGAGCCGGTGAGCAGGCAGACCTACGTCTCCTTCCTGGAATCCTGGCACGGGCTGGGGGAGGGGGAGCGGGAGGATCTGGCGTCCGTCATCGAGCAACTGGCGGGTGTCGCACTGCCGGCGAGCGCCTGGGAGACTGTGGTGCTGCCCGCGCGGATCCCCGCTTACACGCCGGCGGACCTCGACGATCTCATGGCCTCCGGTGAGGTCGTGGTCGTCGGAGCCGGAGCAGCATCGCCGACGGATCCGCTGGTCATGCTGCTGCCTGCGGATCTGGCGCCACTGCTGGTGGCTGCTCCGGAGGCCTCCGACACACCGTTGGGGCCGGTGGCGCAACTGATCCGTGACCGGGTCGCCGGGGGAGGTGCCTTCCTCGCCGCGGAGATCGGTCGGGCGCTCGGCGAGGGAAGGGGAGACACCGCGTTGTCCGCACCGTTGTCGGCACCGGGGTCCGCACCGTCGCATGATGTGGTGGACGCCGCCATCCGTGAACTCTTCGACGCCGGCGTCCTCATGCCAGACTCCTTCGCCGCGGTCCGCGCCAGGCTGGCGGGCACCGGGATCACCGATGTGGCCGGCAGTCGGGCCGGGGCGTCCGCAGCGTCGGCGAAGGGCGCTCACAAGGCGCCGCGGCGTGGACGCGGCCGGGGTTCTACGGCACGACTACGCATGGGGCGCACCACCTTCGCCCAGACAGTGAGGTCCGAGGAGGTGCGGACGCGCCGGGCGGCGATGAACGCCCATGCCGGGGTGCCCGGACGCTGGTCACTGGTGCCCGCGGCCGGTGGTGCGGCAACCGACCGGGCGATCGCCCGGGGTGAGGCGTGGCTCGACAGGTACGCCGTGGTCACCCGTGGATCGGTCATGGCGGAGCATGCTGAGGGCGGGTTCGCGGCGGTGTACCGGATGCTCACCGCCTGGGAGGACAACGGCACGGTGCTGCGCGGTTACGTCGTCGACGGGCTCGGCGGCGCACAGTTCGCGTCGCGTGAGGTCATCGACCGGCTCCGCGAGATCGAGGAGGACGCCGCCCCCGTGAACGGTGCCGGGGGGTGCACCCCGGTGGTGCTGGCGGCGTCCGACCCGGCGAACCCCTTCGGCGCGGCGGTGCCGTGGCCGGAGATCCACGGGACCGGTGGTGATACCGCCGGCGGTGTCGGCCGTCCGACCCGCGGTGCCGGGGCACTCGTCGTCATCGCCGGCGGCCGTCTCCTCGCCCACCTCACCCGCGGCGGACGCAGTGCGCTGCTGTTCTCCCGGCCGACATTCGGTGACGGCGACGGAGGAATCCCGGGCAGTGCCGGGGTCGCCCCTGACGCCGTTGATCCTGCCGATGTACAGGCGGTCGTCACCGCTCTGTCGGACCTGGTGCACGCCGGCCGGTTGTCCCCGGTGACGGTGGAGAAGCTCAACGGCGTGGAGGTCACCGCTGTTTCCGCGTCGATGCGGCGGGCATGGACGGACGCCGGTGCCCGGTTCACCCCGAAGGGCCTGGTGGTGAGGTGAGTGCGGTGACGCCACCGCCCTCCCCGCCGGACGGAACTGCATCTGTCCCGGCCAGAGGTCGACCACCGTGGGGTGGTCTGGGCCTGCTGAACCACCGTGGGGCGGTCAACCTGGAGCGGGGGACCGCGATCCTTGGCGGTCGTCAACGGTTACCGTGTCAGGGGGGGCGGCATCCTGTGGTGGTGCCCACAACCCGTGACCCCGGAGGAGGGACCGGGTGTGGACGAAGGGATCTGACGGTACCGGTGTTCGGCAGCTCTGCGATCATGGCGCAGCACACCTTGATCAGCCTCGACGACCGCTTCACGGACGTCCTCGCCGCTGACGTGGAGTCCGGGACGGTAACGCTCGGCCGGGCGGGGTCATCCGCTCCGCGTTGCATCCCCTGGCGGACAGGGAAACACAGACGGCGGCTCTTCGCACCGCGCCCGTCGCCTCTGACAGGCACCTCTGACAAGCCCCTCTGACAGGCACCGTCTGACAAGCACCTCTGGCAGGCACCTCTGGCAGGCAC
>NZ_CACZOO010000261.1 GCF_902782855.1 uncultured Corynebacterium sp.
CGGCGGTGGCGACGGCAGCACCGATCAGGGCCATGAAGCCGTCGGCGAAGCGGTAGTCCTGGACCAGGTAGGCGGCCATGTCCGCGTCCGGCAGGGTGCCGGCGAAGAGGTCGGTGACGAAGCGGTGGGTGGCGGCGGCCTCCCAGACCCCATGCTTCTCGGTGCGCAGCGTGTCGCTGAAGCGGGTGGTCTCTGTGGTGGTGGGCGCAGCAGTGTCTGCCATGACGATTCCTCCGCGAGTGTGAACTCGATCAGGTTCGACGGGTCTCATCTCAGCCCGGGCCTTGTCCCGGGCACCCCGTGTCACCGTCCGAGGGTACCTGTCCCTTCTGTTCCCCCGTCGGCATGGTGGGATCACGGGGCATGCCTCTGGAGGTGCACATCTGACAGGGGGCGTACAGCGCACATAATGGCTGAACTATTCCTGAGAGCACTCCGATGACCAGCACATACATGACCCGTCGGGAGGCAGTCGCTCATGCGTTGCCGCGTCCACCTCTGCGCAGATTCCATGGACGGCACCCACCTGCGATCAAGGAGCTGACATGCCACCTTCGGACACAAGAGTCCTCACACCCCGGACCACCCTCGTCCTGTTGCTCGCCTCGGTCCTTCCGTTGATCGATTCCAGCCTGGTCAATGTCCTGCTCCCGGTGATCAGTCGCGATCTCGGCGTCACCCAGAGCGATGTGCAGCTCGGTGTCTCCGCCTACATGCTCGCCGCCACCGCCGGCATCGTGCTCTCCACGACCTGCCTGCGACGCTTCGGACCCCGACACGTCTGGACCGGATCAGTCCTGGTCTTCGCCCTCGCCTCCGCCCTCGTCGGACTCAGCGGGACGCTTCCCCTCTTCGTCATCGCCCGCGTCCTCCAGGGCGCCGCCTGCGGCTTCATCATGCCCGCGGTCCAGCAGATCGCCGCCGACCTCGTCGGACGCGACGGCATGCGCGCCGCCCTGGCGACCGTCGGACTGCCCGCAGTCATCGCCCCCGCGTTCGGACCGCTACTCGGTGGTGTTCTGGTGGACACCGTCGGGTGGCGCGTCCTCTTCCTGGTCAACGTCCCGGTCGCCGCCCTCGCCCTGTTTCTCGCCCGCGGCATCCTGCCGACGAGCCGGGGGAACAAGACACCACTGGGTCTCGGTCAGGCACTGCCCGGTGTTCTCGGCATGGTCGGGCTGCTCTGGGCCGTCAGTGCCGTCGGCACACTGCCGGTCGGCGTCACCGTCCTCATCGCGGTCGCCGCAACAGTGGTCATCGCGGTGTTCTGTGTGATGGACCTGCGCTCGTCCACTCCGCTGCTGGACATGTCCCTCTACCGCGGACTGCCCTTCGTCACCGTGATGCTGCTGTGCCTCATCGTCGGCGCGGTCTTCTACGGGACGTTGTTGTCGACGTCCCTCCACGTCCAGTCCGGTCTGGGCCAGCCCGCGTGGGTCGCCGGGATCCTGCTGGGGGTGCAGGGATGCGGTGCGTGGCTGTCCCGCAGCCTCATCAAGGGACCGTGGAAGACGCTGGACGCCTTCCCTGTCATCGCTGCCGGACTTGTCGTCGCCGCAGTCGGGACGCTCGGAATCCAGGCCGTCGGCGCCTGGGGTACAGGTGCCGTCGCCGTGACCGCGGTCGCGTCCCTTGTCCGTGGTCTGGGCCTCGGGGCGTGCACACTGCTCGCCCTGTCCGCCGCCTACGAGGTCGTCTCTGATGACCAGACCCCGGCCGTCGGCGCACACACCCGGCTGATGCTGCAGCTCGGCGGAGCACTGGGTACGGCGACCGTCGGCGTGTGGGCCGCCTCTGCGATGACGCTCGGCGTGGTGGTCGCCGCCGTGGCACTGGCCGGGGCAGTCGGTGCCACCGTTCTCCACGTATCCCGAGGCCGCGATGCCCCTGCGTGACGTACCCTCGGCTGTCATGGAGGATCCCGCCGCATTCGGACGCCGACTGCGCCACGCCAGGGTCGACCGGGGACTGTCCCAGACCGGGCTCGCCGCCGGGATCTGCTCCCCCAGCTCCGTCTCCCGGTGGGAGGACGGGCAGAGTGTCCCGGACCACGACACCGTGGAACAACTCGCCGACCGCCTGGGGATGGACCCCACCGTCCTCACCGGGCACGGTTTCGATTCCCGACTGGCGGGCTCCGCCGACGGATTCGCTGAGCTGTTGCATACGGTGTTCGCCACGGAAGACGTCTCCGAATACCCGATCTCCTCTGCCGCCGGCACGTGGATCACCCGGGCGCAGTACATTCTTGTCCACGCCGACCCATGGTCACGCGGTGCCGATCCCCGTCCGGTCATCGACGATCTCGCGGTGGACCCGTTGACCGCCTCCACCCCGGTGCCGCTGGAGACCGTCGAGCTTCTCGACGCGATGGTCCGGGTCCGTGAGACCCCGGACCGCGCGACCGTGGACAGTCTGACCGATACCCTCACCTGGACCACCGACGCCCCGTCAACCATCCGGCGGACTGCCCTGGACACCGTGGTCGCGGTACTGGTCAACGCAGGAATGCCGGTCGCCGCCGCCGGCGCGGTCACGCGGGTCGGTCCTCCCCGGATCAGCGCGACCGCTGCCACACTGTTGACCTGGGACCTGTCCTCCCCCGGTACACCCCCTTACTCATCCCCGGACGGCCTCCCGCCGGTCGCCGCGTCCCGCAGTGCCCGGGATGTCGCCTTCGGCATCCTCGCCGGAGTACGGGACGCCCCGGAGGAGGTGCGGAGGACCGTCGCAGACGCCGTGGTGGCGTCCTGCCCCGACGACGGTCTCGTCACACTGTGGGCGCAGAAGATCTGACCCGAACTACTCCGTCTCGACCGGCGCCCACTCCGGGCCGGTCTCGGCGAGCTCCGGGTCGAGCTTGGCGAACAGCGGCACCGGCTTGGAGAGCGGGGTGCCCGGGGTGAGGTCGGTGCGGCCCCAGTGCGCCTGCTGGTCGGCGTAGTCGCCCATGATGACCGGGTACGCGCGGCCCTTCGCGGGCAGGCCCACGCCCACCGGCTCCAGCGGGGAATCGTCGGTGACCTCGACGACCTTCGGCTGCGCGGCCCACACGCCGGTACCGCCGAGCACCTCGAAGATCTTCTGCGCGGAGAACGGCAGGTACGGGGTGAGCAGGGTGTTCGCGTCCGCGACGACCTGCAGGGCGGTGAACAGGACCGTGGCGAGACGTTCACGCTGGGCCTCGTCGCCGTTCTTCACGGCCTTCGCCAGCTTCCACGGCTCCTGCGCGGCGATGTACTGGTTCGCCCGGCCGACGATGCGCATCGCCTCGGAGATACCGGCCTTGAACCGGGAGTGGTCCAGGTACTCACCGACGATGCCGAAGGCCGCGGCGGACTCGTCGAGCAGCGCCCGGTCCTCGGCGGTGGACTCGCCGGGGGTCGGGATCTCGCCGAAGTTCTTGTGCGCCATGGACACGGTCCGGTTGACGAGGTTGCCCCACTCGTTGGCGAGCTCGGTGTTGATCCGGCGGACGAACTCGTCCCAGGTGAAGTCGGTGTCCATGTTCTCCGGGCCGGCCACGGCGATGAAGTAGCGCAGCGCGTCCGGGCCGAACTCCCGCAGGAAGTCGCGCACATAGATGACCACGCCCTTCGAGGAGGAGAACTTCGAGCCGGACATGGTGAGGAACTCCGAGGAGACGACCTCGGTCGGCAGGTTCAGCTCGCCGAGCTCACCGGCCTCCCCGCCCTTGGCGCCCCTGCCGGCGTAGCCGAGGAGCTCGGCCGGCCAGATCTGGGAGTGGAAGGTGATGTTGTCCTTGCCCATGAAGTAGTAGGACAGTGCCTCGGGGTCGGACCACCACTTCTTCCAGGCGTCCCTGTCCCCGGTGCGCCAGGCCCACTCGATCGACGCGGAGAGGTAGCCGACGACCGCGTCGAACCAGACGTAGAGCTTCTTGGCGTCATTGTCCTGCCAGCCCTCGATCGGCACCGGCACACCCCAGTCGATGTCGCGGCTCATCGCGCGCGGACGCATGTCCTTGAGCAGGTTGAGCGAGAAGTTCAGGACGTTGGGACGCCAGCCCTCGCGGGTGGACAGCCACTGCTCCAGGGCCTCAGCGAAGGCCGGGAGGTCGAGCATGAAGTGCTCGGTCTCCACGAAGTCCGGCGTCGCGCCGTCTATCTTGGAGCGCGGGTCGATGAGGTCGGCCGGGTCGAGCTGGTTGCCGCAGTTGTCGCACTGGTCGCCACGGGCGTCGGTGGCGCCGCAGATCGGGCAGGTGCCCTCGATGAAGCGGTCCGGCAGGGTGCGGCCGGTCTTCGGGTCGATCGCGCCGACGGTGGTCTGGCGGATCATGTAGCCGTTGTCGTTGAGCCCGCGGAAGAGCTCCTGGACCACGGCGTAGTGGTTGCGGGTGGTGGTGCGGGTGAACAGGTCATAGGACAGGCCCAGGCCCGCGAGGTCCTCGACGATGATGCGGTTGTAACGGTCGGCTAGTTCCTGGACCGGCACCCCCTCCTTCTGGGCCTGGACGAGCAGCGGGGTGCCGTGCTCGTCGGTGCC
>NZ_CACZOO010000262.1 GCF_902782855.1 uncultured Corynebacterium sp.
GGACACAGTGGACACAGTGGACACAGTGGACGCGGCGTCCTGCCTCCGCAGCGACCACCATTTCCGTCCACCGGACGCCTTCGGCATGTTCTGCGTCCCCGCGACGTCGGCACCGAGGAACTTCACCATGATGAAGGCGACGGCGAAGATGAGCAGGAAGATCAGTGTCGAGATAGCCGAGGCGGAGTTGAAGTTGCCGCCCTGCATGTCGGCGATGACCAGCTGGCTGAGCACGGCGGTGGGGGAGTTCGCCGAGGAGCTGATCATGATCACCGGTAGGTCGTACATGCGCAGCGCGTCGAGGGTGCGGAACAGGATCGCGACCATCAGCGCCGGCTTGATCAGCGGCAGGGTGATCTTCGTGAACTGCTGCCAGCGGGACGCCCCGTCGACCCGGGCGGCCTCGTAAACTCCCTGCGGCACCATCTGGAGACCGGCGAGGATGAGCAGCGCCATGAACGGCGCGGTCTTCCACACGTCGGCGACGATGACCGCGAATCTCGCGGCCCACGGGTCCGTAGTCCAGGCGATGTCCAGTCCGGTGACCGAGTTGATGATGCCGTCGGGGGCGAAGATGAACTGCCACAGCTTCGCCGTGACGGCCGTGGGGATCGCCCAGGGGATCAGCACCGCGGCGCGCAGCAGGCCACGGCCGAGAAAGCTGCGGTTCATCACCGTCGCCATCCACAGTCCCAGGACGGTCTCCAGGGCGACGGTGACGACGACGAAGAAGAGGGTGATCTTCAGTGCCGGCCAGAAGTCCACGGCGAGGTTGCCCGGGGCACAGGTCGAGACGGTGCCGTTGGGGGACATGCACCGCTGTGTGAGCCAGTAGAGGTAGTGGTCGAATCCGGCGAAGCCGCCCTCGACGAACATTCCGGTGGAGGGGTCGAGGTGTTTGTCCGCCTGGAAGGACAGCCAGATCGCCCGGATGATCGGGTAGCCGATGACGACGGCCAGCAGCACCAGGCTGGGGCCGACGAGCCATACGGCCCTGAGGTCGCGCTTCTTGGTTCTCACGGGAAGCAACCTTACAAAAGTATGGGGAGGCCGGGGGACGGTAACGGCGAGAGCCCGCCGCCGACGACTGTGTCGGGTCGGGGCGGGTCGGGCCGGGGTGGTGTCGGGGTGGTGTCGGGGGCGGACCGGGTGGGACGGGGTCCGACCGCTGCTAGCCGGTGACGTTGGTGATCGCGGACTCCATGTCAGCGGTCGCCTTGTCGACGTCGACGGTGCCGTTGACGGCGGCGTAGGCGTTGTCCTGGACGGCCTTCGAGAGCTGGTCGTAGTTCGGGGAGACCGGGCGCGGCTTCGCGTTCTCCAGGGACTCCTTCAGGACGGGGAGGAAGGGGTACTCCCCGAAGAGCGACTCATCATCGTAGATGGACGCCAGAACCGGCGGGAAGGAGCCCTCGAGGAAGGACTTCTGGTTCTCCGGCTCCACCAGGAACTGGATGAAGTCGAGTGCGGTGGCCTTGTGCGCGGAGTTCACGTTGATACCGGAGTTGTAGCCGCCGAGGGTGGAGACACCGGTGCCGTCCTTGCCGACGAGCGGCTGGGCATCGAACTTGTCCTTGGTGGCGTCGGAGTTCTCGGACTCGGACCACATGTAGGGCCAGTTGATGGCCATGGCGGTCTTGCCGGAGGTGAAGGCCAGGTTGGTCTCCTCCTCGGAGGCTGCGGTGGACGCCGGCGAGATGGTCCTGTCCTTGTAGGCGTCTACCAGCGCCTGCAGGCCCTCCCTGGAGGCGTCGGAGGTGACGGTCGGCGTGCCGTCGTCACCGAGGATGCCGCCGCCCCAGCCGTCCATGAAATTGCCGGTGGCGATGGTGATTCCCTCGTACTGCTTGAGCTGGGTGGTCAGGCAGTCCTTGTTCTGCTCGACGACGGCCTTGCAGGCGTCGACGACGTCGCCCCACGAGGTCGGGGCTTCCGGGACCAGGTCGGTGTTGCGGTAGAGCAGCTGGCCGTTGGTGTTCTGCGGCAGGGCGTAGAGGGTGTCATTGTAGGTCGCGGACTCCACCGGGGCGTCCAGGATTCCGTCGGTGGACGCCGCCAGGTCGCCGGTCAGCGGGGCGAGCCAGCCGTTGGCGGCGAACTGGGCGGTCCAGATCACGTCGAGTGCCATGACGTCGTAGTCCGTCGATCCGGCCTGCAGTGACTGGACGAGGGTCTCCCGCTGCGCGTCGGATTCACCGGCGAGCTCCTTGAGAGTCACCTTCTCGTCCGGGTGCTCCTCGTTCCACTTCGCGATGATCGGCTGGACCTTGTCCGTGTCGTTCTTGCCCATCGCGAAGCTGATCGGGCCTCGGGAGGTGTCGGACTCGGAGCCACCGCCCGAGCTGTCGTCGTCGGAGGAGCAGGCGACCAGTCCGGCGGTGAGCCCGGCGGCGGCGAGGGTAGCGAGCAGCTTCGTGGGAAGCTTCGGAAGGTGAGCCATGGGCCTGACCTTTCAGTAGGGGTCCTCAGTGAAACGCCCGGCGGTCGCGGTATCCGGTACCGCATCACCGGGTGCTTCGAACGAGTGTAGTACCCGGGCGGCACGTACGGGGGCGCAGTCCGACATTGCCATCACTGTTCCCCTCCGCTTCGGGGGTGGGGAGGGGGAATCGCCCCTTCCCCGGGCGCGCCCCTGTCAGCGCACCCGCCCACCCTCGGTGTCGAAGAAGTACACTGCGGCGCCCCCGGTCAGGGAGAAGACGACCCGTCCGCCCAGCGGGGGCAGGGTGTCAGGGGAGTCTGTGGTCCGTGCGGTGACCGGCCCGTAGGCGGTGTCGGCGTAGACGTTGGCGTCCGCCCCGAGCTCCTCGACGAGGGTGACCGTGCCTGCCAGGCCCGCCCCGGCTGCCGGGACGGCGTCCGACGCCGCGACCGTGAGGTGCTCAGGACGCACCCCCACCTGCACCGCGCCTGTCGGCAGATCGATACCGAGTTCCGGCAGGGAGGCCTTCACCGCTGGGAGAGTGCCGCCGACGCTGAGCAGGTTCATCGACGGGGAGCCGATGAAACCCGCGACGAAGGCGTTCACCGGATCGCGGTAGAGGTTCTGGGGTGTGTCCACCTGCTGCAGGACGCCGTCCTTGAGCACGGCGACCCGGTGCCCCATCGTCATCGCCTCGACCTGGTCGTGGGTGACATATACGGTGGTGACCCCGAGGTTCTGCTGCAGCTTCACGATCTGCGCACGGGTCTGGACACGGAGCTTGGCGTCCAGGTTCGACAGTGGCTCGTCCATGAGGAAGACCTGCGGTTCACGGACGATCGCCCGGCCCATCGCCACGCGCTGGCGCTGCCCGCCGGAGAGGTCCTTCGGTTTACGGTCGAGGTAGCCGGTCAGGTCGAGGATCTCGGCGGCCTTCTCCACCCGCTCCGCGATCTCGGCTCTGGGCAGCTTCTTGATCGTCAACGCGAAGCCCATGTTCTCCCGGACGGACATGTGGGGGTACAGGGCGTAGTCCTGGAAGACCATGGCGATGTCCCGGTCGCCGGGCTCCTCGCCGGTGACATCGCGACCACCGATGGACACGGTGCCGGAGTCGGTGGGCTCCAGGCCCGCCAGGGCGCGCAGGGTGGTGGATTTGCCGCAGCCGGACGGCCCGACGAGGACGAGGAACTCGCCGTCGGCGATGTCCAGGTCCAGGTCCTTCACCGTGGGGGTGTCCGCACCCGGGTACCGGATATTCACGTGATCGAAGACGACGTCAGCCATGGTGCCGGATCATACCGCAGGCTGATCCGTGCGCCGGGCGGCATTCCGTAGAGTCGACGGTTGTGAGTGACCCGTCCACCTCCTCCACCCTGCAGGCGACCCCCGGCCCCTTCTGGCGCGACCGGGGGTTCTGGGTGCAGTTCACCGCCCAGTCCGCACTGTTCCTGTTCTTCGGCGGTATCGACCTGGCCAGCAGCACGGCGGTGGACAACGGGTCGGATGCCGGGGTGACGGGCCTGCTGCTGGCCGTCGGATACACCGTCACCTTCGTCGGTCTCCTGGTGCAGCGGTCGCGTCCCGAACCGGGGCTGGTGACGGTGGTTCTCGGTCTCGTGGTCGCGGGGGCGGCGCTGTCCGAGTTCTACGTCCTCGCGGCAGGTGTCGTCGGATATGAGGCGTGGTTCATCTCCGGGTATGTCCGGCGGCGTCGCCGGGTATGGTTGACGGCGCTGCTCACCGGTGCGGTGACCGGCGCCGTGCTGACCGTTCTCGCCCCTGAGCTGAGGCTCGGCTGGGGTGGCCGGATGACCCGGGATGAGCTGTACGGGGGCTCTCCGACCTCCACCAGGGAACTCCTCGTCGTCTCCGTCGGCCTGACCGTGTTCATCGTCGTCTCCGTCGCCCTGTGCTGGCAGCTGGGACTGGGGGTGCGGCGCCAGCATGAACGGATGGAGAACCTCGCGGCCCGGGCCGAGCTCGCCGCCGTCGCCGAGCGCAACCGGATCGCCCGGGAGATGCATGACATCGTCGCCCATTCGCTCACCGCCGTCATCGCCCAGGCTGACGGCGGCCGCTACGCCGGTCGTAAGGACCCGGACAAGGCCATCGAAACCCTGGAGACGATCGCCGCGACCGCCCGCGAGGCGCTGGCGCAGATGCGGCAGCTGCTCAGCGTCCTGCGGGAGGACGCGTCGCGGGACACGGGTTCCGCGCCGGGGGTGTCCGGCGTCCCGGGCCTGGTGGACGACGCCCGCCGCTCCGGCCTGGAGGTCTCCCTCGACATCCGGGGGGACGCGCACGAGGTCCCTGCGACGGTGGGCCTGACCGTCTACCGCACCGTGCAGGAGTCGCTGACCAATGTCCTCAAGCACGCGGGGAAGGTCCGCACCCGGGTGGTGCTGGACTGGTCAAGGGCAGGATCACTGCTGATCAGTGTGGATAACGCGCCCGGGACGGCGGGTGATGCGCTGGTGGATCCGACGTCCGCTGCCGGGGGCGCCGGCGGACAGGGCCTGCTCGGACTGAAAGAGCGGGCCCGGGTGCACGGCGGGTCGGCGTCCTGGGGGCCGTCGGAGGTTTTCGCCGGTGGCTGGCGGGTGGCGGTTACGCTGGCGGCATGAGTATCAGACAAGGGTGGTGCGTCGTTGCCGCCGGGGCCGTTCTCGTCCTTTCCGCGTGCGACGGTGGAGACGACGGTTCCGCGGCGCCCACCGACTCCGCTGCAACGACGACGGAGGTGGAGATGCGGGCACCGGTCATCGTGGCGGTCACGGATCTGGCGGAAGGAGACGTCCGGATCACCACGGACCGCCCGCTGGTGGTGAAGGTGCCCGACGCCCCGGAACGGTGGACTGTCGGAGACGTGGACGATGAGACGGTCGCGGCGTTCATCCCGGGTCACGAAGACGGCTCCGGCACCTTCAACCCGGGGTTCACGGCACGCGGGGTGGGCGGGACCACCGCGCGCATCACCGACCCCGGTACCGGGGAGGTCATCACCTTCACCCTCATCGTCACCGGGTGACGATGAGGGTCGTGTGACGGTTATGCTGACCGCATGACCGGGAAGATCAGAGTCGCCCTCGCCGATGACCAGCAGCTCGTCCGCGCCGGGTTCGCCATGGTGCTGGATTCGCAGGACGACATCGAGGTGGCGTGGCAGGCCGTCGACGGGGCGGAGGCGGTGCGGTGCGCCGAACGGCAGCCGGTGGACATCATTCTCATGGACGTGCAGATGCCGAACCTCGACGGCATCGCGGCGACGCGGCAGATCGTGGACGCCGGAACGGTCGGTCCCGGCGGCGAACCGACCCGCGTGGTGGTGCTGACCACCTTCGACAACGACGAGTACGTGATGAACTCCATCACCGCCGGGGCGAGCGGTTTCCTGCTGAAGGACGCGGAGCCGGAGGATCTCATCGACGCGGTGCGGACGGTGGGGGAGGCCTCGGCGGTGATCTCGCCGAAAGCGACGGCGCGGCTGCTGCGTCAGGTGCGGGAGGGCGGTTCCGGCAGTGGTGCCGGGGGCGGTGCTGGGAATGGTGTTGAAGAGGACGCTGTGGCTGTTCCTGGCCCCGATGACGATCTAGGACTGATCGACCCGCTGACGCCGCGGGAGCGGGAGATCCTGGTGCTCATGGCGACGGGTGCCTCGAACCAGGAGATCGCCGGGCGGTTGTTCGTGTCCCTGCCGACGGTGAAGACACATGTCGGCCGGGTGCTGGCGAAGACCGCGTCCCGGGACCGGGTCCATGCGGTGCTCTTCGCTTTCCGGCACGGTCTGGTGGACCCGGCGCATGTGCTGGAGGGGGAGTAGTGGTGGGGGGCGCCGCGGGTCATGTACTCTGACTCGCAGAGTTATAGCCCGAATAAAACAAAAGATCATGGTAGTTGATACGGGAAAATGTTCGATGTGATCAATGACCGGAAAGCTCGGCGCGTGTCATCGAAAGTGGCGCGTTGACGAGTGCTGATATTGTTCATCGCCTCATTTCAGACGTGCTCGATAGGAACTGGCTGAGCTGTACTCGACGTTGAACTCGTCGTAGATCCAGTTGGACAGTCCGGGAACTGACCAGAACTGTTCCGATACTCCCTCATTTGACGGCGGTGACGACAATAGCTCCACCACCCGGTCTCGTTGCCGGTCGGTGAGTTTACTGGCGTTGAGATTGTCGGCATGGCCGGTGTGGATCGATGCTTGCCGGTAGGTGTGACAGTCGTGTATCCAGGTTTCCACTGTGGATGGTTTCCGGTCGACCAGGCGGGCTACTGTTTCTGTCCGGATTCCCTCGTGGAGCGTCATCAGGGCCTCGGATTTTTCCTTCATGACTTTGTAGGGAGCTTCCCGTTTGAGCTTCATGAGGTTGTGTCATTCCGATTGGATAAGTTCAACTTCTTCCACGTCTGCCAGTGTCCCATACGGGAGCGCCACGGGTGGTGTGACATGCCGGAAAGATGTTGTAATTCTGCGTCGTCTCCAGGTGTGCGGTGCGAGATGATGTCGCTGCACTTTGGTCAATTGAGTTTGACTCAATGGAGCTAGGTGTTGTTCTGTTCGGGCTATAGCTCCCCGATTTTCGTGGAGGGGTGTGGAAGATTACCGCTCGGTCGCCTGGTCAGTTGTGAAAGCAGTAAGGTCTGCGAAACGGGGACCTCATACCCAGGTATGACACCCACCCACCACCCGCCACCGCACAATCAGCCCGCAGGCCGATGATCGCAGGGCCGCACCAGACGACCATGTAACCCATGATCACCGTCACCGACCTGCACAAGAGGTACGGCAGGCAGCACGCTCTCGCCGGCCTCTCCTTCACCGTCCCCGATGCCACCGTCACCGGCTTCCTCGGCCCGAACGGCGCCGGCAAGTCCACCACCATGCGCTGCATCCTCGGCCTCGACCGACCCAGCTCCGGCACCGTCACCTTCGACGGCGCCGACTTCGCCACCCTCCCGGACAAGGCACACGTCGCCGGCGCCCTCCTGGAAGCCACCTGGTTCACCCCGGCCCGTAGCAGCCGCTCCCACCTCCGCGTCCTCGCCCGCGGCGCCGGCATCCCCGACAGCCGCGTCGAGGAATGCCTCGACATCGTCGGTCTCACCGACGCCGCGAAGAAGAAGGTCGGCGGCTACTCCCTCGGCATGAAGCAACGTCTCGGCCTCGCTGCCGCACTCCTCGGCGACCCGAAGCACCTCATCCTCGACGAACCCGTCAACGGCCTCGACCCCGAAGGCGTCAGCTGGATGCGGCGCACCATCCGCGCCCTCGCCTCCCAGGGGCGAAGCGTTCTCGTCTCCTCTCACCTGCTCTCCGAGATGCAGCTCACCGCCGACCGTCTCGTCGTCATCGGTAAGGGCCGCATGATCGGCGAGTACTCCATGGACGAATTCCTCGCCGGCGGTGCCCGCGTCCTCGTCGAAACCCCGGACGCCCGCCTCACCGACACCCTCGCAGTTCGCCTCCGCGACGCCGGCTTCACCGCAGGTTTCCCGGTCGGCGCCGGAACCGATTCCGCCCCGGGCTCCAGCGCCGAACTCACCGTCGACATCCCCGACGGCACCACCGACGCCGAGGTCCGCCGCGCCGTCGCCGAGATCGCCCTCACCGCGTCCGTCCCGGTCACCGGTCTGCGCGCCGAGACCGCGAACCTCGAGGCCCGCTTCCTCGCAGCCACCGCCGACGCCCAGGAGTACCGCACCGACACCGCCCTCGCCGGAAAGTAGGAGAACCATGTCACTCACCAACGCCCTGCGCGCCGAAACGACCAAGCTGTTCAGCGTCCGCTCCAGCCTCGTCTACGCGATCCTGCTCACCGGGCCCCTCTTCGGCCCCGTCACCCTCGTCGCACTGTTCGGCGACCACCCCGAACTCGACTGGTCGACCGTCTTGTTCGGCCTCCAGATCTTCCAGCTCATCGCCGTCATCTTCGCCGCCGCCACCACCGCGGGTGACATCCGCAACCACATGCACGCCCAGGCGTTCCTCACCGAGGCCGGGCGCTGGCAGTGGGTCGCCGCCAAGATCACCGTCACCGCCGTGTTCACCGCGATCCTCTACGTTCTCGGTACCGTCCTCGCGATCGGACTCGGCGCGGCGTTCGGCGGTACCCTGAGCCTCGGCACGGACACCCATATCCTGCTCGTCGGCGGGGTCTCCTCCGTCCTCTTCGCTGCGATGAGCGTCGGCCTGGCCTGCGTCATCCGCAGCCAGGTGGCGTCGGTCGCCGTGCCGGTCGCCTGGATGCTCGTCATCGACGGCATGCTCGGCCTCGCAGCCGAGCGGATCGAGTTCTTCCGGCCCTTCGCAGCCATTGCGCCGGTGCAGCGCATGAACCAGCTCTTCTACGGTGAGGACCCGCTGGGCTTCGGGATCAGCACCGCCGTCTGCTACCTCATCATCGTCGCCTGGTTCGCCGCCCTGTCGGCCTGCGGCCTGTGGCGCAACCACCGTGTCGACGTCCGCTGAAACCGCGGGGACGTCAGTTCAGGCAGGCACCTCAGGCAAGCCCTGACCCGCACTGGGCGCAGTACAGTGCCCCGGCCGGATTCGTGTGCGAGCACCCGGCACAGGTGATCTCCACCGCCAGCGGCGAGCCGCAGGCGCTGCAGAACTTCCCCCCGTGGGCCTGCGCCCCACAGGAACCGCACCGGGGGTGTGACTGCTCGTCGAGCGTCATCCCCGAGGTCAGGTCCACGTCCCGCAGCCTGTCCCGGACCTGCTGGTTCCGTTCCCTGGCCTGCAGTTGCGCCAGTTCCTCCGCCGCGACCGGGGAGCAGTGGACACACTGCCCGACCCGGTCGTTCCAGCACACGTCGCCGCAGACCCAGTCGCCGCAGCCGCGGCACTGGTGGAAGTGGGGTGAGATCTCGGCGACAGCCTTGTTCAGCGCCTTGTCCTTGGCCTCGGAGTTCGTCGAGCGGTCGAGCAGCCGGTCTGCGGCGGAGGTCACGCCGTAGAATCGACCGCCCAGCAGATGACCGAGCCCCTGGGCGACCCGCTGCCCGGTGGCCGCGATATTGCGCTGGTATGCCGAGCGGTAGCCGTTGCCGCACCGGTCACAGCGGAACTCGAACTGGAAACCGTCGGTATTCGAGAGGTCGTTGTAGTTGCTGGTGAAGGGGATGTTCGGGGGCATGGTGTCCTCAGTACGGGGCAGTGGCGGGAAAGTGGTGGCGAATCGTGCAGGAGGATCATATAACGGTCAGGCAGCGGGTGTCCCGGTACGCTCGGGACCCATGGACATCACCCTCGGAGACACCGGCCGCACCCTCCATCTCCCCTCCCACTGGGAGGTACTGAACACCCTCCCGGAGGACGCCCCGGGCACCGTCGCCTTCGGCTACCAGCTCGCCGGGAGCAATGCCGTGGTCACCCTCGCTCCACTGGACTCCCAGATGATGCCCGTCGACCGCGACCAGGTTGTCGAGGGTATCCGTCCGAACCTGCTGGAGTTCCACGCCGGGCTCGTCGAGGCAGACGCCGGGGAGACCCCGGTCGGCGATCTCATCGTCTACACGATCGTGAAGACTCTCCCGCCGGAGGACGCAGAAGGGGAGGATTCACAGCCCGGGTCCGGCATGCAGTACAACCTCACCCTCCACGTCGCCGTGGAGAACGGCGAGTACCTGGAGCCGTGGCAGCTCCAGGGTTTCTTCA
>NZ_CACZOO010000263.1 GCF_902782855.1 uncultured Corynebacterium sp.
CAGGGGTACCTTGCCGGGCGGTCCCGGATCCACGGGGTGCAGGCCGTGCCGGGGGCGGACACGCATGTCCCGCTCTACATCCTCGGCTCCTCCCTCTTCGGCGCCCGGCTCGCCGCCCGGCTCGGGCTGCCGTACTCCTTCGCCTCCCACTTCGCCCCGGACGCACTGGTGCCGGCGGTGAAGGCCTACCGCGAGGGCTTCCAGCCCTCCGACCTGTGCCCGGAGCCGTACGTCATCGCCGCAGTGAACGTCACTGCCGCCGCCACCGAGGCGGACGCCGCCCGGCAGAACGAGATCGTCAGGCGCCGGCGGGTGGAGACGACGGCCCTGCGCGGACGCCAGGTCGGAGAGGAGGATCTCGACCTGCTCATGTCGTCGCCGGCGGCGGAGATGATCCTGTCGATGCTGCGGTACCACGCGGTCGGCACCGGTGAGCAGGTCGCCGAGTATCTCGAGGGCTTCACCCGCCATGCGGACGCCGATGAACTGATGATCTCACTGCAGTCCCCCACCACCGACGAATCACTGGAGTCCATGTCGATCCTGGCGGACGCCTGGGGGATGCACTAGCTGACGGTCTTCACCCCGATGACACCGGCGACGATCACGACGAGGAAGAAGGCCTTGGCAGCGCTGATCTGCTCGTCCCCCGCCAGCGCGGCGACGCCGACAGTGGCGACGGCGCCGATGCCGACCCACACCGCGTAGGACGTCCCTGTGGGCAATGAACGCATCGCCCAGGCAAGACCTGTCATCGAGATCGCCAGCCCCGCGACGAACACACCGATGCTCCGTACATCGCACCATCCCGTGACCCTGCCCAGCGCCGTCGCCCAGACGGCCTCGAACAGTCCGGACACCACCAGCACGATCCACGCCATGGCCTGTCCACCCTCCATAAACTCAGTTTCCTCAGTAACGTCTGTGAGTGGAGCGTATCCTGGCATCCATGGTTTCGCAGAGTGAGCAGGATGATCAGGACAACCTGACCGCGCGGGTGTGGCGGTCGACACGGGCCGACACGAGGGCCGCCGACTTCCGCACGGTGTTCCGACACCACCCCGCCGGCGTGGTCCTGATCACCGCCACCGTCGACGGCGAACCCGTCGGACTGATCGTGTCGAGTCTCGCTTCCCTGGCCGTCGACCCGCTCGCCGTCTCCTTCTCCCTGGCCAAGCCCACCGGACGACCCGGCCGGATCCTCCGGGCCGAGACCTGCCTGGTGCACTTCCTCGGACCCGATCAGGTCGACATCGCCCGCGAGTTCGCCGCCGGGGACGGACAGCACTTCACCGGTGACCAGGGATGGGTCACCGCCCCGACCGGGGAGCCCCTGCTCCCGGGCGCACCGGCGGTACTGCGCATCAGGCCGGTGGGGCGCGTCACCGTCGGCCCGGCGACCCTGGTGGCAGCGGAGGTACTCGAGGTGACCGCGTCCCCGGAGATGCTGGACGGCACCCTACCGCGTCTGTTCTACGTGGACCGGACATTCCATCTCCGGCCGTCCGGCGCGCCGGGGTCCCCCGCCCCGGACGTGTCCTGACCCTCCTCCGGCCACCCCGCCCCACCGGACGGCCCCCGCGAACCGGTTCCCCGCGGTCTAGCCCTCGGCATTCCCCGCGGACCAGGTGGACCAGGGGATGTTCCAGTCGCCGAGTCCGTCTGAGCCGTTGAGGGTCTCCGCGCCGGTGTTCTTCACGGTGACGATGTCACCACGCTTGAAGTTCTCGAAGACCCACTGGGCGTCCGCCATCGACAGGTTCAGGCAGCCGTGCGAGGTGTCCGTGTTCCCCTGCGCCCACAGCGACCACGGGGCGGCGTGGAGGTAGATCCCGGAGTAGGACATCTGCGTCGCATAGGACACGTTGGTCTGGTAGCCGCCGGCGTCCAGGGCCAGGCCGTAGGTGGTCGAGTCCATCATCAGGGTGTCGTACTGGTCACCGATGGTGTAGACACCGACCGGGGTCTCGTGGCCCGGCATGCCCATCGAGGTCGGCATCGTCTTGACGACCTCACCGTTCTTCTTCACGACCACCTGCTTGGTGTTGTCGTCGGCCTCGGCCCGCAGGTCGTCACCGATGGTGAAATCGGCCTCGCGGTCCTGCTGACCGTACATGCCGTCACCGAGGTCCTTGCCGAACAGGTCAGCTGTGACGTGGACCCTGGTCCCCGGTGCCCAGTAGTTCTCCGGACGCCACCGGACTTCCTGGGCGGTGATCCAGTAGAACGCCCCCTCGACCTTCGGCTCCGTCTCCACGGTGATGGCGTCCTCGATGGCCTTGCGGTCGGAGGGGATCTCGTCGAAACGCAACGAGATCGTCTGACCGACGCCGACGGTGGACCCGTCGAGCGGAGCCATCGCGCCGTCGGTGATCAGACTCGGGCTGAAGCTGGTGAAACTCTGGTTGAGCTGCTCCTTACCTGCCTTCGCCGTCAGCGTGTACGCGCTCGAGTACTCAAGCTTGCCGGTGGAGGACCACTCGGTCCTGTCATCGTTGAACGCACCCTCGACCGCGGTCCCGTAACCGTCGGTCAGGGAGACCGAATCGATGCCGTCGGCGTCTGTGACGGTGACCGGTGTGTCGACCTTCACTCCGGTGGCGTCGTCCTTGACGTTCGCGGCCAGTTCACCGTCGATGTCCGACGCGGAGGTGGTCTCCGAAGCGACGTTGTCGGTGGCGTCGTCATCCTTGTCGATGGTGCAGGCCGCGGAGGCCAGGACGGCGACCGCACCGGCTGCAGCGAAGATGGACCGCAAGGACCGTAGGGAACGGCCCGGAAGGAACTGCATGGGAGTAAGACATCACTTTCGTCGTGTGGTGAAGGGGTTCAGTAGGCGCGGCGGGAACTCTGTGTGGGAACTCTCCCGGCCGTCGCTGCCCATCAACTCTAGCCACCGCTCACCCGTCCACGAACCCGAAACGACCGCTTCGCGAAATTGTGTCCCAATCGTTACCGGGCGTGCGATTCACCGGCCCCGGCGCCGCACACCAACTGCCCACCACCTGACAGATGCCACACCGTCAGCCGAGCACTGTTCCGTTGACCTGCGTATTTGTGGCATGGCAGGCCAGTGCCCTATAGTTCTACCTCGTTGCACAGAGCACGCGCCATTAGCTCAATTGGCAGAGCAGCTGACTCTTAATCAGCGGGTTCGGGGTTCGAGTCCCTGATGGCGCACCACAGTTTCACCAGCACCCCCGACCGGGACCACCGGTCGGGGGTTTCTCCGTCCCGGTCGTCCGCCGCACACCGGCATCTCCTCCGGGCCCCGGGACCCCCGGGGGCGCTCTACCTCCGGGTCTGCAGCAGCCCCACCAGTGGCCCGATGAACCAGTTCATCACCGCCATGAGGATCGCGCCCCAGAACGCCGCAGCGAAGGTCTGTACCGTCAGACCCATTCCCAGGGACTCGGTCACCGTCGCCGCGAGCAGGAACACCACCGCGTTGATCACCAGGGCGAAGAGCCCCAGTGTCAGGATGCTCACCGGGAGACCGATGAGGTGCAGCACCGGACGGACCGTCATGTTCAGCAGCACGATGACGAGACCCGACAGCAGGTAGACGATGACCCGGTCATTCGACCCGTCACCGATTAGCGGGGACGCCGGGGTGACCACACCGACCCCACCGACGACATTGACCACGACCCACAGGGCCACAGCGGTCCCGGCAGCCCGGACGAGGAGGTTCCACAGAGTTCCGATCACGTCTCTAGACGCTATCAGCCGACGTCGGCCCCGCCCTGTCGTGGACCTGTCAGCCTCCTGACGATGGCCGGCAGGTACGCCCCCACGACAATCATCACCAGTGTCCGCAGTACCTGGCCCACCGTGACCACAGCGGAACTACCCGACTCATGGGCGAAGGCCAGTACCGCGTAGATTCCGCCGGGGACAGTCGCAAGATAGGCGTCCAACCTGCTGATGTCGGTGAAATGCGCGATGAGGAGGGCGGCCCCGAAGGTACCTGCCACCATCACCGTCACCGCGGTGAGGATGACCGGCAGGGCATGGGAGAGCTGACGCAGTGCCCCGATCGTCAGCGTGCCGCCCGCCTGGACCCCGATGATTCCGTAGGCGGTGGTGAGCACCGCGCCGTGCGGGGTGAGCCAGTCGGCGGACACCCCCGCCCCGGAGAAGATCCAGGTCACCGCGATCGGCACCAGCAGGTACGGTGCCGGAACGGTGACGGTACGCCGTGTCAGTCGGACGAGGACCCACGTCACCGCCCACACCGTGACCGCGCCCACCACCGGACGGAAATCCGGCTCCCACCAGTCGTCACCGCCACCTGAGCCACCACCGCCCCCACCGAGCAGATGGACGAACACGGGCAGGGTCAGCACCACGAGAGTGAGCCTCAGGTACTGCGTCAGCACCACGAAACGCACGTCGAGGTGCAGTTCCCGCGCCATGAGCGTCATCGCACTGGCACCTCCTGCCAGGGTGGCGATCATCGCGGAGACCGGGTCGGTGCGTCCGAACCTGGCCAGCACCAGCCCGGCGACGGTGCTGACCAACAGCATGACCAGCACCGACAGGGCGGTGGGCAGCAGATAGCCACGCACCGTCGCGCCGTCGAGCTCCAGGAGAGGGGTGGTGCACACCATCGCGATGAGCACCTGTGCGGGCTGCAACGTCGAGGAGGGCGGGGCGATGGTCCGGTCACGCAGCAGGGAGTAGAGGCCGAAGACGACGAGGAAACCGAAGATCCAGGACGCGGGAATGCCGGCCTCCGTGCACCACCAGCTGACGAGGACCGCGACGCCGACGACCCCGACCAGTTCCGCTGCGTCGCGGAACCGGCCGGGGCCGTGGAGTGCCGTCGGGCCGCCGGGTGTCACCTAGCGGGCGTTGGCGAGGAGACGCTGGATCTCCCTGACCTGCTTCTTCTCCTTGCGCCTGCCGTTGACCGACAGGGCGACGAGGAGGACCACTCCGGCAGCGACGCCCCCGAGGACCAGCTGGACCTTCGGGTCGGACAGTGCGGACCGCACCTTGCCCCTGGCCTCGTCGGCGAGAGCGGACGGGGCGACCCTGGAGCTGAGCTGTTCGAGGGTGTCGGAGAGCTGGTCACGGGTGCGCTCAATGTCGCGCTGGATGGCGTCGGTGCTACGTGCCACGGAAGATCTCCTCGTGAGTGGAAAAGGAAGGGAAACTATCGGTACCGCTCCGCCATTGTACGGTGTCATCCCCCGACTGCGCAGGTGAACCCCCGGCCAAAGGTGGCGGACGTATGCTGGCCTGCATGACTGAGAACCGACTCGCCGTGGGCGACACGGCCCCCGACTTCACCCTCACCGACGATCACGGCAGCTCCGTGAGCCTGTCCGACTTCCGCGGACGCAGCGTCGTCGTCTACTTCTACCCGAAAGCGGACACCCCCGGTTGCACCACCGAGGCCTGCGACTTCCGCGATTCACTGGCCCAGCTCAATGACGCCGCGATCGATGTCGTGGGCATCTCCCCCGACACGCCGGAGAAGCTCGCGAAGTTCCGGGCGAACCACGACCTCACCTTCCCGCTGCTCTCCGACCCGGAGAAGGAGACGCTGACCGCCTACGGCGCCTTCGGTGAGAAGAAGAACTACGGGCGGGTCGTACAGGGCGTCATCCGCTCGACCTTCCTCGTCGACGCGGAGGGGAAGATCGCCATGGCCAAGTACAACGTCAAGGCCACCGGGCATGTCGCCCGGATCATCAAGGATGTGCTGTAGGAACCGCACCTGCGTGGACCGGTGACCGGTGCGCCCGGGGAGACTTGAACTCCCACGTCCGTAGACACCAGGACCTAAACCTGGCGCGTCTGCCAATTCCGCCACGGGCGCCTGCGCGCTCTCACGCGCGCAGGGGTCATCGTAGCAACGCATTTCCCCCGATGCTGACGCGACCCGTCGAACCCGACCTGTGGTGGCGGTCACTACCCGATGGCCGGGTTTCGACCCCGACCGTCGTCACGGGTACGGTGGGGGGCGTGTCCCGGGAAGCCCAGAAGAGCCCTTTTCCGCTGCGTGTCCGCATCGTGCAGTGGTTCTTTCTCGGCGCCGCAGTGATCGCCACCCTGTGCCTCGCCTGGTGGCAGTGGGACCGCTGGCACGACAGTGACGGCACCTTCCAGAACCTCGGCTACGCCCTGCAGTGGCCCCTCTTCGGACTGTTCTTCATCGTCGCCTACCGTAAGTACATGGAGTACGAGCGGGACCGGGCCAACGGTGACGAGGCGCCGGCCGCCCCGAAGTCGCTGGACCCTGACCAGGCGACTGAGATTTCCACGGACGCCCTGCCACAGCGTCCGTCACGCCAGTGTTCCGACGACGCTGCGGACATCTTCACCGATGACCGCAGACGCCGCGCACGGGAAGCACGCAGCACCTCCACCGACGAGAACAGGATCCCCTGAACACCATGTCCACCCCGGCCAGCCCCACGCACCGTCCCACCACCGTGACCGTCACTCCCGAGCGCAGGCGTCGGGTCCGGGGAGCGCTGACACGCTACTCGGTCATGGCGTACATCACCGGTGTCATGCTGCTGTGGCTGTGTCTCGACATGATCCTTCAGTACATCGTCTTCAACATCGCGGACATCGATACGCCGGGCTGGTTCAAGTTCGTCGCCATCGGCCACGGCTGGATCTTCATGGTCTACTGCCTGACCTGCCTCGACCTCGGTGTCAAGGCACGGTGGGCGCCGGGGAAATGGGTCACCACGATCCTCGCCGGTGTGATCCCCGCACTGTCGTTCGTGCTGGAGCGCCGCCGTCGCGACGAGGTCCGCGAGACCTTCGACCTCTGATCAACTGACCTGCGGGACCGCTGTCGGCTCCCCCGCCCAGTCCGCCGCCGCCCACTCGTCGTCGACCGCGTCCGGGTCACTCCACGGGTGGTCCAGGCACGCCAGCACCGCCACCGCCGCGGACTGCGTCGTCACCGGCAGGGACGCCAGGTCCGGCAGGAACCCCGGACTGTGGTTCGAGGGGATGTCGATGTCGAGCCGTCCCGCCGCCTCCGCGCGCGACCACTGCCGACGCGGCGTGATCCCCACCGTCCAGAACAGGTAGGGGCAGCTGAAGGCGGTCGGGATCACCGGGAAGTCCTCGGACGCCGTCCACGGCTCCATGTCGTGTGAATCCTCCCCGAAGTGCGCGTCGAAGTGCGGACGCACCACCTCGAAGACCCCCGCATCATTGTCCGTCGCGGCGAGCAGGCCGACGAACCGGAACTCCGGCTCCCGCTCGCAGCCGGCCGCGAGGGCCTCCGCCCGCACGATGCGTTTGATGGAGTCAACCGCCTTCAACCGCCACCGCTCCTCGTAGAAACGGCAGCTCAGAGCGATCTTCGCCGAGTCGGGGATGACGTTGTTCGCCTTGCCCGCTTCGATGGACGCCACCGTCACCACACCGAACTCCCCCGGCGGCAGCTCGCGGGAGATGATCGTCTGCAACTTCATCACCACGGCGGCGGTGAGCACCACCGGGTCCACCGCACGGTGCGGCATCGAGGCGTGCGCGCCGCGCCCGAACAGGGTGATCTCGATGGTGGTGGAGCTGGTCGTCATCGGCCCCGGCGAACAGTACACCGTCCCGCACGGCCCGGGAAGCACATGCTGGTCCAGGCACACGTCCGGTCGCGGAACGATGTCGCACAGTCCGTCGGTGACCATCCCGTGGGCTCCGATCGCCGCCTCCTCAGCCGGCTGGAAGACCGTGATGACCGTACCTGACCAGGATCCTCGGGTGGCGTCGAGCACCGTCATGGCGCCCAGGGCGGTCACTGTGTGCGCGTCATGCCCGCAGGCGTGCATCGTCGGCACCTGCTGACCGTGCGCGTCGAGCTGTGAATGGGTCGAGGCGTAGGGCACGTCGGTGGCTTCGGCGACCGGCAAGCCGTCGAAGTCCGCCCGGTAGAGCACCGTGGGCCCCTCGCCGTTGCGCAGTACCGCGGTGATGCCGTAACCGCCGATGCCGGTGGTGACATCCCAGTCGGGGAAGCGGAGCAGTTCGGCGGTGATCCGCGCGGCGGTCTCCCGTTCCGCACCGGAGAGCTCCGGGTACCGGTGCAGGTCCTTGTAAAGGTCCACCTGCCAACTCAGGTCCGCGGTGCCGCCGTCGGCCACCGCATCCTTCACGATCTGGGACGGACTACCGGACACACTCACGGCGTCACCGGTTCCTCTCTTACTGGGGGAAGGGGATCAGGCCCCCACTGTAGCGAGAGCACGCAGCATCGGCACCAGCTGAGCCAGCGCGCGCCCACGGTGCGACAGCGCGTCCTTCTCCGCCGGGGCGAGCTCGGCACTGGACCTGCCGGGCGTCTCGTCGGGCTGGAACAGCGGATCGTAACCGAAGCCGTTCTCCCCCTGCGGCGCGCGCAGCAGGGTGCCACGCCAGGTGCCGCGCACCGTCGCCTCGGCGGCCCCGCCGAGGGCGGCGGCCACGGACTCCGGCAGTACGAGTGCGCACGCAGACACGAAACCGGCGCCACGCCGCCCGTCGGGGACCTCGGAGGTCTGGGCGAGGAGCAGGGCGTTGTTCGCGGCGTCCACATCGTCATGGAGGGAGAGCACCGGCGAGTTCCTCCCTCCTGACCAGCGTGCTGACAGGACGCCGGGCATGCCGTTGAGTGCGTCGACACACAACCCGGAATCGTCGGCGATGGTCGGAAGGCCGGTGTACCGGACACCGTCGCGCGCCTTGATCAGCGCATTGTCCTCGAAAGATGCCCCGGTTTCCGGGGTCTCCGGGTACTCCGGCACATCACGCAGGGTGAGCAGTCCGATGCCCCGGACCCCCGCGGCGGCGAGGACCCGCTCCAGCTCACCGAGTTTCTTGAGGTTGCGGGACGCCACCAGCACCTGCACGGCCATCTACTTCCACTCCCCCAGGGTGACGGCCTCGCCGAGCTCGGCGTCGAGCGCGGCACGCTGCAGGTCCACCAGGTCGTAGAGGCCGCCCTCGGCCAGGTCGAGGAGTTCATTGAGCTCGCTGCGGGAGAACTCGGCGTGCTCGCCGGTGCCCTGGATCTCGACGAACCTGCCCCCGGCGGTCATGACGACGTTCATGTCGACATCCGCCCGACTGTCCTCCGGGTACGGCAGGTCGAGGCAGGGCACGCCGTCGATGACGCCGACGGACACCGCTGCCACCGGGTCGAGCAGTGGCCGGCCGGGGACCACACCGCGCTCCCCGAGCACCGCCAGGGCGTCGGCGAGGGCGACGTAGGCTCCGGTGATTGACGCGGTCCGGGTACCGCCGTCGGCCTGGAGCACGTCACAGTCGATGTTCACGGTGTTCTCGCCGAGGGCCCTCAGGTCCACCGCAGCGCGAAGGGAACGGCCGATGAGGCGGGAGATCTCGTGGGTTCGGCCCTTGACCTTGCCCTTGAGGGACTCCCGCGGCATCCGCTCGGCGGTGGCCGAGGGCAGCATGGCGTACTCGGCGGTGAGCCAGCCTTCGCCGGAGTCCCGCTTGAACCGCGGCACGCCGACCGACACGCTGGCGGTGCACATCACGCGGGTGTTCCCGAACTCGACCAGCACGGAACCGGCCGGGTTGGTGGTGAAGCCGCGGGTGATGCGGACCGGTCGCATCTCGTTGACGGCGCGGCCGTCGAAGCGGGTGAAGTCACGCTGCAGATCAGAAGTCATGCCGGACAGCCTACCGGTCGGCCACCGGGCGTCCCCCGGCGTCCCGTCACTGGCCCGGGACGACCACCATGTCGGGCGCGGCGACATCGACCGGACCGGTGTAGAAGCGTCGTGCCCCACGCACCGCGCCCTCGGGGTCACCCCAGGGCGGGATGTGTGTCAGCACCAGGCGTCCCACCCCGGCCAGTGCGGCGGCCTGGCCCGCTTCTTCACCGGACAGGTGCATCTGCGGTGGATTGTTGCCGTTGTCACGTTCACCCCAGGTGGCCTCACACAGGAGTACGTCGGCGCGGTGGGCGACCGCCGCGAGATGCGGGGTGGCGGCGGTGTCTCCGGAGTAGACCAGCGAGGAACCGTCGACGTCCTCGATCCGCATCAGGTAGGACTCGGTCGGGTGGACCGCCGGGGCGGCGTAGAGGCGCGTCGTGCCGATGCGGTGTTCAGGGTAGGCCGGGTCGGGGAAGACGACCGGCCCGCCGGTCGGCGCCCCCCAGGTGACCATGTCGAAGATGTCGCTGAAGTCATCGACCTCCTCGAGGGTGTCTGCCGAGGCACGCCCCAGGTGCACCGGGGCGATCGACGGTCCGATGAGGGTGTGCCTCCGTGTCGCGGCATCTGTCGGATGGTACCGGTGCCACACGGCCAGCGAGGGGAAGTCGAGGCAGTGGTCTGGGTGCAGGTGGGAGAACACCATGTGCACGTCGCCGGGGCGGTCGTGCACCTGCAACCGGGCGAGGACGCCGGGACCGATGTCCATGAGGATGCGCTGTCCGTCCGACATGCGCAGCAGATAGCCCGACGCGGCGTTGTCGGGGCCAGCGAGGCTGCCCGAACATCCCAGAATCGTCATCTCCATGACAGGCATTGTCCCACAGGTCGCCATCCATGCGGCGACCGGACTTACCCTAGGCTCATGGCTGGAGTTGCCGCCCTCCTACAGGCGTCCGGGATGAGCCAGCCGCACAGCAGAACATGCAGGGCCTCCAGGGCCGGTGTCCGGTGGCCTTCTCGTAGTAGTCGGTCACCGCGGTCAACCCCCGGTGCACATGCGCGGTGCACAACTGGTGGGACACACCCTCGTAACAGAAGTACGGTGCCCGCGGCCGATTCTGCGTCATGGACCAGGGTTCCCGACAGCCCCGGGATCACCCCCGCCTCATCGAAGGCTCCCCGCCCTCGTTTGGGGTGCACGTTCAGAAGGCTCAGCGTGTCGGTGGACAGACTGTGCCCCCAGTGCAGTGAATCTGCGACCCGCAGGCCAGTCTCATCGGCGTGCACCACCTCGGCTGCAGCGATCCCGGCGACGATGGTGTCGATCACCGAGTCCAGACCGCCAGAGGCTGGAGTCTGCGCTGCGGCGACTGATCCAGTGGGCACCGCTACCCCGAGCATGTCGGTGAGCAGTTCGGCGGTGCGGGCCACCGACACGAACTGTCCGCAGGTCAGATTCGCCATCGCCGCTTTGGCCCTGGGCCCGTACTGCACCGTCGGCATTGACCCCTGCCGGAGTGTCGGGGCGGGTCACACACCCACACGTGCAGGCCCTGGTCGTCAGGGCGGTGTTCGGTGATCTCGGCGTGGATCTCCGGCAGCTCGGACACCTGCCGGACGGTCGTGGAGGAGTCCCGCTGTTCGGTCAGTCCGGCCCCGCAGTCGGCGCAGACCTCCGGGGCGTGGGTGACCACCACATCCGGGGTCGGTGACCGGGCCAGGGGCGCACCGCGGTGGCCTGCCCGCCGGGTTTACGTCCGGTCTTCTTGCGCAGCGACCTCGGCCTCGTCGCGGGTTTGGTAAGCCCCTCACTTGACGGTGGCTTCGAGGAGTTGCGGGGATTCATCCCCAGCTGGCGTTCCAGTTCGGAGATCCTCGCGGTCACCGGTCATGGGCGTTGATCCTGTCACACGTGTTACCGCAGGTCAGGGGACCGACACGCTCAACCACCTGAACAGTCGCTTCTGGAGGTATCACCGTAGAACCGATCTGATGAACATCAAGACTGCGCGACGTACGTCTCGGGGGTAACTCACCGCAGGATCTCGGGGATCTGACTCACGCTGGTGACCTGCGGTCCCAGGAACCGGCTGGCGAGGTGTGCGAACCGCTGCGGGTCACCGGTGGACTCGAAGGTGTGCACCGGCTGTGCACCGGCCTGATCACCCGAACCACGGTCGGCCAGGATCCCGCCCTCGTTGAGGGTGCGGTAGACGGTCTTCATCGTCTCCTCGGCGGAGTTCACCAGTGTGACGTCGTCACCCATCACCAGCTGCAGGACGCCGGTGAGCAGCGGATAGTGCGTGCAGCCGAGCACGAGGGTGTCGATCCCCTCGTCCTTCAACGGTTCCAGGTACGCCTCGGCGAGACCGAGAATCTGGCGTCCGGTGGTGATGCCTCGTTCGACGAAGGGGACGAACTGGGGGCAGGCCTGCGCGAAGACCTCGATGCTCGGGTTGGCGCGGAAGAGGTCCTGGTACGCCCCGGAGGTGATGGTGGCGTGGGTGCCGATGACGCCGACCCGGCCGTTGCGGGTGGCGGACACGGCCCGGCGCACCGCCGGGAGGATCACCTCGATGACGGGGACCGGATAACGTTCACGGGCGTCGCGCAGGAAGGCGGCGGACGCGGTGTTGCAGGCCACGACGATCATCTTGCAGCCCCGCTCGACGAGGTCGTCGGCGATGGCGGTGGCCAGTTCGCGGACGACCGCCAGGGATTTGTCACCGTAGGGGGCGTTGGCGGTGTCACCGATGTAGATCATCGACTCATCGGGCAGCTGGTCGACGATCGCGCGGGCGACGGTGAGACCCCCGACCCCGGAGTCAAAGACGCCGATGGGTGAATTGTCGAAGCTACCTGCCGTGTGTCCTGCCATGGCCTCCGATCCTAGTCGGCGCGCTCCTGCCCCGTCTGCCGCCCCGACCGCCGGCCGGCGAGGAAGGCCGCGACACCGCCGCCGACCGCGCCGAAGAGGTGCCCCTGCCAGCTCACCCCGGGATCGCCCGGGAACAGGCCCCAGAACAGGCCGGAGTAGACCAGCGCCACGACCGTGCCGAGCACGATCTGCCACACCGACCGCGCGAAGAACCCGCGCAGCACCAGGAAGGCGACCCAGCCGTAGATGAGGATGGAGGCACCGACATGCACCGAGTTCTCCGGGCCGGTGAGCCAGATCCCCACCCCGCCGACGACCACCGTGCACACCGAGGAAACCCACACCGCCTTCTGCCCGGACAGGGCGATGAGGAAGACCAGCACCGCGCAGGCCGGCGTGTTCGCCAACAGATGGTTGACGTCCACGTGGAGGAACGGGGCGACGAGAATGCCGCGCAGCCCCTCGATCTCCCGGGGCCCGACCCCGTAGCCGGTGAGCCGGTAGTTCGACAGGGCGTTGACCGCCATCAGAACCCAGATCAGCACCAGGAACGAGCCGGAGGTGATCAGCGCCTTCCCGGTGCGGCTGCGGCGGAAGGTCGCCGGTGACCTCTCCCCCGTCGTCGCCGGGGTGTGCGGGGTGGTCATGACATCAGCTCCGTCCAGGACGGCACCCCGTACATGGAGGACGCCGCCAGCACCGCGTGCACCACGGCCCGTTCCGCGCAGTCAGCGGCCACGGTGGCGAGCAGCGCGAGTTCCTCGCCGGACACACCGGCACCGGTTTCCCCGCCGTTCTCACCGCCAGCGGTGGACAGGGCGAAGAAGGTGTCGCCGTCCATCGGGAGGTGGGAAGGACGCACCGCCCGGGCCAGCCCGTCATGGGCGGCCATGGCCAACCGTTCGGCCTGGGCCTTCGTGACCGGGGCGTCCGTGGCGACGACGCCGATCACCGTGTTCAGGGAGGACGCCGGCAGTTTCGTCCCGCCGAGCCCGCGGGCGAGCAGTGCCTCCAGCCCGCCGTCGTCCGGGTCTGGCAGTCCGCCCCAGTACCGGTCGAACTCCCCGACTCCCTCACAGTCCAGCTCGGCACCGAGGCCCCAGGGCCACCCGGTCGAGGGATCCACCACCGAGCCGACCGGGTTGGCCACCAGACCGACGGCCACGGTGGCCCCGGCAGGAAGGACCGCGCTGGCCTGACCGAAGCCGCCCTTGAGCGCCCCGGCGGTGGCGGCACGCCCGGCGCCGACGCAGCCGTTGACGGCCGGACCGGTCACCCCGGGCAGCTCGTGGAGGGAGTCCAGTGCGGCGTCCAGAGCCTCGCGTCCGCACTCCGGCCCCGGCCGCTCCCCGGGCGAGCCGACAGGCAGGTCGAAGATCACGGCGGCCGGGACGATGGGGACGATCGGGCCGTCCGGCACGGCGTCGCCGAAAACGGGGAAACCGATCCCCCGGGTCTCCAGCCCGGCCATGACCCCACCTGCGGCGTCCAGACCGAAGGCGGAGCCACCGCACAGGGCGACGGCATGGACGACCTGCATCGAGTTCGAAGGTTTCAGCAGGTCGGTCTCCCGTGTGCCCGGGCCGCCGCCGCGGACGTCGACCGCGCCGACGGCCCCGGCAGGGCACGCCACCACGGTGACGCCCGAGGACACCGGTGCACCGGACCCGTCGCGGGCCGGGGCATGGCCGACGGCGATGCCGGGGACGTCCACCAGGCCGTTGACCTGGCCCGGAACCGCCCCGAAGTAACTGGACACGGCAGCCACGGCGACTACTCCCCCGTCACTCGTCGAAGCCGTCGGGGAGGTCGAGCGTCCCCATCATGGCGGTGAGGAGCGTGTCCTGGTGGTAACCGAGCCAGTCGAGGTAGTTGGCCGCGTTCTCCACCTCCTGCGAGGTCTCCCCGTGTTCCACGCGGTACACGTCCAGCTGGGCGGAGTGGTAGGTGCGGATGTCCGCCACGGCGTTGAGCCAGGGACGGGCCTGCTCGGGGGCGAGGCTGACGCCCACTGATCCGTCCGGGCCCAGTGCGTCGATGAGGATCCGCAGGTTGAGCAGCTTCGCCTTGATGATGTCGGTCTCGGTGAACTGCCGGGTGACGGCCGCCTCCCCCTCGACCTCCTCGGCACCGTCGCGGAAGAACGAGGGCAGCAGACGTGCCAGGGCCGGGTCCTTCGGCGCGTCCGCGTGGCCGGAGGCCAGGCCGGTCATCTCCGCGAGCTCGTCCTTGGGTGCGGACCTGGCGCGGCCCATGAGGGCCTCGGAGACGGTGACGGCGGAATCGCCGAGCATCTCCCGTTCCAGCGGTTCGAGGCGGGTCTGGTAGCGGGTGCCACGGACCAGGCCCCTCTTCTTCGTCCACGGGATCACGAGATCATCCTTCACTGCGCTGCATGGTCGCCCACAGGCCGGCGGTCTGCAGTTTCTTCACGTCCGCCTCCACCTTGTCGCGGTCACCGGAACTCACGACGGCTTTCCCCGCGGTGTGGACCTCCATCATCAGTTCGGTGGCCCGCTTACGGGAGTAGCCGAGCACCGTCTGGAAAACATAGGTGACATAGCTCATGAGGTTGACCGGATCATCCCAGCAGATGCACAGCCAGGGCAGGTCAGCCCGGGTCAGCGTGTCCGGCAGTTGCTCTGCCACGGGTGTGGCGACCGGGGCGGCGGGAGAAGTCATACCCCCCAGACTACCGGTGGTCACCGCGACGGCAACGGGCATCACTACTATGTGACGGTGTGACCGCATCCACCACCCCCACCGGCAGCCGCTCCGGCGCGTCCTCCACCGCCCTGCTCACCGACATGTACGAACTGACGATGCTGCAGGCCGCCCTGGCCGACGGCACCGCCCACCGCCGGTGCGCCTTCGAGGTCTTCACCCGTCGACTGCCCAATGAGCGCCGCTACGGCGTTGTCGCCGGTACCGCCCGTGCCATCGAGGCCGTCCAGAACTTCCACTTCACCGCCGAGCAGCTCGACGGGCTCCCCTTCCTGGACGGACGCACCCGCAACTACCTGGAGAACTACCGCTTCTCCGGACAGATCGACGGCTACCGCGAGGGCGAACTCTACTTCCCCCACTCCCCGATCCTCACCGTGCGCGGCACCTTCGCCGAGTGCGTCGTGCTGGAGACGGTGCTCCTGTCGATCCTCAACTTCGACTCCGCCGTCGCCTCCGCCGCAGCCCGCATGGTCACCGCCGCCGAGGGCCGTCCGATCATCGAGATGGGTTCCCGCCGCACCCACGAGGTCGCCGCGGTCTCCGCCGCCCGCGCCGCCTACCTCGCAGGCTTCGTCTCCACCTCCAATCTGGAGGCTGCGGCCCGCTACGGTGTCCCCGTCGGCGGTACCAGCGCCCATGCCTGGACGTTGCTGCACACCGACGCCGACGGCCACCCCGACGAGAAGGCCGCCTTCCGCGCCCAGATCGAGGCCCAGGGGGTCGGCACCACTCTGCTGGTCGACACCTACGACATCCGCCAGGGTGTGGCGAACGCCGTCGAGGTCGCCGGCACCGGCCTCGGCGGGGTACGTATCGACTCCGGTGACCTGGGCGTGCTCGCCCGACAGGTCCGCGAGCAGCTCGACTCCCTCGGCGCCTACGACACGAAGATCTGCGTCTCCTCCGACCTGGATGAGTTCGCCATCGCGTCGCTGAGCAGCGAACCGGTGGACACCTACGGTGCCGGCACCTCGGTCGTCACCGGTTCCGGTGCACCGACGGCCGGTCTGGTGTACAAGCTCGTCGAGGTCGACGGCAACCACGTCCACAAGCGCAGCCGCGGCAAGGTCAGCCACGGTGGGGCGAAGCAGGCCCTGCGCGCCTGCCGTTCCACCGGCACCGCCGTCGAGGAGGTCGCCTGGTCGATCGACGCGGACGCCCCGGACCTCGGCGGCGTCCTCACGGCGGTGCAGCTCACCGTGCCGTTGATCAGGGACGGTGAGCCGGTCGCCGATCTGCCGAGCCTCGACGACTCGCGGGAGCACCTGGCCAGGCAACTGGTGTCACTGCCGTGGGAGGGCCTGGCCCTGTCCCGGGACGAGCCGGCACTGTCCGTGAGATTCACCGGCCTGTGAGCGGCACCTCCACCTCCGCCGACTCCCCCACCCCGCTCGAGCTGCTGGACCACACCGTCGAGACACTCGGCGGCACGCGGCGTGACGGGCAGCGGCGGATGGCGGCCGCCGTCGCCGACGCCATCGCGACGGAGCATCATCTCGCCGTCCAGGCCGGCACCGGCACCGGCAAGTCCCTGGCGTATCTGGTGCCGTCGCTGGCCCACGCAGTCGATTCGGGACGCCGTGTCGTCGTCTCCACCGCCACCATCGCACTGCAGCGACAGCTCGTCGACCGGGATCTTCCCCGGGTGGTCGACGCCCTGGCCCCGAAACTGGGACGGCGTCCGAGCTTCGCCATCCTCAAGGGCCGCAACAACTACCTCTGCCTGCACCGCACCGGCGGCGGGGCGTCCTCCTCCGGGCCTGACGGGGAGGACGCCCTGCTCGACGAAGCGGAGCTGACCCGCACCGGCGCCCAGGTCACCCGGCTGCGGGACTGGGCGCAGGAGATCCTGGCGACCGGTGAGGGCACCGGGGACCGGGACTCACTGCCCCGTGGCGTCTCCGACCAGGCCTGGCGACAGGTCAGCGTCACCAGCCGGGAGTGCGTCGGCGCCTCCCGCTGCCCCTTCGGCGAGCAGTGCTTCGCCGAGGCCGCCCGCGCCGAGGCCGCCGAAGCCGACGTGGTGGTCACCAACCACGCCCTGCTGGCGATCGATGCGATGGCGGACAGCTCCGTACTTCCGATGCACGATGTGGCGGTCATCGACGAGGCCCATGAACTGGCGGCACGGATCACCTCGGTGGCGACCGCGGAACTCACCGCCGCATCACTGGCGGTGCTGGCCCGACGCTGCGCCAAGGTCGGCCCTGACGGGTGCTCGGACGCCCTGGAGGCGGCCACGGACACCTGGACCGCCGAGATCGAGGCAGCGGTCACTGCGGGCACCGCCCCGGAGGGACGCTGGCTCACCGTCCCCGAGCCGCTCCGGGAGCCGCTCATCGCCCTGCGTGACGCACTGTGGGGGCTGCGCTCGAAGCTCCAGGGCACCGGGCCGACCGGAGCGGAGAGCGCTAAGGACGCCGAGAAGGCCGCCGAACTGCACCACTGTGTCTCGTCGTGTGAGGAGATCCATGACACGGTGGTGCGGATTCTCGACGAGTGCACCCTCGACGGGGACGGGGCCCGCCGCACCTCCGACGCCCCGGCCGCCTCCGCCTCCCCCGGCAACTCCGGAGTCTTCGGCGAGGACGTCGTCTGGCTCGGGGGAGAACGTCACCGCCGGGCGGTACGCGTCGCCCCGCTGAGTGTCGCCGACCTGCTCCGTACCCGGTTGTTCGGCGACTCCACCGTCGTCCTCACCTCCGCGACTCTGGCCCTGGGTGGCCGGTTCACCGCGATGCTGGCGTCCTGGGGACTGTCCGCGTCGAAGTGCACCACCCTGGACGTCGGCACCCCCTTCGACGCCGGCACCCACGGCATCCTCTACATGGCCCGCCACCTCGATCCGCCGGGCCGTGATGCCGCGGCCCCGCCGACGATGGATGAGTTGGCCCAGCTCATCAACGCCGCCGGCGGCCGTACCCTCGGACTGTTCTCCTCCCGGCGTGCCGCCGAGGCCGCCGCCGCGGAGATGCGGACCCTGGTGCCCTACGACATCATGCTGCAGGGTGAGGACACGCTCGGCTCCCTTATCGACCGCTTCCGGGCGGAGCCGGAGACGTGCCTGTTCGGGACCCTCGGACTCTGGCAGGGGGTGGATGTGCCGGGGCAGTCACTGTCGCTGGTGGTGATGGACCGGATTCCCTTCCCCCGCCCCGACGATCCGCTGATGCAGGCCCGCAAGGAGGCAGCTGACCAGGCCGGACGTAACGGGTTCATGGAGGTGTCCGCCACCCACGCCGCGCTGCTCATGGCGCAGGGTGCCGGGCGTCTGCTGCGCAGCGTCGACGACCGCGGGGTCGTCGCGGTACTCGACTCGAGGATCGCGACGAAGCGCTACGGCTCTTTCTTCCGGTCCTCGATGCCGCCGTTCTGGACGACCACCGACGGGGGTAAGGTCCGCGCCGCTCTGCGACGTCTGCGCGCGTGATCTCCACCACCGGGTAGGATTGCCGATGTAGTTATTGCAGCGTCGAAATGTCCACAGGAGTATCCGCATGCCCGTGTCCAGTGACCAGAGCGACTTCACCGTGCCCCCGGTGGGACTCTACGACTACATCTACGGCACTCTCGCCCCGGAGGATGAGGACCGCGTCGCAGTGGTCGATCTGGCGGACGGCACCGAGTCCACCTTCGCCACACTGCGCAGTCACGTGGATGCCGCGGCCGGCTGGCTCTCCCGCTCCGGGATCCGCACCGGTGACGTCGTCGCTCTGCACTGCCCGAACTCCGAGGCTTTTCTCGTCGCCGCGCACGCCGTGTGGCGGCTCGGCGCGGTACTCACCCCTGTCGCCCTGTGGGCGGCACCGGAAACCGTCGCCCACCAGCTCCGGGACTCGCAGGCCACGTTGCTGCTCACCCTCGCCGGTTTCGGTGACGGTGGCGCGGAGGCGGCGAAACTGGCCGGCCTGCCGTCCGACCGGGTGGTCCACCTCGACGCCTCCCGCGGACTCAAGCAGATGTACGCTGAGCGCAACACGCCCCCTGAGGTCACCTTCGACCCCGCCACCCAGCTGGCGGCCCTGCCCTACTCGTCGGGCACCACCGGGCGGCCCAGGGGTGTGAAACTCACCCACGCGAACCTGGTTGCGAATATCGCGCAGATCGAGACCGCCGGGGTCGTCACCCGGGACGACACGATCTTCGGCGTCCTGCCCTTCTTCCACATCTACGGTCTCACCGTGCTCGCCAACGCGGCGATGCGGCTGCGGGCCCGGCTACTGACCTCGCCGCGGTTCCAGTTGGAGAGTTTCCTCACCGCCCACGAAGAGCACGCGGTCACCTTCACCTTCATCGCCCCGCCGGTGGCCGTGGCCCTGGCGAAGCACCCGGCGGTCGCCGAGCATGACCTCTCGTCACTGCGGGGTGTGTTCAGCGGCGCCGCCCCGCTGGCCGATGGTCTCGCCCGTGCGGTGGAGCAGCGCCTGGGTATCCGCGTGTACCAGGGTTACGGACTCACCGAGGCGGGCCCGGTGACCCACATGAACCTCGATGACGACCTCTCCCGCGGTTCCGTCGGGCGCCCGGTCGCCGGCACGACGCACAAGATCGTCGACCCGGGGACGCTCACGGAGATCCCGGTGCCGACCGAGGGGGTCAGCGTCGACGGTGAGCTGTGGGTCCGCGGACCCCAGGTCATGGCGGGCTACCTCGATGACGACAGGGCCACCGCCGAGGCACTGCCGGGGGACGGCTGGCTGCGCACCGGCGACCTCGCCCGGCAGGATTCCCGCGGTGACGTGTACATCGTCGACCGGCTCAGGGATCTCATCAGCTACCAGGGCCACCTGGTCTCCCCCGCAGAGCTTGAGTCCCTGCTGCTCGCGCTGCCCGATGTGGCGGACGCTGCGGTCGTGGGAGTGAAGGACACGGTCTCCGGTGAGGAGATCCCGAAGGCCTACGTGGTACGCCGGACGCTCACGCCGGACGACACCCGATCCGCCGACGATGTCGCCTCCGCCATAGAGGACGCCGTCAACGGGCGTGTGGAGCCCCGGGGGAGGATCCGGGCGCTGGAGTTCATCGCCGAGGTGCCGAAGTCGGCGACCGGCAAGATCCTGCGCCACGAACTGCGCGCCCGCGGCTGACACCGCGCAACTGGAGTCGCGGGGCCGGACCTGCGGAACCTGAACCTGCGGGGCCCCGACCTCGAGGGGCTGACCCGGGGTCAGCGGGTGAGGGCGACGACCGTGAAGGAACCGGGCGCGATCTCGGTGTACCCCGCGTCCTGCACGACCGCGGCCCCCGGTGCGGTGGCGCCGGCTATCCTCCCCTCCGCCGTCGCCCGGACCTCGGCGAAGCGTGCTGCGTCCACCTCACAGACATGCAGCGGGAATCCACGCATCGCCCACGCGAGCGCGGCGTCCTCATCCATCGCGCCGGCGAGCAGCATCGATCCGTGCGAGACCTGCGCAGCGGCCTTCCCCACCGTCATCCCCAGGGATGCGTCGACGTAGATCACCGGCGCGCCGTCAGCGGCCAGCACGGACTCGGGGGTGTCCCGGTAGGACGGGTCCGGAGGCAGGTCGGCACCCTGGATCTGCAGCTTGTTCACCGCCTCCGGCGTCCCGGCCACCGGGCACGGGGTGAAGGCGCGCACGGAGGCACCGTGGACGCGGACGGTGACCCCGGGCAGCGCCTGGACGTCCCGCCATCTCCGGTTGCGGGCCCGACGCGCGATCTTGCGGATACGGGCACCGTACCAGCGGCCCAGGGCGTCAGCGAAGAGGGAGTCCTCCCCTGCCCGAGGATCGAGGCACACTGCGACGCACGCGGTCGCTGCGGCCTCCAGCAGTGCCCTTCGGTCCGGCACCGGATCGCGGGGGAACTCCATCACCAGCGGCATGGCCTGCACCGTGGCGGGATCGTCAGGGTTCTCACCGTCGCGGTCGGCCTGCAGGGCCTCGCGCAACCGGGCGTGCGCGCGGCGGATCAGCCCGGTGGTTGTTCCGGTGTCCGTTGTGGTCACCTCGGTTCGAGCGGGACCCGCCGGTAGGTCCCGTCCTCGAGGTCGGCGGAGTCGATCTCCTCGCGGGAGATGCCGAGCATGAACAGCACCTCGTCGAGGAAGGGGTGGTTGACGGTCGCATCCGCGACCTCACGGAGAGCGGGCTTGGCGATGAAGGCGATGCCCAGGCCCGCGACCGAGAGCATGGCGATGTCGTTCGCTCCGTCACCGACGGCCACGGTCTGGTTCAGGGCGATGCCGTTGGACCAGGCGAACTCCTTGAGGCTCTCGGCCTTGACGTCCCGGTCGACGACCTGACCGATGACACGTCCGGTGAGCTTGCCGTCGACGATCTCCAGGGTGTTCGCCCGGTAGAAGTCGAGGCCGAGCTCACGTGCCAGCGGCTCGAGAACCTGGACGAAGCCTCCGGAAACCGCCCCGGTGCGGTAGCCGAGGCGCTTGAGGGTGCGGATGGTGGTGCGGGCGCCGGGGGTGAGCTGGACGGCGCGGGACACCTCGTCGATGACGGCGTCGTCCAGGCCCGCCAGCGCCCTGACCCGTTCATGGAGGGACTCCGAGAAGTCGATCTCGCCACGCATCGCGCGGTCGGTGACGGCGGCGACCTCCGCCTCGCGTCCGGCATGGGCGGCCAGCAGTTCGATGACCTCCTGCTGGATCAGCGTCGAGTCCACATCGAAGCAGATCAGCCGCTTGGTCTTGTTCGCCAGACCGGCCCGCTGGATGGCGATGTCCACGCCGGAGCCGTGCGCGACCTCCGCCAGCGCCTCTCGCAACTCAGCCGAACCGCCGGGGGCGGGGTTGGCGACGGTGATCTTCAGGTCCAGCCCGGTGACGGGGTAGTCGGCGATGCCGCGGATACGGTCGATGTTGGCGCCGTGGTCGGCGAGAACCCGGCCGATGGTGGAGATGTGCTCTGCGGTGACGGGGTCACCGAGGACGATGACGGAGTGGGTGGAGCGGCCGCGGGACTTCTGGATCTCATCCGAGAGGTCGACCGTGGCGGTCATGCCGGTGCCGTCGAGGACCGCGTCGAGATCCGTCTGCAGCACGGTCCCCTCGGTGGGTCGGTAGCCGATGTAGGCGGCGAGGTTGAGGTTGCCACGGAAAACAGCCTGTTCCACGTCGAGGAGCTGGGTACCGTGCTCGGCCAGCGTCCGGAAGAACTTTGCCGTCACCCCGGGCCGGTCGGGCCCGGTGAGTGTCACGACGGCGGGCGCGAGACCGTCGGCGAGTGTGACGGTCAGATGGGCGCCGTCGGCGGTGTTGGTCTGGGGTGTCTGCTGAACTGCATCCGGATTGTCCACGTGGTCCATTGTCGCACTTCAGTGACGGACGGCGACAGCCGCACCCCGCGTAGCTGGGGTGCGGCTGTCGTGGGCCGTGGTCCGGTGGTGGCTCCGGCCGGTGGCCGGGCCGGTGGAGGTCTAGAAGTGACGTCCCACGTGGGCCTCCTCGCGCATGCGCTTCACCATGTGCGGGTAGTGCAGCTCGAAGGCGGGAC
>NZ_CACZOO010000264.1 GCF_902782855.1 uncultured Corynebacterium sp.
ACCACCGACGGCACCGTGGTGCCGCTGCGCCCGCGTGGTCAACGAACATCAGCACCGCGGCATCCGGATCTGACGAGGTCCGCACCGCGGCGTCCGGCACCGGACCGGCTGCGGCGGGAGGTGCTCTGCGAGGAGATCCGCCGTCACCGCACCGCCAGGAAGGAACGTCTGAGGGACGCCGCCGACCGCGCCGGGATCTCGCCGCAGTACCTCTCCGAACTGGAACGCGGCTTGAAGGACCCCTCCTCGGAGATGCTCGAGGCAGTGGCCGGGGCGCTGGGGAAGTCCTCCTTCGAACTCACCCGCTCGGCGATCCGGGCGTGGGGGACGACCACAGGCGTCGGCGGTACCGGCGGGTCCGTCCTCATGCTCGCCGCGTGAGCGCCCGGTCGACGATCCCGTACGCGACCGCCGCCTCCGGGGTGAGCACCAGCTGACGTTCGGTGTCCTCCCTGACCTGGTCAGCGCTGCGTCCACAGTGGGACGCCAGCACCTCCTCCTGCAGCCGGCGGATCCGCTCCATCTCCTCGGCCTCGATGATGAGGTCCGGGATCGTGCCGCGTCCTCCCTCGGAGGCGGGTGCGGCCAGGACCACCCGCCCGTGGTGCAGGATCGCTCGGTGACCGGGCGTCCCCGAGGCGAGCAGCAGGGCGGCGGACGCCACGGCCTGGCCGACACAGGTGGTCTCCACCTGCGGCCGGATGAACTCCAGACAGTCGACGATCGCCATCGTCGCCGACAGGGACCCGCCCGGCGAGTTGATGTACAGGGAGACAGGGGCGTCCGCGCTCTCGCTCTCCAGGTGCAGCAGCTGGGCGATGACCGCGTTCGCCACACCGTCGTCGACGGGGGTGCCGAGGTAGACGATGCGTTCGTCGAGCAGACGGCTGTAGATGTCCACCGTCTTCTCACCGGTCGGGGTGGAGGTGGTGACGTAGGGGACGGGGTAGCTGGTCACGGTCACGCCCCCAGTCCGAGTCGGGACCGGCGGGCGGTCAGTGCCCCGGAGCCGGTGAGGAAGTCCAGGTCAGACACGATGTGGTCGATGAACCCGTACTCCTTCGCCTCCTCGGCGGTGAACCACCGGTCACGCAGGGAGTCCCGGGTGACCTGGTCCAGGGGGCGTCCGGTGTCGTCGGCGATGCAGCCGAGCACGGTGTCGCGGGTGTGAGCGATGTCCGCGGCCTGGATCTCGATGTCCTGCGCGGTGCCGCCGATCCCGCCCGAGCCCTGGTGCAGCAGCACCTTGGAGTGCGGCAGGGCGTACCGCTTGCCCGGCGTCCCCGAGGACAGCAGGAACTGGCCGGCGCTGTACGCCATGCCGAGGTTGACGGTGGCGACGTCATTGGGGACGCCGCGTAGGCAGTCGCGGATGGCGAGCATCCCCGGCACCGAGCCGCCGGGGGAGTTGATGAGCAGGACGATGTCCGCCTGCGGGTCGCGGGCGGACAGGAGCAGGACCGAGGCGCAGAGCCGGTTGGCGGTGTCCTGTTCGAGGACGTCACCGAGGACGACGGTGCGGCGTTCGAAGAGGTCGCGGTAGATCTCGGCGTCGAGGGTGCGGGTGGGGTCGGGTGTGTTCTCTGACATGGCGTCCACCCTGGTTGTGCTGCACGGGTACCGGCAAGAGCGCGCTGCCGACGGCGGATCCGCTGTCAGCGGACCGGCCCTGTGCCCTGATCGGCGAGCCGATGTCCCGTCGCGACCTGGTTCAGTTGAACTCCCACAGCGCGGAGACCGGTGCGCCGTAGAGGCGGTCGGCGTACCGGTAGCCCTGGGGACTCGTGTTGATCACGATGCCCGCGATGAATTTCTCGCCCAGCCGGTCCCGCAGCCTGGTCAACGTGGCGAACTGCCGGGCAGAGAACGACCGGGATGCCTTCACCTCGATGCCGATCACCCGGCCGTCACTCAACTCGATGATGGCATCCACCTCTCCCTCGGTGCGGTCGCGGTAGTGGAAGACCCGGTAGTCAGCCTGCGACCACACACGTTGTTTGAGTAGCTCACTGACGACGAAAGCCTCCAGGAAGCTCCCGTATGCTTCGCTGTAGCGGATGTCGTTGAGCTGCTCCGGTGTGGTCAGCGAGAGTCTCATTCCCAGCGCCGGATCGGTGACGAAGGTCTTTGGTCGTCCGATCTCCCGCTTGGAGAGATTGGGCGTCCACGGCGGGATGCTCGTGACGAGACCCACGTCGTGGAGGAGGTCGAGATATCCGGTGATGGTGGACGTGGGGACCGACGTATCCTGTGCCAGTCTGGCCTTGACCAGTTCTGCGGCAGGTTGCCCGGCGAGGACGCGGAGCACGGACTCCACCCGGGCAGGTTCCAACTGTCGGTTCAGTTCTGCCATGTCGCGTCCGGTGACTCCCCGGAGATAGCCGTCGATCCACAGGTTGCGCTGGCGATCGGTACTGTCCCTGATCTCGGGGTATCCGCCAACGGCAAGAAGTCGGGCATAGGCTTCCCTGGTCACCGCCGTAGTCAGGGACGGAATGTCCGCGTGGTCAGCGATGATCCTGGGGACGAGGTCGTCGGTCGTGGATCGGATCTCGCCCTGGCTGAGGCCGTACATGGTCAGGCGTCCCACCCGGCCGGCGAGGCTGTCCGCAGTGCCATGGACGCGGAGCAGGCTGGAGGAACCGGTGAGGATGAACCTCCCGGGACGACGGTTAGCGTCGATGGCTGCCTTCACCGCCAGCGTCAACCGGGGCAGTCGCTGGATCTCATCGATGATGAGCTGTCTTTCCCCCGCCTGGGTGGCGAAGCCGTCCGGGTCCATGGCTGCTGCACTGCGGACGGCTTCGTTGTCCAGGGTGACGTAGACCGCGTCCGGGTCGGCGAGCTGTTGCGCGAGAGTGCTCTTGCCGACCTGCCGGGCACCTTCGATGATGACGCCGGGGAAGAAGGAGAGCATCTCTTCGACAACCGGTGAGGCATTGCGTGCGAGCAGTGGTGACATGGCTGCATCGTAGCTGAGTCCGCATGTTCGCACTATCGAGTCCGCATGTTTGTACAGTCGAGTTCGCATGTTTGCGGTGATGAGTCCGGATGTTTGCAGCACTTAATCCGCAGGTCATCGGTGATTCATCGCCTCAACCTGGACCCGGCGTCCCGCCCCTCAGTACGCCGGGGTGAACCCGCCGGCGACTGCGGAGCGGGCCATGCCCTCGTCCGCGGCGCGGTTGACCTCGCCGTAGGTCACGCCGTCGGCGCCGGTCACCCCGCCCGGCAGGTCGGCGTCGAACGCGACCTCCCCGCCGACGTACACGGTCCGCAGGTGGCGCAGTCCGCAGGCCAGCACATAGGTCGCCACCGGGGCCCACACCGGTCCCGTCGCCGGACTGCAGGTGCTGGGGTCGGACGGGTCATGGAACGATGTGCTGCCTGAACCCGGTGCGTTGCTGGTCAACCTGGGTGACGTGGCTGCGCGACTGACCAATGACCAGTGGAAGTCGACACTGCACCGGGTGAAGCCGCCGGTGGTGGACGGCACGATCCTGCGTCGTCCGTCGGCGGCGTTCTTCCATGACGGGAACGTGGACGCCGTGGTCGGCCCGCTGCCGGGCATGGTCGACTCCGACCACCACGCGCGGTATGAGCCGTTGACCGTGGGCGAGCACGTGGCCCGCAAGCTCGCCGGGTCCCGGTCGCTGGAACTCAACGCCTCGGACACGGCGCGTGAGTCGGAGCGGGTGATGTCCTCGCGGCGGTGACAGGTGACGGGCCGCCCTGTCAGCGCTCCGACTCCAGCTGCCCCGGTGTCTCCAGCTGACCCGGTGTCCGGAAGTGTTACCACCTCAGGCCGGTAATACTTTTCGTGAACTGGGGTTTTGCGGATAGCAGGATGTCTGTCCTGGTAACACTTCCCGACTCCGTTCGGTCGAGGTCACGGGTGGGACGGAACAGGGGACGAGACCGCCGGGCAGGGTCGGCGGCATGAGGTTGAAGCCGTCGGCCGCACCACCGACGATCCACCGCTCCATCTCATCCGCCTCATCCGCGATCTGTTCCGCAGTGCCGACGAACGTGGCGTGGCCACCGCCGGCGGCACGGTAACCCAGCAGGTCGCGGACGGTCGGTCGACCGTCCGGAGAGGACGCGAGGATCCGCAGGATCGTGCCGTAGCGCCCTGCCGGACCGGTGAACTCCGCCAGCGGCGGCAGGTCGGGCACCGGTTCGTCGAGTGCCCGGTCCGAGGTGTCCTGCCCGACGAAGAAGGACAGCTGGTCCAGGGAGTCCTGAACCGGCAGTAGGGCGTTGAGCTCCCGCTGTTTCTCCCCGGCCTGCGCCTCCGTGTCCCCGATGAAGGTCACCAGACCCGGCATGATCACCAGGTCATCAGGGTCGAGACCCGGTTCGGACGCCCGGCCTGGAACAGTACCGGATGATCCTGCGGTGTGGCGGAAGCGCTCAGCGGCCCCGCGACGTCGAAGAACCGGCCGTGGTGATCCACCGGTGTCGCCCGTTCCGGTGACGTCCCGGCCGGCCAGGACCCCACAACGCGGTGACAGCACCGATGAACTCCGCGGCCCGGGCGTAGCGTGCCGCATTATCGGGGAGATGCTCCATCCCGTGGTTGCGCGCTTCGGCGTCCGTCATGGAGGTCACCACGTTGATACCGGCGCGTCCCCCGGAGATGTGGTCCAGACTCACGCCGAGCCGGGGCCCGGGTGCACGCCACGCCGCAGAGTGGTGACCGCAGCCGTAGGTGAAGAGGTTCAGGTGCGTCAGTTCTTCACCAGACCACCGTCGACGACGAGGTTCTGGCCGGTGACCGCGCGGGCCCACGGTGATGCGAAGAACAGTGCCGTGTCCGCGAACTGCTCCGGGGTGGTGACCTCACGCAACGGTGTTCCGGCGGCGATACCGTCGAAAACGGCCTCCGGGGTGGCGGCGGAGGCGTCCGTGGTGCGTAGCAGGCCCCCGGAGATCATGTTCACGGTGATGTTCTCCGGCCCGAGGTCATCGGCGAAAGTCCTGGTCAGGGAGAGCAGTGCGGCCTTGGCTGCGGTGTAGTCGTGGTAGGGGACGACCGGGTTCTGGAAGAGGTTCGTGCCGATGTTCACCACGCGCCCGCTGCCGATCTCCCGGAAGCCGGGCAGTGCGGCCTGGATGACGTTCACCGCACCACCGACCGCACCCGCGAACTGGCGGTGGAAGGCGTCCCACGTGATGTCGGTGGCTTTCGGGCGGGCGTCCCCGTTGAAGGAGAAGTCGACCAGCGCGTTGTTGACGACCGTCGTGACCGGGCCGAGACCGGCGTCCGCGACAGTGGTGAACAGGGCGTCGACCTGGTCGCGGTCACGGACGTCCGCCTGCACGGCGAGGACACGTCCGGGGTTCTCCGCCATGAGGGACGCCGCGGCGTCGGCGCTGGAGAAGTAGTTGACGATGACGGTCGCGCCCTCGTGGAGGAAGGCGTCGGTGAGGGCCCGGCCGAGGCCGCGGGCGCCCCCGGTGACGAGGACGGTCTGATCGGTGAGGTTCATGCCCATGCCTTTCGGTCACAAGCGGTAAGGACCTTCGGGTCTGTGCGCTCGACTGCGCGGGCGTGCTCGGACCCTGGCAATCCCTCCGCCAGTACGAACTGGTTCAGGTTCGACGGGTGTGATCTCAGCCGCCCCGGTCGGGTGGCACCCCGTGTCAGGACGCGAGCGTAGCAGGACGTCTGTTTGTCCGCAGAAGGTTCTCCCCGGGCCGTGCCGTCCGGCTTCTTCATCAACAGCTGCAGTGTGGTCGCCATGGATGCTGTCGGTCGGGGTGCGGTGTGCGTCGGTATCCTCATGTCCGGCGTCGGGGTGCCGGATATCCTGGTCGCTGTCGGAAGGACGCCTCCGGGACGCCCGGTCCCGGCAGCCGGCACTCCTGTCAGTTCTGCAGCGTGAGCTCTCCGGCGGCCAGCTGCTTGCGCAGGTCCAGTTTGCTGATCTTGCCGGTGGCGGTCAGCGGGATGGAGTCGACGAAGGCGACGGCGTCCGGAATCCACCATTTGGCGACCTTCCCGTCGAAGAACCTGAGCAGCTCAGCGGCGTCCACCGTCGCGTCCTCGGCGGGGATGACGACAAGCAGCGGACGCTCCTGCCACTTCTCGTCCGGCATGGCGATGACCGCGGCCTGACGCACCGAGGGGTGAGCCACCGCGGTGTTCTCCAGGTCGATGGAGCTGATCCACTCACCTCCGGACTTGATGAGGTCCTTCGCCCGGTCCTCGATGTGCATGTAGCCCAGCGGGGAGACCGAGGCGACGTCGCCGGTGTCGAACCAGCCGTCGGCGGTGAAGGCGTCCGCGCCACGGGTGCCGTCGCCGCCGAAGTACGCCGAGGCGATCCAGGGCCCGCGGATCTGCAGCGCGCCGACGGCGTCACCGTCGTGCGGAAGGACCGTGCCGTCCTCGTCGACGATGCGGAGTTCCACCCCGAAAGGTGGGGCGCCCTGGCTGGCGCGGGCGGCGACCTGCACCTCCTCAGGTTGCTTCTCCAGGGTGGGGGAGGTGTGGAACATGGTGCCCAGCGGGCTGGTCTCACTCATTCCCCAGGCGTGCACCAGGTCCACCCCGTAGCGCTGTTCGAAGGCCTCCATGAGGGAGTAGGGCACGGCCGATCCGCCTCCGATGAGGCTCTTCACGGTGTCGATGCGCTTGCCGCTGGCGTCGAGGTAGTTGAGCAGGCCCTGCCACACGGTCGGCACACCGGCGGAGGTGGTCACGCTCTCCTCCTCCATGAGAGCCTGCAGTTCGGCGGGGTCGCCCATCTTCGGTCCGGGGAAGACGAGCTTCGTGCCTGTCATCGCCGTGGCGTAGGGGATGCCCCACGCGTTGACGTGGAACATCGGCACGACCGGCAGAGCGACTTCGGTGGCGCGCAGGTCGAAGACATCCGGGAGGGCGACACCGAAGCTGTGGAGGACGGTGGAGCGGTGACTGTAGAGGACGCCCTTGGGGTTGCCGGTGGTGCCGGAGGTGTAGCACAGGGCCGACGCCGAGTTCTCGTCGAGTACGGGCCATTCGTACTCGTCGGACTCATCGGCGATGAAGGCCTCGTAGCTCACGGCACCGTGCCGGGTGACCAGAGAGGATTCCGGCATGTGCCCGTCATCGGTGAGGATGACGAGGGTGGGGGTGTTGTCGAGTCGGGGGAGCAGTGTCTCGACGACCGGGACGAAGACCGGGTCGAGGAAGAGGAACTTGTCGGCGGCGTCGTTGATGATGAAGACGAGCTGGTCCTCGAACAGGCGTGGGTTGATGGTGTGGCACACGAGGCCGGCGCCGGAGACACCGTAGTAGAGCTCGAAGTGGCGGTAGTCGTTCCAGGCCAGGGTTCCGACGCGGTCGCCTTCGGTGAGGCCGGCGCGGGTGAGGGCGTTGGCGAGTTTCCGGGCACGGGAGAAGGCGTCGCGGTAGGTGTAGCGGTGCCGCGGGTTGTCGACCGTGAAGGAAACGATCTCCTGGTCCCCGTGCCGGCGGTCGGCGTGCCGGGCGATCTCGCTGATCAGCAGCGGGCGGTCCATCATCAGTCCGAGCATGGGGTGTTCTCCTCGTATGATCTCGGACACGGTCCTGGTGGTTCGGGTACTGAGCCACAGTTCGTGTCTGTTACGAGTGGTGACACTATGTGTTCGGAGCGGAAAAAGCAGCACTTTGTGCGAAACCTGGTCCGGAAACCACTGCTCCTGTCGTCGGCCGATGCCCGGAACACGGGTGTGGCCGCAGTCCCACCCCTGGAAGTGGGTGTCGATTCGGGCGGGTGCCACCCCCGATCAAGGTGGTGCGGCATGCGGCGGTGGAACAGACGGTGGAACAATGGGTCGCATGTCTGATGCATCTGCCCCCGTCACCCACCTCACCGATGGACAGGCCCTGGAGACCCTGGCCACCAAGACGTTCGGACGCCTCGTCGTACACCGTAAGAATGACATTGACCTGTTCCCGCTGAACTACATCGTGAACGACGGGAAGATCCTGTTCCGTACCGCCGAGGGCACCAAGCTGTTCAGCCTGAACCTCAACGAGGATGTCCTGTTCGAGGCGGACGATGTCGAGCAGGCCGCCGGAGGCACCGGTGAGGCGTGGTCGGTCATCGTCAAGGGCAACGCCCGTATCCTCCGGGACTCCGCCGACATCAACGCGGCCGACGAACTCCCCCTGAAGCCCTGGTTGCCGACGCTGAAGTACAACTACGTCGAGATCACCCCGAACGAGGGCGGTATCTCCGGCCGGAGATTCACCCTCGGCGAGGAGCCGGAGCGTTACTGAGGGGCTACGGGGGGCTCGGTCGGCGGCAGGAGGACGGGGACCCGGCCGACGGCCACCTACTGTGACCCGTCCCACTGTCGGCGACCGGTGACCACGACCGGTACGGTGATCCCATGTCCAGTTCTCCGGTCGCGTCCCAGGTGACGCCCTTCGCGAAGCCGCAGTACACCGCCGCGAAAAACAGTCGCACCCCCGGGCCGGTTCGCGTCGCGGGCGGGCCCGGGCACTCCACCGGGACCTGGGTGCGCCCTGTCGCGATGCCCGGGTCCGGGGTCATGGCGTCCATTTTCTCCACCATCCACCTCGGGGACAACGGCGTCACCGTCATCGACCCGGGCTGGACCGGGAAGAAACAGGAGGGTGGGTTCCTCCGCGACCTCGACACCTTCCTCCGCGACCGGGGACGCCGCCTCGAGCACATCACCCAGGTCATCGTCACTCACGCGCACCCGGACCACGTGGCCGCCGTGTCCTGCCTGTTGGACGCCACCCGCGCCCGTTTCATCGTCGGTGATCGGGAGTGGCGCAGCGTGGAGAAGTCACGCACCGGCGACGCCGACGACCCCTACGCGCCCTGGCCCGAGGCATTCGGGGCGCCGGCCGGTGTCCTCGAGGACCCGGTGGAGCACATGAACAATCCGCGCATCCCGGGGTTCATCCCCCGGCGGCATCCTGACGTGCGACTCGCCGACGGTGACCTGCTCGCCGACCATGGACTCGACGACGATCTCGGGGCGCGTGCCGTGATCACTCCCGGGCACACCCCGGGGCACATGTGTCTGGTCAACGAGGACGCCGGCATCTTCCTCGCCGCCGACATGATCCTCCCCGAGATCCACCCGGGCATCGGGCTGGGCGTCGGACAGCTCGGCGGCAACCCGGTCGTACAGTACCTGGAGTCCCTCGACCGGATCGCCGAGTTCGACGACCTGCTGGTCATCCCCGGTCACGGCTATGTCTTTTCCGGGCTCGCGGCACGACGCCGTGAGACCGCCGGGCACGTCCTCCACCGCGCCCGGGAGGTGCAGCGTGTCCTCGACTGGAACCCGGAGATCAGCGTGTGGCGGCTCGCATCGCAGTTGACCTGGTCCTCGGGGTGGGACGGGTTGCGCGAATCGCCGATGCTGGTGTCTGGTCTGCGGCAGACAATGATGTACCGTGACCTGGTGGTTTCCCGCGGCCTTTCCCGGGCCGGTGACGGGGAGGACCCACTGACCCGATGGGAGCGGACCTTTGGTCTCGACGAACAGTACAGGGCCCACTGAGGAACCCGGAGAGACACCGGCCGAGACTGCCGCGGGGACACTGGAGGAGAAGCTGAGCAGGATCACCACCTACCGGCTCCGGCTGAGCTACACCGGATCTGTCGTCGCGACGGTGATGATGCTGCTGTCGATGACGCCCTCCCTGCTGCCCCGCGGGCCGCTCTTCCAGGGCGTGGTCACCGGAGCATCCGCTGCCGTCGGCTACCTGATCGGCGTCTTCGTCTCCTGGCTGGTCCGGTACATGATGAACAGTGATCCGTCCACGGAGAAGCGCGGCCGGACCCTGAGCTGGCGGTGGTGGGCCCCGCTCGGCGGCCTCGCTGCAGCCGCCGCGGTCGTCGGACTGTGGCAGTTCCGGGTGTGGCAGAACGAGGTCCGTGATCTGGTCGGTGAGGATCATCTCGACTGGACGGCCTGGCCGGTGACCGTGGTCATCGCCGTGCTCGTCTTCCTCCTTCTGGTGCTGCTCGGTCAGGGCTGGGGGAAACTGGCCCGTACCCTCTACCACTGGCTGGACCGCGTCCTCCCGCCGCGTGTCGCCAGGGTGTGCGCCGTGGCGGTGATGGTCGTCTTCACCGTTTTCCTGGCCAACGGCGTGGTCGCGAACTACTCGCTGCAGTTCCTCAACGCGTCCTTCGCGAGTGCGAACGACGACACACCCGACGACGTCACCCGGCCCACGGACGGGTACCGGTCGGGGAGTCCGGATTCGCTGGTCAGCTGGGAGTCGTTGGGCCGGGAAGGGCGGAAGTTCGTCGCTCTCGGACCGTCCACCGACATGCTGGCGGAGGTCAACGGCCGCCGCGCCGTCGAGCCGATCCGTTCCTTCGTCGGCCTCGGGTCCGGGGACGACCTGCGGGCGAATGCCGCGCTCGCGGCCGAGGAACTGGTGCGCGCCGGCGGTCTGGGGCGTGAGATCATCGCCGTCGGGTCTGCCACAGGGTCCGGTTGGATCAACCAGGCGACCGTCGACTCATTGGAGTACATGTACAACGGCAATGTCGCGACCGTGTCGATGCAGTACTCCTACCTGCCGAGCTGGTTGTCCTTCCTGGTCGACCGGGAACAGGCCCGGCAGGCGGGCGTGTATCTCTTCGAGGCGGTGGACGCGAAGGTCCGTGAGCTTCCGGAGAACCGTCGGCCGAAGATCGTCGTCTTCGGTGAGTCGCTCGGTTCCTTCGGCGCTGAGGCGGCGTTCGGGACCATTCCCACGCTCACGGCCCGGACCGACGGCGCCCTGTTCGTCGGGCCGACGTTCAACAATGACCTGTGGCGGGAGGCCACCGACCGTCGGGACGCGGGGTCACCGGAACGGCTGCCGGTCTACGACGGTGGTGAGCACGTGCGCTTCGCCGCGTCCACCGGGGACCTGGACATTCCGGACGCCGAGTGGCGGGAACCGCGGACGGTGTACCTGCAGCACGCGTCCGACCCGATCACCTGGTGGTCGCCGGACCTGGTGTTCAACGAGCCCGACTGGCTGAGGGAGTCCCGGGGGGCGGATGTGCTGTCCTCCACCCGGTGGCTGCCGATCGTCACTTTCCTGCAGGTCAGTGCGGATATGGCGGTTTCGACCGGAGTGCCGGAGGGCCACGGCCACAAGTACATCTCGGAGATCCCGCGGGCCTGGGCGAAGATTCTCGAACCGGACGGGTGGACCGGGGATGAGGGCGAGGAGAAGCTGACGGAGATCATCCCCCGGCTGGAGCGCAGCGGCGTGGCCCCCGGGGCGCTTCCGGAGGATCACGAGTAGCTTCCGGCTCTTCTGCCGTTTCCGTGGGCTTCACACCTGCTCACCGGCGCCTACCGCAACCCGGTAGCTGCGGCGGGTACCCACCCAGGTGAAGCATCGCCATCGCAATCAACGACTCCGGCGACCTGAACCCGAACGACACCCGCGTGATCAACCGGATCTTCGTGTCCACCGACTCGATCCTCCCGTTGGACAACCCATGGGTAATCGACGCGAGGATCGCCTCCCGGTGCGCCTTGATCGTCGTGCGTAAATCCCGGAACTCAGGGATCCGGCACCGCTGCGCCCACCCCATCCACTTGTCCAGCGCCTCACCGGCCTGCTCGGCAGGCAACCGGAACACCGTGCGCAGTCCCTCCTTGAGCAAATACGCCCGG
>NZ_CACZOO010000265.1 GCF_902782855.1 uncultured Corynebacterium sp.
CCCAGGGCCCCAACGCCAGGTACCGGGACACCGGGAAGGCCGGTGGAGTGTCACCGATGTCCTGATTCATGAAGTGTCAGCGATGTCCTGAGTCAGAACTGTCACCGATGTCCTGATACATGACACGATCAGCTCAAGAACCTGCCGGTGAGGGTGAGTTGCGCACAGTGGGGCGGGGCCAGCCGGGACAGGCACGCAGAGTGACCTCAGAATGACGCCGGGTTGACCGCGTCACGGTGGAACAGTCCCGCCCGGACCACCGTCAGGCGGTCAACCTGGCGGGACGGAGTGGGCGGGGTGGGCCGTGGAGGGGCAGGGTTACTCCCCGTCCGCCGCATCCGCCGCGTCTTCCACATCGTCACCGGCACCACCGGCGGCGAACTGGGAACGGTACAGGTCCGCATAAGCGCCACCGGCCGCCAGCAGCTCGTCATGGGAGCCCTGCTCCACGATGGAACCGTCGACCATGACGAGGATCCGGTCGGCGTCCCGGATGGTGGACAGCCGGTGCGCGATGACGAACGACGTCCGGTCCGCCCGGATCGCGTTCATCGCCTTCTGCACCAGCACCTCGGTACGCGTGTCCACCGACGACGTCGCCTCGTCAAGGATCAGCAGCTCAGGGGACCGCAGGAAGGCACGCGCGATGGTGATCAACTGCCGCTCGCCCGCGGAGACCGAGCCGCCGTCCTGATCGATGACCGTGTCATAGCCCTCCGGCAGCGCATGGACGAACCGGTCGACATAGGCCGCCGTCGCCGCGGCGACGACCTCCCCGTCGGTGGCGTCCAACCGGCCGTAGCGGATGTTGTCCATGATCGTGCCGTCGAACAGGACCGCGTCCTGCAGCACCATGCCGGTGCGCGACCGCAGGTCCGCCCTGGTCATCGACCGGGTGTCCACACCGTCGAGCAGGATCGCCCCGTCGGTGACCTCGTAGAACCGCATGATGAGGTTCACCAGCGTCGTCTTGCCCGCACCCGTCGGCCCGACGATCGCGATCGTCTGCCCCGGTTCCACGGTCAGATCCAGGCCCGTGATCAGCGGCTCGGCATCTTCCCCGCCGTAGCCGAAGGAGACGTCCCGGAACTCCACCCGACCCGGCTTCTGACCCGCCGTGAGCTCCGGTGTGTCCGGATCGGCCGGGTCGGCGTCCTCCTCGGAGGCGTCGAGCAGCTCGAAGACCCGCTCGGTGGACGCCAGCCCGGACTGCAGCATCGTCATCATCCCGGCCACCTCCGACAGCGGCTGGTTGAACTCGCGGGAGTACTGGATGAACGCGGTCGCCGCACCCAGCGTCATCGACCCACCGGCCACCCGCAGCCCGCCGACCACGGCGATGACCACGTAGGACAGGTAGGACAGGAACTGCATCAGCGGCATCATCGACCCGGACAGGAACTGGGCTTTCGCACTGGCGGAGTACAGCCCCTCGTTGCGTCCGTCGAACTCGGCGGTCATCTCCTCCTGACGCCCGTAGGCGACCACCAGGTCATGGCCGGTGAAGGACTCCTCGACATGGCCGTTGACCCGGCCGGTCTCGGTCCACTGGGCGACGTACTCCTTCTGCGCCCGACCGCCGACGATCGCGACGATCACCGCGGTCAGCGGCAGGACCAGCAGGGCGAGCAGCGCCAGTTGCCATGACACGGTGAACATCATCACCGTCACGCCGAGGATCATCATCAGCGAGTACACCAGCGAACTGATCGCCTGCTGGAGCGCCTGCTGGATGTTGTCGACGTCATTGGTGGTGCGGGAGAGGATGTCGCCGCGCTGACGCGAGTCGTAATAGCTCAGCGGCAGGTGGTGGACCTTGCGCTCCACCTTCGTGCGCAGGTCGATGACCACCTCGACGACGACCCGGTTGAGCACGAACCCCTGCAGCCAGTTGAACACGCTGGCCACCAGGTACATGCCCAGCACGACAGCGATGAGTTCGCCGAGGCGCGGGTAGTCGATCCCGGCGCCGGGCTCACCCTTCCACATCGCCAGGACGCCGTCGTAGATGACGTCGATCGCGTAGCCGAGGACCTTCGGCGCCCACACGGTGAGCACGACGCACACCAGGAGCAGGAGGAACACCCACACCATGGCGATCCGCCGGGCCGCGAGCAGTCCGACCATGCGTTTCGTCGCAGGCCAGAACGCCTGGATCTTCTGCGGCTGCTGCATCTCGTCCATTACTTCCCCTCCCCGTCAGTGGCGTCAGTGGCGGCGTCAGTGCCGGACGCCGTCAGCTGCGACTCCACGATCTCCCGGTATGTCGCACTCGATTCCAGCAGCTCGTCGTGGGTGCCGCAGGCGACGATGTGCCCCGCCTCCAGCACGAGGATCTGGTCGGCGTCCCGGATGGTCGAGACCCGCTGGGCGACGGTCACCACCGCGGCGTCCCGCGTGTGCGGGGCCAGGGCGTCACGCAGCCGGGCGTCCGTGGCGACGTCCAACGCGGAGAAGGAGTCGTCGAAAACGTACACCTTCGGGGCCGCGACCAGCGTCCGGGCGATGCACAGGCGCTGCCGCTGCCCGCCGGAGACGTCCGTGCCGCCCTGGGCGATCGGCCGGTCGAGGTCGTCGACGAAGTCGGCCTGGGCGATGCGCAGGGCGTCCCACAGCTCGGCGTCGGTGGCGTCCCGCCGACCGAACCGGAGGTTAGAGGCGACCGTCCCGGAGAACAGGTACGCCTTCTGCGGGGTCAGCCCGACCCGCTTCACCAGCTCGGCGCGGGCCATCGCACCCACCGGCACACCGTCGATGAGCACCTCGCCCTCCGTCGGCTCCAGCAGCCGCGGAATGAGGTTGGCCAGGGTCGACTTGCCCGACCCCGTCGCCCCGATCACTGCGGTCGTCTGCCCGGGGCGCACCGTGAACGAGAGGTCGTCGAGCACCGGCTTGTCCGCGCCCGGGTAGGTGAAGGAGACGCCGCGGAACTCCAGCTCGCCGCGCAGGGACGCCGGAACCACCGGGTCGGTGGGCTCGGCGACGGAGGGCTCATGGCTGATGACCTTGTCGATGCGTCCGGCGCAGACGATCGCGCGCGGCAGCATCATCGCCATGAACGACCCCATCATCACCGCCACGAGGATCTGCAGCAGGTACTGCATGAACGCGGTCAGCGAGCCGACCTCCATGAGGCCGTCGCCTACCCGGTGCCCGCCGAACCACAGCACCGCGGCCGTCGCCCCGTGGAGCACCATCATGATCACCGGGCCCATGAGCACGAACACGCGGCCGACCTTCTCGGAGACCAGGCCGACGGCCCGGTTCGCGTCATCGAACCGGGCGGACTCGTGGTCCTCCCGGACGAAGGCGCGGATCACCCGGATGCCGGTGATCTGCTCCCGCAGCACACCGTTGATCCGGTCGACCCGGTCCTGCATGACGTTGAACAACGGCACGAGCTGGGCGATCATGATGCCGACGACGACGAGCAGCACCGGTACGGAGACCCACAGCAGCCACGACAGGCCGGCGTCCTCCCGCAGTGCCATGACAATGCCGCCGACACACATGATCGGCATGGTCACCATGAAGCTGAGGAACATGGTGAAGACCATCTGGACCTGCTGGACGTCGTTGGTGCCGCGGGTGATCAGGGTGGGGACGCCGAACTCCCCCATGTCACGGGTGGAGAACCGGTCCACCGAACGGTAGACCTCCCGGCGGATATCCCGCCCGACGCCCATCGCCGCGCGCGCGGCGCACCACGTCGCACCGACGGCGGTGACGACCTGGCCGAGGGCGACGAGCAGCATGACGCCGCCGGTGGACCAGATGTAGCCGATGTCCCCGGCGGAGATGCCCTTGTCGATGATGTCGGCGTTGAGACCGGGCAGGTAGAGGGTGGCCAGGGCGGAGACCGCCTGGAGCAGCAGGACCGCGGTCAGCAATCCGGTGTACGGGCGCGAGTAGGCGCGCAGAAGGCGGAACAGGTGCACACCCCTGAGCATAGAGGGGGACCGGACAGGTAGGCCACGGTACATCAGGGGTGGTCCCGTACACCGTGACACGCCCGGGGACACG
>NZ_CACZOO010000266.1 GCF_902782855.1 uncultured Corynebacterium sp.
AGGGTGGCGGACGCCGCGCGGCGCAGTGTGCTGCACCGTACCTGGCCGACGCTGTGCGGTGAGCTGGTGGACGTGTACCGGGAGGTGATCGGGCACACCGGTCGGCACAGAGCCTGACACAGGGTCCGGCACAGGGCCTGAGACAGGGCGTGACACAGAGCCCGGCACAGGGTCCGGCACGGCCGGGGGACGACTGCGGACTGACTGCCACTAGAGTGGTCTGACATGTCGCGAGCCAGCCTGGAGAAGGATCCGCACGACGTCGCCCGCATGTTCGACGCCGTCGGTAAGAACTACGACCTCACCAACACCGTCCTGTCCTTCGGGCAGGACCGGTTGTGGCGCAGGCGCACGCGCCGCCGCCTCGGCCTCGGCCCCGGTGACAAGGTCCTCGACCTCGCCGCGGGTACCGCGGTCTCCACGGTGGAGCTCGCCGAGTCCGGCGCCTGGTGTGTCGCCTGCGACTTCTCCCAGGGGATGCTCGCCGCCGGATCCGACCGGGACGTGCCGAAGGTCTGCGGCGACGGTATGGACCTTCCTTTCGCCGACGACACCTTCGACGCGGTGACCATCAGCTTCGGCCTGCGCAACATCGCCGACCCCGCCGCCGGCCTGCGCGAGATGGCCCGGGTCACGAAGCCGGGCGGGAAGCTCACCGTGTGCGAGTTCTCCACCCCGGTCGTCCCGGTGTTCTCGTTCATCTACAAGGAGTACCTCATGCGGGCCCTCCCGGCGGTGGCGAAGGCGGTCTCCTCCAACGCGGAGGCCTACGTCTACCTCGCCGAGTCGATCCGTGCCTGGCCGGACCAGGAGGCGCTGGCGGACATCGTCAACGCCAACGGGTGGGAGGGATGCGGATGGCAGAACCTCACCTTCGGCATCACCGCGCTGCACAGTGCGACGAAGCCGTCGGAGGGTTAGCCTCCCCGCCGGATCACCTGCCGAACAGCGGGCGGGAACCAGGGTGCCAGAACCGGTCGTGCCCGACCGAGAGCTTCCCGGCGGTCAGCCATGCCCGGGCGGTGAGATCCCGGTCCTCGGGGGTGACGAGGTTGCCCATCAGCCGGGTGGCGGCACCCGTCAGCCGCGGGGCCAGCGGCCCGCGGAAACCCAGGGGGCCGATCGCCGAGAGCAGTCCCGGCATCGTCAGGAGGGTGGCGGCGCGCCGGGCGAGTGAGAACGCGTCCCCGTAGTGCCGCCGTAGATGGTCCGGCCAGATGTCCGCGAGACCGCGGGGGGACCGGGCTGCGTCCGGCAGCAGGTCGACGAGATCCTGGGCGGATTCGAGGGCGTAGTCGATCCCCTCGCCGTTGAGCGGGTTGACCAGGGCGGCGGTGTCTCCGACGGCGGCCCAGTTCACCCCGGCGACGCGGGTCACCGCACCACCCATCGGCAGGAGGGCCGAGGCTATGTGGGCGGGTTCGCCGAGGTCCCATTCGTCGCGCACCTGGTCGGCGTAGTGGACGAGCAGTTTCCCCACATTGACCTTCGCCGGACGCTTCGTCGTCGACAGTGCGCCGCAGCCGAGGTTCACGCTGTCATCGCCCAGCGGGAATATCCACCCGTACCCCGGTTGCGCGGTGCCTGTGGCGTCCCGTAGTTCCAGGTGGGAGTGGATCCACGGGTCGTCGCCGCGCGGGGTGGGGCAGTAGGACCGGGCGGCGACACCGTGGACCAGACCCCGCAGCCACTGCACACCGAGTTTCCTGGCGATGCCGCTGCGCACTCCTTCGGCGAGCACGAGTGTGCCGCAGCGCACCGTGCGTTCCTCGCGTCCGCGCCGGAGCAGCACCGACTCGACTGTCCCGGCCGTGGAGGCGCCACGGTGGGTGACGTCCACGGCCTTCCACCCGGTGACGACTCTGGCGCCGGCGGCGACCGCGAAGTCCAGCAGCGCGGCGTCCAACCGGCTGCGCGGTACCGCTGAGCCGCGCGGCGGGAAGGCCCGCAGCTCCGGCCAGGGGGTGCGGACCGAGCCGCCGAAGCCGTGGAGGGCGAGCCCGCGGATCGCGGGCCGTCCCGCCAGTACGCCGGCGGACCCGGTGCGGGGGGAGGGTGCGGCCGGATCGCCGCCCCACAACCGGTGCAGGGCGTGGACCGCCCGCGGGGTGAGCCCGTCCCCGCAGGTCTTGTCGCGGGGGAAGTCCCGCATGTCGACGACAGTGACGTCCATACCACCCAGGGCTGCCGCGGCCGCCGTCGCGGCACCGGCGGGGCCCCCTCCGATGACGAGGACAGGGGAGTCTGAGGGGGGCTCTGGGGAGGACTCTGGGGAGGGCTCTGACGGGGGTTCTGACAGCAGCTCGGAGGTGTTCACAAGGGGCCATTGTGGCACGGGGGAGGTGCGGCGGTATAGGAACCGCGGCGGATGCTGGGATATGGTGGGTTCCCAGTGCTCGACTGTGCCCGACCCTGCGTGGAAGACGCCGGACCCCGCACGGTCGACACGGAGACTGACGGACGACGGACAGAGGCTACGGAATTCATGGCACGCACTAACTCCGGTGAACAGATGGGGTTGGACCTGGGGGACGCCGCCCTCAACGACTTCATCTCCGAGGGGATGACCCGGGTGGAGTCGACTCTGCAGGCGTCCCTGTCGACCGGGGAGAGTTTCCTCACGGACAAGGTGCAGCACCTGGCACTGGCCGGCGGGAAGCGGTTCCGGCCGATGTTCGCCCTGCTGGCATCGCGCTACGGGGATGCCACGGACTCCGCGACGCAGACCGTGGTGGACGCCGCCGTCGTCGTCGAACTGACCCACCTGGCGACGCTCTACCACGACGATGTCATGGACGAGGCCGACCGGCGTCGTGGGTCGGCGAGCGCCAACGCGCGCTGGGACAATTCGGTCGCCATCCTCGCCGGGGACTATATCTTCGCCGTGGCCTCGGCCATCATGGCCGACCTGGGGACGGAGACCGTCCGGCACTTCTCGGAGACCTTCGGCGAGCTCGTCACCGGGCAGATGCGCGAGACCATCGGTTGTCCCGAGGGCGTGGACCCGGTGGAGCACTACATGACCGTCATCCAGGAGAAGACCGGTGTGCTCATCGCCTCCGCCGGGTTCCTCGGGTCGATGCACGGCGGGGCCCCCGTCGAGGAGCGGGACGCCCTGTTCCGTTACGGGCGCCACCTCGGCCAGGTCTTCCAGATCGTCGACGACATCATCGACGTGTGGTCCGATCCGGAGGAGTCCGGGAAGACCCCGGGGACGGACCTTCGCGAGGGGGTGTTCACCCTCCCGGTGCTTTACGCGATGCAGGAGCAGAACCGGGGTGGGGAGCGGCTCCGGGAGATCCTCACCGGGCCGGTGACCGACGACGCCCTCGTCGATGAGGCGCTGACACTGATCCGCGCCTCCGGGGGCCGTGAGCGGTCCCTGGCGGACGTGGAGCGGTACCGCGACCTCGGCGAGACGGAGCTGGCTCTGCTGCCGGAGACCCCGGTCACCGCGGCGCTGCGTCGCCTGATGAACTTCTCGCTCGCGCGGCTCGGCTGAGTGGCGGTGGCCGTACCGGGCCGGACCGGGTGGCGCCCGATGTCGGCACCGCCCCCGGAGATGGCCTGTGACCTGCTGATTTGCGTTGCACCACCGGGTTCGTAGTAACGTATCCGGCGCACCAGAAAGTGCTTGCCAGGTTGTCCGAGCGGCCAAAGGAAGCGGACTGTAAATCCGCCGGCGTAGCCTTCAGAGGTTCGAATCCTCTACCTGGCACTGGTTGAGACACCAGGATGAACCGCCTTCCGGAATTTTCCGGGAGGCGGTTTTCTCTGTCCGGTGGTTTCCGTGGGGGCGGGTTAACGGGGGTTAACGGGGCCCTGCTCCCCGGACTCCCGGTCGACCGGGGCTCCGGGGGAGAGGCGTTCGGGGACGGCGACGGCAACGGCACCGGTAACGGCACCAGGTCGCGGGGAAGGTCGGGAACCTGGTCATGACCTGTTGATTTGGTGCGGTGTGGGGCGACTGGTTATGCTATCCCAGGCTTCAGACGAACGGCGTACGCGTCGCTTGTCGCAGAGCGTGCCCCCTTAGCTCAGTCGGCAGAGCGTTTCCATGGTAAGGAAAAGGTCGACAGTTCGATTCTGTCAGGGGGCTCCAGTCATTTCGCGATGACAGCGGATGACAGTGGCGGTGTAGCTCAGATGGTTAGAGCGCACGACTCATAATCGTGAGGTCCGGAGTTCGATCCTCCGCATCGCTACCAGACACGGGACAGGGCCCGGCACTGACGAGGTGCCGGGCCCTGCGTCGTGCCCGGGGGAGGGTACCGTCTCCCGTGCCGTGTGCGGACGGTATGTGCGGGCGTCATTTGTGGGTGCCCGGATCGAGCTGCTACACTTCCCGAGTGCTCACCGGAACAGCGGTGGATCGCACCATCTAGGGGCGTGGCTCAATTGGCAGAGCAGCGGTCTCCAAAACCGCAGGTTGCAGGTTCAAGTCCTGTCGCCCCTGCACTGATCCCCGGCCCGGGGGCGCCGAATCGAACAATCGGCTACCCTGGGCCGGGGACTACTACGTTGAAGGAGCTTCACACGTGAGCGACGAGAACACCACGAACGACCGGCTGCGTCCGTCCGGCAAGCGTCAGATCGACGGCGCCGAGAAGGGGGCCACCGCGAAGGTGGCCGCCACCCGCGTCACCGATGACGGTGGCCGCCGCACCGCCCGTGGCCCCGTCGCCTACGCCGGTTCCGTCGGCCGCGAGATGAAGAAGGTCATCTGGCCGACCGGCCGGGAAATGGTCTCCTCAACGGTCATCACCATCATCTTCCTGGTGATCATGGTGGCCCTCTGCGCCTCGGTGGACTTCCTCACCCATGAGGGCGTGGAGTTCATCTTCGGCTTCTGACCGTGTTACGATAGCTGCACATCATGACCGCCTCCGCCTTGTCGGCGAGGCGGATTTTTCATGCGGGGCCGGCGCCGGTCGAGGTGATGTCCCCGCCGCCGGTACAGACACCGACCAGACACCGACCAGACACCGACCAGACACAGACCAGACACCGACCAGACACAGACAGAGACTTGGAAAGGATCCACTGATGAGTGAGCAGAATGAGGCGCAGGCCGACAAGCTCAGTGCCGAGGGCCTGGCAGCAGCCGCCCAGGAGGATGTCCAGCAGTCGGTCTCCGACCTTCACGCCCGGGCGGCCGAGGCTGCCGCCGGTACGGACGTCGTCGAGGAGGCCCCCGTCTCCGCCGAGGACGCCGCCCTCGAGGCGTACAAGACCCGCCTGCGCGAGTTCATGCGCGCGCTGAAGAAGCTGCCGGGCAACTGGTACATCATCCAGTGCTACTCGGGCTACGAGAACAAGGTGAAGACCAACCTGGAGATGCGTGCCCAGACTCTCGGTGTGGACCAGCAGATCCACGAGGTCGTCGTTCCGATTGAGGAGGTCACCCAGGTCAAGGACGGTAAGAGGAAGATCGTCAAGCAGAAGCTGCTGCCGGGTTACGTCCTGGTCCGCGTTGAGCTGGATGACCCGTCCTGGTCCGTCATCCGTGACACCCCGGGTGTCACCTCCTTCGTCGGTAACGCCGGCGAGCCGACCCCGGTGAAGGTCCGCGAGGTCGCCAAGTTCCTCCTTCCGCCGGAGACCGCCACCGTCCCGGCGGACGCCGAGGCCGCCGATTCCGCGTCCGGTGTCGACGTTTCCGCCACCGGTGTCGCCATGGCGCCCACCCCGGCCTCCAACCAGGTCGAGGTCGACTACGAGGTCGGCGAGTCCGTCACCGTCCTCTCCGGCCCGTTCGCCTCGGTCTCCGCGACGATCTCCGAGATCGACGCGGCGAACAGCAAGCTCAAGGCCCTGGTCTCCATCTTCGGCCGCGAGACCCCGGTCGAGCTGGAGTTTGACCAG
>NZ_CACZOO010000267.1 GCF_902782855.1 uncultured Corynebacterium sp.
GTCACTGTCGCCGTCACCGCAGCTGGCGAGGAGAAGGGCGGTGGCGGCGAGCACTGCAGGCACGGCCGCGACAGAGCGACGGCGGGTACGGGTGGAACGGTTCATGGGGTTCTCTCCTTGATGAAGTCAGTGGATGAAGTGGGGATGTCTACCGCGGCATGAGCGCGTCGGAGATGCGTTCGGCGTTGGTGCGTTGCATGTCGATGTAGTTCCCGGCCTCACCGTCGGGTTCGGTGAGGGACTCCGAGAACAGCGCCACGACCTCGATGTCCACGCCGGCCTCCCGGGCAAGCACCTCGGCGAGGCGTTGCGGCTGGGAGGAGTCGGCGAAGATCGCCGGGACGTGGTTGTCCCTGATGGTCGCGGACAGGTCCCGCAGGTCAGCGGCCGACGGGGAGGCCAGGGTGGTGCCGCCGGGGATGACCGCGCCGATGACCCGGTAGGTGAACCGGTCGGCGAGATAGCCGAAGACGTGGTGGTTGGTCACGAGCTTCCGGTTGTCCTGCGGCACCGACCCGAGCAGTTCAGCGACCTCGGCGTCGAGCTGTTCCAGCTCACCGCGGTAGGCCGACGCGGCCTCCCGGACGCGGTCCGCCTCATCACCGCTGAGTTCGGCGGTGAGCTTGTCCTCGATGATCCCGGTGGCCTTCACCATCCGTGCCGGATCGGTCCAGAAGTGCGGGTCCTTCGCCGCGCCGCTTCCACCGGCTCCACCGTCGCTGTCGGCACCTGCGGTGTAGTCGAGCGGGTCCACCAACTCACCGACCTCGAGGACCTCGACGCCTTCACCGCGGGCGTTGTCGAGGACGGAGCCGAGCCCCTCCTCCAGACCGAGCCCGTTGGCGACGACCAGGTCGGCGTTCTCCACCTCCCCGGCTTCCTTGGCCGAGATGCCGAAGGAGTGCGGGTCGGCGTTCGACTTCATGAGCACCCGGACCTCGGCGGTGTCCCCGACGAGCCGGGTGACCACGTCACCGAGGATGTTGGTGGTGACGACGATGTCCGGCTTCCCGGTGTCACCGGCGCAGGCGACCGCACCGGAGGCGCCGAGAACCAGGGCCAGGACGGTGCCGGGTACGCGGAGACCGAACAGTCGGCGCATCACCTACCTCCTGTGACTGCCAGGGCACCGGGTGCTCCGCCGAGGTCGAACCCGCGGGTCTCACGCAGTCCGTCGGCCACGTCGAGTTCGGTGACCGTGCCGGACGCCGGGTCCGAGACGTAGCCACGTTCGGTACCGAGCACCACTGAGGCACCGTCGGCACCGTCGCCACCGTCGCCACCGTCGGCACCGTCGGGCCCGCTCCCGCCTGTCTCGATGAGCCGGGCGTCGGCGAGGATCTCCCCGGTCTCCGGGTCTACCGCGTAGCCGGTGCCGTTTTCATCGAGGGCGAGCACGGCCCTGTCGTTCGGGGACACGGCGGCGGAGGTCACCGGCGCGTCAGTGGGGGCGACGGTCCAGGTTCCGGTCGCCGGGTCGAGCAGTCCCAGTCCGCCGTCCTCGAAGGGCACGCCGACCAGGTCCCGACCGGCGGCCAGGGTCCAGGCACGGCCGCCGGCGTCCTCCGGATAGGGGAGCAGAGTCGCGGCGAGGGTGTCAGAGGCTTCTTCTCCGGTGTCCTCCTCCGTGACCGTGAGGACGCCGTCGGCGCAGGCGAACAGGACGGCGTCCCGGACGGTGGCCGCGCCGTGGATGTCGGTGCAGGTGGCGTCGCCGGCCAGGTCGGACCTGTCCCCCGCCTCGTCGAAGACGGCCAGGGTGTCCGGCAGATCAGCGCCGTCCTTCTCCGGGGCGAGGGTGCTGAGCACCTGACCCGCGAAGGGTACGGCGACACCGTGGTGCGGGCCGACGCTGAACTCGGTCACCGGGTCGAGAACGTGATCGTCCATGCCGGTACGCGGGTAGACCTTCACGTCGCCGCCGGCGTCATCGAAGAAGGCGACGCGCGTGTCTGCGGAGACGACGTGGCCGGGCTTTCCGGCGGGCACCTCACCCACCGTTCCGGGCTCCGAGCGGTAGTAGTGGAAGTGGTCGCCGTGGTCGACGGTCCAGACACCGGAGTCGGTCACCGTGGTGGCGTCCTCCCCCGTGGTGAACAGGTAGCGGTTGTCGGACCCGTGCAGTTCAGCGGCATCCTCGGTCTGCACCGTGTCGCCGGTGAGCAGGTCAACCAGAGTCAGGGTGCCGGCGGCTACGTCGGACACGGCGAGCCGCAGCTGCGGTTCGGCGGCTTCCTCGGCGCCCTCGACATAGCCGTGCGGGGTGACCTCGGCAGCGTCCTGCCCGGTGGCCTGCCCGGTGGCCTGCCCGGTGGCCTGCCCGGTGTTCTGCCCGGTGTTCTGTCCTGTGTCGTCATCCCCGGATCCACAGGCGGTGAGGCCCGCGGCGAGCCCGAGGGAAAGTGTGGCGGTTGTGGCGGCGACGAGCCGTGTGGTGATGGCCGTACGTCTCATGTCTCCCCTTACTGAATATGATTGTCATTTGCGATAGCGGAGTGAACTCTACACACGGCGTCGCGGATCGCCAACACCACCAGGAACGTCAACCCACCCAACAGTGTGATCGTCGCCCCCGCGGCCGTCTCCGCGTACCAGCTGACCAGCAGTCCGACATACACCTGGACCACCCCCAGCACCGCAGCGAGCAGCATCACCCGACCGATCCCCCGGACCAGCAGCACCGCCGTCGCCGGCGGACCGATGAGCAGCCCGAAAACCAGTAACGTTCCGACGACCTGGAAGGACACGACCGTCGCCAATGCCACGAGAACGAGCATCGCGACATGGGCGGCCCCCGGTCGCAGTCCGAGGGTCTGCGCCTTCCGCGGATCGAAGGTCAACGCCGTGAACGGCCGGTGCATCACCACGCAGGCGACGAGTCCGACCAGCGCCGCGATACCGATGACCAGCACATCAGCGGATCCGACCCCCAGCACGTCGCCGAAGAGGAACGAGGTGAGGTCGACCGCGAACGACCCGGAGTGCGACACGATCACCACCCCCAGTGACAGCATGACGATGAACTGGAGACCGATGCTCACATCCCTGGACAGCCGCGTCGCACGACTCACGACCACCACCCCGAAGGACATGACCACCGCACTGACCGCGGCACCGAGCATGAGATTCGCCCCGAGCAGGGACGCCACAGCCACCCCCGGCAACATGCCGTGACTCATGGCGTCACCGAAGAAGGCCAGGCCGCGCAACACCACCCAGGTGCCGACGCAGGCACAGAGGACTGCGGTGAGACCGCCGGCCAACAGGGCCCGGAACACGAAAGAGACCCCGAAAGGGCCGGTCAGGATTTCCATGTAGTAATGATTATCATTACCATCAAGGGATGCGCGACCCCGTCTCCCTCCTCGACGTCTGCCACAGGTACGGCCATGGCTCCGCTCACCGCTCCGGCCCCGGGCACAGTCTCTCCCTCGACCATGTCACCGTGGCCTTTCCGGCCGGCTCCGTCACCGCACTGACCGGCGCCAACGGCTGCGGAAAGTCCACGCTGCTCGGCCTGCTCGCCGACACGCTGCACCCCTCACAAGGCCGGATCACCGGCCGACCGGACAACATCTGCATTGTCCCCCAGCACAGCCGGACCCCCGAGCTCTTCCCGGTCACGGTCCGCGACACCGTCGCCATGGGGCGGTGGCACTCCACCGGCGGCCGCGCCGGGCACCGTATCCTGCGGTATCTACCGTATCCGCGCCGCCTCAGCCGCTCCGACCACGCCGCGGTACACCGTGCGATGGAACGTACCGGGATCACGGACCTCGCGGACCGCACCCTCTCCGACCTCTCCGGTGGTCAGCGCCAGCGCACGCTCATCGCCCAGGGGCTGGCACAGGAAGCTCCCCTGCTCCTGCTCGATGAGCCGCTGTCGGCGGTGGACGCCGCCACCGCGGACCTCATCAGACGGGCCGTCGCCGAGGAGAAGGACGCCGGGGTCACCGTCATCATCGCGACCCACGACCGTGCCCAGGCGGCGGACGCCGACCGGACCGTCACCCTCGACCGCGGTCGGGTGGTCATGGCCGGCTGACTGCGGCCCGCCACTCTCAGCTGAATGGTTCGGCCCGCACCCGGTAGAGCCGGAAGTCCGGCTGCCCCGCCCCGTCATTGGGCGCCGACACATCCAGCGTCCCCACCCCTGCACCGTTGTCCCAGAGCGTCGGGTACCGCAGGTTCACGGCGTCCCGCGCACCTCGGCCGGTCGGCGGCACCGCGAGAATGTACCGCACCCCGTGCTCCCGCGGACTGCTCAACGCGGTGACGAAGTCCGGGTCGGAGGGCACCACGAAGATCTCCGGCCTCGCGGAGAACAGCACCACCGGAAAACCGTAGGTGGTGTCCAGCAGCACAGACCCTGCCGGCAGGTTCCGCTCGTCGAGGAACTCCGCGAGCCGACGCTCCGTGGCCCAGGTACGCAGCACCTCCCGCCGCTCCTCCAGGTCCGCCGCCGCCATCCGGGACGCCAGGGGAGTCTCCGCGGCCAGCGCGGACTCCTGCGGCGCCCACTTCCGTGAGGTCATCGCCACAGTGGTCGAGACTGTACCGGCGACCAGCAACGCCACCGTGAGGACCGGGGTGAGCACGGGATGCGACAGATCGGATACCGTCCCCCGGGGGGACGGACGCGGCCCGGGCCGTCGGGCCACCACCTCCCCGCGCGGGGTCGGCACCGCCAGTGCCAGCTCCGTGGCGAGCAGTACGGCGACGAGGAAGAACCGGAGCAGGCCGAAAGTCGACCCGGCCATCGCGGAGAGCACCTGGAAAGCGAGGATCCCGCCGAGCAGCAGAACCGGGGACGCACTCTCCGGGGACCGCCGCCGGACACCCAGCACGATGACGACCGCCATGAGCACCGGCAGGCCGGGTGCGAGCAGCAGGATGCGCGTCACCGATTCCGCCGCCGCCGACGGTCCGGTGGACACCCCACCACTGCTCTCCAGGATCGCCGCATTGCCGTAGCTGCCGTTGACCTGGGCGCTCAGGGTGCCGGTGGTAAGCCAGGA
>NZ_CACZOO010000268.1 GCF_902782855.1 uncultured Corynebacterium sp.
GCCCGCGCAGCTCCGGGGCCTTGTTCGCGTAGTAGCGTCCCAGGAACTCGTCGCGGTATTCCTCGAAACGCCCGGCTTCAATGGCAGTCCGGATATTCCGCGTCAGCGTCATCATGAAGTTGATGTTGTGCAGCGTGCACAGCGTCCCTGCGAGGAACTCGTGCGCCCTGAGCAGGTGGTGGATGTAGGCTCGCGTGTAGTGCTCGTTGACGTAGCCGCCGGTCTCCGTGTCGATCGGGATGAAATCCCGCTTGTGGCGGGACGCCATGAGGTTCAGGCGGCCGTCCAGGGTGTACACCCCACCACGTCGGGCGAGCCGGGTCGGGGCGACACAGTCGAAGGTGTCCGCACCTGCGGCGATGCAGGTGAACAGGTCATCCGGCTCGGAGATCCCCAGCATGTGGCGGGGTTTGTCCTCGGGCAGCTCATCGCAGACCCAGCCGGCGATGGTGCCGAGGTTCTCCTTCTCCAGGGCGCCACCGATGCCGAAGCCGCCGAAGCCGCGGCGTCCTGCGTCCTCCGCCTCGCGGGAAAGCTCCACGAGACCCCGGGCGGCCTGACGCCGCAGGTCCTCGTACTGCGCACCCTGCACCACACCCCACAGGGACTGCAGCGGACGGTGCGTCCGCCCGCGGGTCAGTCGGTCGTGTTCGATAAGGCAGCGCTCGGCCCAACGGTGCGTCCGGTCGACGGACTCCTCCTGGTAGCGGCGGGTGTCGACCAGCGTGGTGAGCTCATCGAAGGCGAACATGATGTCCGCGCCGAGGCCGTGCTGGATCTGCATCGACTTCTCCGGGGTGAAGCGGTGCATCGAGCCGTCGATGATGGACTTGAAGTCCACACCGTCCTCGTCGACCTGCGCCATCCGCTCCTTCTTCGCCGCGCGGATGTCCGCCTCGGTGAGGTCGGTGACGTCCATCGCCAGGACCTTCTTGAAGCCCACGCCCAGGCTCATGACCTGGAAACCACCGGAATCCGTGTAGGTCGGGCCGTGCCAGTTTTCGAACTCGGCGAGGCCGCCGGCGGTGTCGACGATGTCCTCGCCGGGCTGCAGGTAGAGGTGGTACGCGTTCGACAGGATCGCCTCCGCGCCGGTGGAGCGGACCTGCTCGGGGGTGAGGGTCTTCACCGTGGCCTTCGTGGCGACGGGGATGAACGCGGGGGTGTGGATGTCGCCGTGCGGGGTGTGGATGACGCCGGTGCGGCCGTGCGCCGGGGCTCCGTCGACGGTGCCCAGCCGGACGCCGGGGTCGAAGGTGGTGTCGGCGGGGGAGGACGCCGAGGACGCCGAGGACGCCGTGTCGGCCGGTGCTTCAGTCATGGTTGACCAGTGTATCCGGCGGTGCCTCCGGACCTGACTGCGCCATGTACGACTCGGCTAGCTGGTTTCTGGCCGTCGGACCACCCGGTCGGGTTGCATCTGGCGCCAGGTCGGGCGCTCCAGGTTGGTGCGGACCGCTGAGACCAACCTGGGGTGCCCGACCCGCGGCCCAGCGCTCCGGGATCGGTGACCGTGGTTACCCTCGGGGAGGACAATCACCCCCACGTCCAGGAAACTCAGGAGGCCCGGAATCCTCATGACTGTTGCACATACCACCCGCACCGCACGCCAGATCGTCCTCGCGTCCCGCCCGGAGGCGGCACCCGGCCCCGGGCATTTCCGCTCCGAGACCGTCGAACTCCCCGAGCTCACCGACGGCGACATCGAGGTCAAGGTCCGCTACCTCTCCCTCGACCCGTACATGCGCGGCCGGATGAGCGACGCGAAGTCCTACGCCGCACCCGTGCCCGTCGACGGCGTCATGGAGGGCGAGACGGTCAGCGAGGTCGTCGCCTCGGAGAACCCTGACTTCGCCGAAGGCGACCTGGTGCTCTGGCGTACGGGCTGGGTGGACGCCGTCGGCATCGCCGGTGGGGAGAAGAAATGTGCATGGGTCAGGGACGGGATCGGCTTCGACGCCGCCGTCGACCACCGCGACCCGGACTTCTACGACAACCTCAAGGCCGCCTGCCCGGACGGCGTGGACGTCTACTACGAGAACGTCAGTGGTCCGGTGTGGGATGCGGTGCGTCCGCGGCTGAACCTCTACTCGCGCGTGCCGGTGTGCGGGCTCGTCGCCAACTACAACACCGGTGGCCTGGGGGACCACGACCGGCTACCCGCCACGATGAACACGATCCTCACGCAGAGCGTGCTGGTCCGCGGGTTCATCCAGACGGAGTTCGCCGAACATTACGACGAGTTCCTCGACGAGATCGGACCGAAGGTCGCCGACGGCACCATCGTCCACAGGGAGGACATCGTCGAGGGGCTGGACGCCGCGCCCGAGGCCTTCATCGGGCTGCTCGAGGGAAAGAACTTCGGCAAGCTGCTGGTCAAGGTCGGCTGAGGTCGGAGGCCTCCACTGAACTCGGGGCGGCATAGCGTACAGCCTGCAACGGGAGCGCTTCTCTCCGCGCAGAATTTCGTATACGGTAATCCCATGAGTGAACACCTGCTGCATGGGAAACCTGTGACCGACGAACAGATCCAGGCCTGGGCTGATGAAGCTGAGGCCGGCTACGATCTGTCGACTTTGCCGGAGCCCCGCCGGGGCAGGCCCCCCGTCGGCGACGGCCCGGGGACCGTGGTGCCGGTGCGTCTTGATGCAGCGACTCTTGCTGCGCTCACCGAGAAAGCTGAAGCTGAGGGGATCTCCACGCGTTCCGAAGCGATCCGGACAGCGGTGCGACAGTGGACGCAGGGGCCGCATGCCGCCTGACATCCATCGGTCGGCGCGCAAGCATTACCGGCGGGACCGGTTGACTGACGACATTGTTCTCTATGCCGCAGACCATGTGCTGAACTCTCGCCCACTTGACGAGGATGACCCGAGACGTTGGCTCATGATCAGTATCGATCCTGCGGGCCGTGTACTGGAATTGATCGCGTTGGTTTTCGATGACGGCTACGAACTGATCATCCATGCGATGAAAGCTCGGTCTATGTACCTCGACGATATGTGAGGAGCAGGGGCATGGCGTAGCGTCGCTGCCATGCCGCAGGTCACCGCGCTCTACCGCTACCCCGTCAAGGGGTTCACCCCGCAACCCTGTGAATCGCTGATGGTCCAGCCGGACGGCCGCATCGCCGGGGACCGCGTCCTCGCCGTCCGGTTCTCGGACGCAGCCACGCCGGAGGATAAGGACGGTCTCGACTACTGGCCGAAGGTGAAGGGGTTGTGCCTGCAGGATTTTCCGACGCTCGCCCGGCTGCGTGTCGAGTTCGACGGTAGGACGCTGACCTTCCGTGACCGAACTGACAATGACGCGCTCCTCGTCTCCGCCGGGCTTGACGAGGGAGGACGCCGCGAGATCTGTGACGCGCTGACTGACTGGATCCTCGTGGGTCCGGATGCGAAGCGGTTGGGGCGACCGGGCAGGCTCCCCCTGGAACTGGTCGGTGACGGGGTGAACGCCCGGTTCCAGGACCGGCCGCGTGGCTTCGTCTCTCTGCACTCGGAGGAGTCGGTGCGGGAGCTGGACCGGGTGAACAGTGCAGCGAACAGCGCCGTCCCGCTCGACGACCGCCGGTTCCGGTCCAACGTCGTCATCGACGGGGTGCCGGCATGGACCGAACTGGACTGGGCGGCGAACACCACCGACATCACCGTGGGCCAGGTCCGGTTCACGGCGCAGAAGACCATCGTGCGTTGCATGGCGGTCACCGCGAATCCGGACACCGGCATCCGCGACGCGAACCTGCTCAAGGTCCTGACCAGGGAGGTGGGGCAGGCGGAGCCGACACTCGGCGTCCTCCTGCTGCCCACCGATGCCACGGGCTCCGGCGCGGTCGGAAGTACCTCCGGGAGCGGCGGCGTCCTCCGCCTCGGGGACGCGGTCAGCGTGGGTTGAGTCGAGTGCTCCAGGTTGGTCCGGGACCGGAAAACCAACCTGGAGCACTCGACCCGGGTGGCCTGTGATCCATGGGCCAACCAGTCGGGTGGGTCACACCCGGCGCCCGCCGAAGAGCGCGTAGAGCAGCGGCAGTACCGACAGTGCCATCATCACGATGCCCACCACGTTCGCGGCCGTACTCCACGAGTCCCCCGCCCCCGCAGATCCCCGCAGCACCGCCCCGCCGATCACCAGGCCGACGAAGACGATCGCGGCGACCACCCGGACCGCCGCCCGCTCCAGCCGTTTGAGCTGGTGTTCGACCTGCGGTGTCTTCACCGACAGGTCGCCACTCTCCACCACGGAGATCACATGGTCGAGCCGCCGCGGCAACGCGACCACCGTCTTCGCCGTCGCAGCCGCCGAGGTAACCGCCCGCCCAGCAATCTCCGCCGCCGACGCCCCGGCCTGCTCCCGGATCAGCCGGGTCGCGAAGGGTGTCACCGCTTCCCAGATGTTGAACTCCGGGTCCAGTGTGGAGCACAGCCCGGACAACATCGACACCGCACGCATGATGAGCAGGAAGTTCTCCGGCAGCTGGAACGGCATCGACCGGATCACGTCGCGGAACCGGTGCGCGAACTCCTCGAACTCCTTCGGATCCACGTGCTGCAGATCGGTCACGGCCATCCCGCCGAAGCGGTCGAAGAGCTCGGTCATCGCCTCGGCGAGAGTGTCGGTGTCCGCGCCGTCGAGCAGGACGCCCAACCCCTGCATCGCGGTGACCATCCCGGCCCCGTCGCGCAACCCCACGGCGATGACCAGCGACCGAAGCCCGTCCCGCAGCGTGTCATCGATGTGCCCGGTCATTCCGAAGTCGATGAAGGTCAGTGAGAACTCCCCACGCCGCAGACCCGGGGTGACGAAGATGTTCCCCGGGTGCGGGTCGGCGTGGAAATGCCCGGTCGTGAACAGCTGGGTGAACATCTCCCCGGCCAGCCTTCCGGCCACCTCAGAGGGGTCGATGCCGAGCCCACGCAGCGTCGCCACATCACTGATCTTGATCGCGGTGACGTCCTGCAGCGTCAGCACTCGACGGGTACTGCGCTCCCACACGACCTGCGGGGCACGGGTGCGCGGACCGTCGCCCGCGGCGTCCGCGAACTCCTTCCGGAAGGACGCCGCCTCCGCAGCTTCGTGCAGGTAGTCGATCTCCTCGTGGCTGGTGGTGGCGAACTCCTCGATGAGTGCCGGCACATCAGCGCGTCCGGCGATGAACGGCACCTTCGCCAGCCAGCCGGCGATCCTCCGCAGCGCGGAAAGATCGACGTCCACGATCTCGGCGATCCCGGGCCGCTGCACCTTCACCACGACTTCCGCGTACCCCACCTCGGCGGCCAGCGCCGGGGTCAGCCGCGCCCGGTAGGCCTGCCCCAGCGACGCCGCGGCGATCGGTCCGGTGGTGAAGGACGCGAAGGCGCGTGTCAGCGGCATCCCCAGGTCTGCCTCGGCCTGGGCGCGGACCTTGTCGAACCCGACCGCGGGGACATTGTCCTGCAGGGCGGCGAGTTCATCCGTCACCTGCGCCGGAAGCATGTCGATGCGGGTCGACATGAACTGTCCGACCTTGATCATCAGCCCGCCGAGGTCGGTCGCCAACCGCCGGAACCGCATCGCGGACCTGGTCAGCCGTTTCGTCTGGCCCTCCCGGCTCCAGGCCCGCAGGCCGATCCGTGGCAGGACCAGGTCGAACCACCAGACCTGCAGCATCACGGACAGGCCGAAGGCCATGATGCGCCGGTAACGGGCGCGCAGCCGGTGGCCCGCGGGCCGGGGTGTGCTCACTCCCCGGCCGGATCCCCGGCAGCGTCCCCGCCGGTCTCTCCGGCACTCTCCCCGGC
>NZ_CACZOO010000269.1 GCF_902782855.1 uncultured Corynebacterium sp.
TCGGCAAGGGTTCCTCAGTCGGCACCGTCTTCGGTACCGAGAGGGCCGTCATTCCGGCGGCTGTCGGTGTGGACATCGGCTGCGGCATGATCGGCGTCCGCACGTCGTTCACTGCGTCCGACATCGAGGACAAGGACCTCGTTGACCTGCGCGACGCCATCGAGCGCACCATCCCGCTGTCCCCGGGCCGCTACAACGGCTGGGTGCTCGGCGGCACCGCGGAGGCCCGCACCAGGGAACTCGCGGAGATGGCGGAGAAGACCGGCGTTGACCTCGGGCACTCGAAGAAGTGGCGGCAGCAGCTCGGCTCCCTCGGCGGCGGAAACCACTTCATCGAGCTCTGCCTCGACGAGGAGGACCGCGTCTGGATGTTCCTGCACTCCGGCTCCCGTGGCGTCGGCAACAAGATCGCCCAGAAGCACATCAAGACCGCGCAGCGGCTGATGCGGAAGTTCTGGATCGACCTGCCGGACCAGGACCTCGCGTACCTGCCGGAAGGGACGCCGGAATTCGACTCCTACCTGCGGGACCTCGCCTGGGCTCAGCGCTTCGCATGGCTGAACCGGGAGGAGATGATGGACCGGTTCTCGACCCTGCTCGGCGAGTGGATCGGTGCGCCGGTGACTGAGACCGAGCGGATCAACTGCCACCACAACTACACCGTGAAGGAGAAGCACTACGGCAAGACCGTGTGGCTGACCCGCAAGGGTGCCGTTCGCGCGGACGAGGGTGTGAAGGCACTGATCCCGGGGTCGATGGGTACGGCGTCCTACGTCGTGGAAGGTCGCGGGTTCGCCCCCGGTCTGCGGTCTGCCCCGCACGGGGCAGGTCGCCGGTTCTCTCGGACGGAGGCCCGGAAGCGGTTCACCGCTGATGACCTGGAGGTGCGGATGGGTGGCATCGTCCACCGGCCGGGTGACGCCTTCGTCGACGAGATCCCGGATGCCTACAAGGACATCGACGTCGTCATGGCGGACGCTGAGCCACTGGTCACGGTCCTGCACAAGCTGCGTCAGGTGATGAACGTCAAGGGGACGTAGGTTCAGTCCACATCACTACCGATGGAATCCCGACGTCGATACACTGTGGTCATGAGTGCGGAGACTGCATCGACCAGGGCCCTACGGGGCCTGATCGCTGCGCGCCGGGATGAGTTGGATGCGCTCCTCGACAAGTATGGAGCCACAAACCCGCGGCTCTTCGGACCCGTGGCCAGGGGTGACGCCCACGAGGGGAGTGACATCGACATCCTCGTGGACATGGATCCCGCCGACGGCAACGTATTCATGCGCGCGTCCGGGTTGAAGGGGGGAGACCCGGGAGCTTTTCGGTCGCGTCGGTGTCGATGTCTTCCCTGCGCAGCTGCTGAAGGAATCGGTGTCTCCGTCTGCTCGTGCAGAGGCCGCGCCCCTGTGAGTAGAGGAGCAGCCGGGATGTCATGGGGCCACCCGACGTCGCGGCCGGCTACACGTAGAACACCTGAAGTTCATCGAGGTCAGCGAGGACTCGAAAATCCTCGTCCTGGGAGAAAACGGGAAGGTCATTGGCGAGGGCGATGGAGGCGATCCAGAGGTCGTTGACGTTGATGCGGCGGCCCGCTTCCGCCAGTCTGACGCGCAGGCGCGCCCAGTGCGTGGCGGCTGCTGCATCGACGGACAATGGTTCGAGCGCCGATACTGCAGTCAGTGTGGACAGGCGTCGTGAGCGAATCGACTGGTCGGGGGCAGCGAGGACGCCTGCTTCCAGTTCCGCGAGGGTGATCACGGAGATGCAACCCTCATTTGGAAGCTGGTCCGCGCGTAATGGACGGCCGGATTCTCGGGCGATGAAGACGCTGGTGTCGAGCAGTCCTCGGGGCGCCGTGTTGCTCATCGGATGGGCCCGAGATCGTCAGTTGTGTCACCGGCAAGGTTTGCGAGGTCGTCCCGCAGTCCGGGATCTGCCCGGCGAGTGTCCAGGACGTCCATGAGCTGTGCGCGGGTCAGGTACACCGGCCGCGTGATTCTGGTCGGGGCGATATCTGCGACCGGACGACCGTGTTGGGTCACCGTGATGCGTTCGCCGTTGGCCACGCGGCGGAGCACATCACCGGTGTGATTGCGGAGATCTCGCGAGGCTATGGTCGACATGTGCGTAACTGTAGCACACTGGGCACATATGCGGATTCGGTGCAGTTGGCCCCGCTCCCTCGATCGTTGTTAGGCTCGGGCGCATGTCAGCATCAGCAGCCGCAGCAGCGGTCGCCAAGACCCTCCGTTAGCGACGGAGCGTCCGGGGAAACCCCTTCCTGCATAACCCGCTCACGCATCCGTCGCTTGAAGCCTGTACCAGCACACTTCAAGTAACGGAGATTCTCCATGCCTGATTCACGACGCTGGCTGATCCTCGCCAGCCTCTCATTTCTACAGTTCCTTATCGCGGTCGACGTGACCGTGGTCAATGTCGCCCTGCCCGATATCGGACGGCACTTCGACGCCGATCCAGGCCAGCTGACCTGGGTCGTCGTCGGCTACACCGTCGCTGGCGGTGGCCTACTCATGCTCGGCGGACGCCTCGGTGACCTGCTCGGACGGCGCAGGATGCTCATCGCCGGAGTCGTCATCTTCGGTGCGGCATCATTGCTGGCCGGACTCGCCCCCGACTTCAGAGTCCTGGTCGCCGCGCGTCTGGCCCAAGGGGCCGGCGAAGCTCTGGCGGCACCTGCGGCAATGTCCGTGATCGTCCTGATGTTCCCCGAAGGACCTCAGCGGTCGCGGGCACTCGGCGTATGGGCGGCCGTGGCCAGCAGTGGCCTGGTCCTCGGATTCATCCTGTCCGGGGTGATCACCGAGTTCCTCGGCTGGCGCTGGGTGTTCCTCATCAGTGTGCCGTTCGTGGCGCTGGTGCTGGTGGCGGCCCTCGTCCTCGTCCCGTCCGGCCGGACGGCTCCGCGAGGTACCGGGCAGGGCGCTACGGCGGACGTCCCGGGTGCCCTGCTGCTCACCGTGGCCCCGTTGTTGTTCATCGCCGGGGTCGTCGAGACCGGCGAGGCCGCGCGTCCGTGGTGGGTACCGGCCCTGCTGCTGGTCGGCGCGGTAGTCGCGGCACTGACCCTGGTGAAGGTCGAGCGACGGGCCACCGATCCGCTGCTGCCGCCGAAGATCCTGGCCCACCGTTCCCGGCTGGGTGCGAACGGCGCGACGATGCTGCTCAGTGCGGCACTGTCATCCTCGTTCCTGCTGTTCACTTTCCTGCTTCAGGACCGGATCGGCCTGAGTCCGTTGGTGACCGGGCTGACTCTGGTGCCGTTGGCACTTAGCCTGATCGTGGCCTCGGTCTACATCCCGCGACTCATCGAATGCTGGGGCGCGCAGGTCTGCATCTTGATCGGAATGGGATGTGCTGCGCTGGGGATGGCCGCCATTGCGGTCGCCGCGTCGCTGGACGCGGGCCCCGTCGCCGGGTCGATCTCCTTGCTGCCGGCGATGCTTCTCATCGCAGCGGGAATGGGCTTCGGCATCGTCGCTCTGCAGTACGTTGCGGTCAGCGGGGTGACGGATGAAGACGCTGCTACGGCGTCCGGCGTGCAACGTGCTGCCGACCAGCTGGGCGGTGCCGCCGGTGTGGCCCTGTTTATCGGCATCGGATTCTCCCCGGCGCTGACCGGCGGAGCGGACACGCCGGCGCCGTATGTGCTCAGTGCGGCGCTGGCGGTGGTCGGCCTGGGGATGGGGTTTCCGGTGGTGCTCCGCATGCGCGTGGGCGGTTGATCTGCGAGGGCACGCCTTGTGCCGGTAGCGGTCCCAGGGTCGTGCTATTGTCTGACTGGTCAGTCAAAGAAACTATCTGAGGGATGCCGAGGGAACGGAAGGGACGCCGTGGCCAGGAAGGTCGACCAGGAGAAGGTCGCGCAGAAGAAGGCGGAGATCGCCGAGGTCGCCGCCCGTCTCTTCGCGACCAACGGGTTCGAGAGCACCTCCGTCGCCGATGTCGCCCACGAGGTCGGCACCAGCCCGGCGAGCATCTTCTACTACTTCGACGACAAGGCGGCGCTGTTCAGGGCACCTTTCGAGACAGATCTGCCGATAGCAGAGAAGCTCATTGAGGCGCACCGTGAATCAACCGACCCCCTGGCGTCCATCCTGACGATCCTCACCACACTCGTGAAGGACGCCGCCTACCCCTACGCCGCCGGCATGCTCGTCGAGTCGCTGCGACGCATGGGGCACGACCCCGAACTGGTCGTGGCGTCCGAGAAGGTGGCCGCGGTCCAACGGAAAGGCCTCGCTGATCTCATTCAACGATCGATGAACGCAGGTCAGGTCGACGAAACCCTCGATCCCGACCACACCGCCGGCTGGCTGTTGACCATCGTCGACGCCTGCTTCCTCAACGCCGAACCCGGCCACGACCCCACGCCCGAGGTGCGTCGCACCGCGCAGGGCTACCTGCGACCGGGCTACCTGAAGGAA
>NZ_CACZOO010000270.1 GCF_902782855.1 uncultured Corynebacterium sp.
AGGGACCCGCTGTTGTACTCCTTGACGACCTGCCTGGCCAGCACCCGGTCCCGGGTTCGTCTCGATCGGTGCTTCGTCTTCTCGCGGGTCGCGTCCCTTTCTTTCGTAGTTTGCGTATGAGTGCGGAGCGGAAATGCCATCCAGCGGTGACCGTTCCTGTGTTGTAGTCATGTCCGCGACCTGCGGTGTACACAGCTTCCCTGAGCGAAGTTGGGCCCGAACCCCGGCGCTATGCCCGCTTCACGCCGCCTGACGTCGTCTTCACCACCCTCAACGATGTCGACGCCGCCCGCACCATGACACAGGCCCTGGCGTCCTTCGCAGGTCAGGAAGGACACGACGCCGGAGCTCCCCGCCTGATGCCCGGGTTCTTCGTCTCCGCCAGCGGTTTCCCGGAGTACGGCACGGCTGCGCAGTCGTGGGTTCCGGGCATACATTTCCATGCCGCGACTGATCCCGGAGGACATCACCTTCCTCTGCGACGAGGTCGTCCCGGAGCTGGTGGCACTTGGTGCGCGTCCGGAGCCGTCACCCTCCCCGTCGACCCTGTCAACCCTGCGCGCCAACCTCAGGCTCACCTGGGCACGGGGTCAGCCGCCACCGCCCGCACCGGGGCACCGTCACCACCGGCGACGGGCAGCGGCAGCGCGGTGAACTCCACGTACCTGGGCAGGTCGGTGAGCCCCCGCATGTTCTCGATGATGAGCCGGTCCGACCCGAGCAGGACCCCGTGCGCCACGAGACCCTCCCCGTCCGGGGACGCCGTGTCCACCCCGAGCACCTGTACCCCCGCGTCCACCAGGGAGGACGCCGCGTCCTCCGTCAACACCGGATGACGCAGGTAGTCGGCGGTACCCCAGAACCGGTCCCACCCGGTGGCCAGCAGCACGATCGCCGGAAGGTCCTCCGGCCCGTACCCCCACGCCTCGCCCAGCAACTCCGCATCGATCCGCTGGCCCGGTGCGAGGTCCGGGAGGTGGATGACGGCGGCGTCCCCCATGAGCTCCTCGGACGTGACCTCGTCGATGGTCCGGCCACCGGGGATGATGTGCGCCGGGGCGTCCATGTGCGTCCCGGAATGGGTACCGAGGTGCAGTGACCGCACGGCACATCCGTCTGCACCGATGGTCAGAACCTCACTGACCTGTACCTCGGGGTCACCGGGATACACCGGCATGCCGGTGGCGATGGGGTGGGTGAGGTCGGTGAAGGTGGCGTGAGCCCTGCGGTCCATGGCCGCGAGCGTACCGGGCCGGGCCACCGACGATGTTCACCCCGGATACATCACAGCCCGTGCCACATCCGGAGCGGAAAAATGGCACGGGCTGTGATGTATCCGGGGTGAACGGCGCTACAGCACCCGGTGGCGTCCGATAGGCAGCACCAGCGGCGTTCCCGACACCGGGTCGGGGATGATGCGGGACTTCAGGCCGAAGACCTTCTCCACCCGCTCCTCGGTGAAAACCTCCCCCGGCGCGCCCTGCGCCTCCACCGCGCCGTCGGCGGTCATGACGACCTCATCGCAGTAGCGTGCCGCGAGGTTGAGGTCGTGCAGCACCATGACGATGGTGATGCCGTTGTCCTCGTTGAGGTCGGTGAGCAGGTCCAGCACCTCAACCTGGTGGGCGACGTCGAGGTAGGTCGTCGGCTCGTCGAGCAGCAGCAGGTCGGTCTGCTGCGCGAGCGCCATGGCGATCCACACGCGCTGCCGCTGCCCGCCGGACAGTTCATCGACCGCCCGGTCCGCCAGCTCGGCGGTGCCGGTCGAGTCCAGGGCGAACGCCACCGCCTCATCGTCGGCCGACGACCAGCGGGACATGATGCCCTGGTGGGGGTGGCGTCCGCGTCCGACGAGGTCGGCGACGGTGATGCCCTCCGGTGCGATCGGCGACTGCGGCAGCAGGCCGAGCGTCCGAGCGAGTTCCTTCGCCGGCATCGAGTGCACGTCCCGGCCGTCGAGCAGCACCTGTCCACCGGTCGGCTTGAGCAGCCGTGACATCGACTTGAGCAGCGTGGACTTGCCACACGCGTTCGCACCGAGGATGCCGGTGATCTTCCCGGGCAGGACCGACAGGTCGATGCCGTGGATGACGGCGTGGTCGCCGTAGCCCAGCGACAGCCCTTCGACGGCCAGTGAATGGGATTCGGTCACAGCGAGCCTCCGGAACGGTTGGTGCGGATGATGAGGTAGATCAGGTACGGGGCGCCGAGCACACCGGTGATCACGCCGACCGGGTAGCGGGTGTCGAAGAACCACTGTCCCGCGAAATCACCGACGAGCACGAGCAGGGCGCCGACGAATGCGGCGGGGATCAGCAGCGAGGTCCCCGGCCCCACCAGTCGGGAGGCGATCGGCCCGGCCAGGAAGGCGACGAAGGCGATCGGCCCGGCCGCAGCGGTCGCGAAGGCGATGAGTCCGACCGCCAGGACGGTCACGATCAGACGGGTCCGGGTGACGTTGACGCCCAGAGCTGCGGCGGTGTCGTCACCGAGCTGGGTGGCGGACAGGTCGCGCGACCGGGTGAGCAGCAGCGGAGCGAGGACCGCGAAGGCCACTGCGACGGGGATGACGTTGTTCCAGTCCGCCCCGTTGAGGCTGCCGGTGAGCCACCGCATCGCCTCCTGGGTGTCCCAGGACTGTGCCCTTGCCAGCTGCCAGTTCGTCAGCGACGACAGGATCGCGGATACACCGATACCTATGAGGATCAGCCGCGTGCCGGCCACCCCGCCCTTCCAGGACAGCAGGAAGATCGTCACGGCCACGGCCAGCGCAGCGAGGATGGCGAAGACCGAGGTGGCGGTGCTGGACCAGTGCAGCGTGAGGATGGAGAACACCGCCGCCGCCGAGGCGCCGGAACTGATGCCGATGATGTCCGGGCTGGCCAGCGGGTTACGCAGCATGGTCTGGAAGACCACGCCGCCGAGTCCGAAGCACAGGCCGCAGATCAGGGCGAGGCAGGCGCGCGGCAGGCGGAGGCGTCCGACGGTGAAGGACGCCCCGGGCACTTTCTCACCGATGATGACGCGCCACACATCGGAGAGGGGGTAGAAGGTGTGTCCGAAGAGTAGGGAGGCGATCCAGAAACCGATCACGAGGACGCCGAGGATGCCGACGACGGTCCACCAGCGTCGGGTGCGGGCCCTGCGCTGTGCGATGACGGTGCCGAGGGTGGCCGAGGTTGCCGACGTGGGAGTCGAGGTGGTTGAGGTCGTCACAGCGCACGCACCTTCTGCCGACGGACGATGGCGATGAACACGGGCGCTCCGATGACGGCGGTGAGGATGCCGACCTGGAGCTCCTCCGGGCGGGCCAGGATCCGGCC
>NZ_CACZOO010000271.1 GCF_902782855.1 uncultured Corynebacterium sp.
AGAAGCGGGTCGGGGACTGGCTGCTGCGGTACGACAACCGGCTCGGGTTGCTCTGTGAGCGGATGAACGACTGATCGCTCGTCGGCCGAACACTGTTAACCTCGGTGCAGGCTGCCCCCGGTCCTCACGTGAGCGGGGATGATCCGGTTTCGTTGCCAGGGCAGTCGTGATCCCCGCCCCGGTGGGGTTGTCGCCGTCCCCTGTCTCTGCTGTTCATCCGGCGGAGAGATTGTAGGGGGCGGCGTCGTGCATCCGGGTGTTCGAGGGGAAAGGGGGAAGACCCGGTTTGCTGTCCGGTGGGGAGGGTACATCTTTCCGTAGGAGATTAGGGGGTAGTAACCAACTACCCCCTGGTGGCAGGTTGGCAGATAGCCCGCTATCGTTTCTGGCAATGAAACGTTAATGAAAGGAGAGGGTGGATGACGCAGCACTACAATCTCCTGGATGAGGCCTGGATCGATGTCGTCGATCGCCAGGGCGCCGAGTCCAGGGTGGGTATCCGAGCACTGCTGCGGGATGCGTCCGACTACCGGGCGTTCGCCGCACCGTTGGGTACCGTGAGTTTTGCGGTCCTGCGCATGGTGGAGGCGATCCTGTACCGGGCGTGGGACAGCAGGAAGTGGCGCGATCTCGACAACGCACTCGAGCACTGGCAGGAGAAGTGGGATCAGGAGACTCTGCTCGACGATGCCGTCACTGACTATCTCGATCAGTGGCAGGACAGGTTCGATATCCGGGACGCGGAGCACCCCTTCTTCCAGGTGGCCGGACTGCACACGAAGAGTGGGGAGTGGAAGTCGCTGGACATCCTCTTCCCGGACGTCGGCGATGACGGTGACCTTTACACGATGCGCTCCGGACTGGCTTCTGTCGATGCGGCCGAGGCTGCCCAGATGCTGGTCCACTGCATGGCCTTCGACTTCTCCGGCATCAAGTCCGGTGCCGTCGGTGATGACCGGGTCAAGGGCGGCAAAGGCTACCCGATCGGGATCGGCTGGTGTGGCTGGCTCGGCGGCACCATGGTGGAGGGCAGAGACCTCCGGGAGACCCTCCTGCTCAACTACGTGCCGAACCGGGAACAGGCGGGGACCGAGGATCTGCCGCTCTGGGAGATCGACGGTATCGGTCCCGGTCTCCGGGACGATCCCCGCTACCGGACCAACCCCCCGACCGAGAACGGCACCACCGGTCAGGTGGAGCTGCTGACCTGGCCGCAGCGTCGTCTGCTGCTGCAGTGGGAGGAGGACGCCGTGACCGGCGTCCTCATCACCAACGGTGACCCGGTCGGGTACACCACCAAGAACGCTGTGGAGACGATGTCCCCGTGGCGGTTCAGTGAGCCGCAGTCCAGGAAGGCGAAACAGATCAGGTACATGCCGCAGACCCTGGACGCCGGCCGCACCATGTGGCGGTCACTGGGCGGGATCCTTCCCAACAGCGACGTACCGAAGACCACCTTCAAGGTTGACGGGGCCAAGGTCGAGGTGGCGAAGTCGATTCCGGCGGGCAATGTCCACTGGGTGGGACAACTGGTCGGCGCGGACGTGCTCCCTGATGACCGGGACATCCGGATCCACATGGTCTCCATGGAGTACGGACCGCAGCAGTCCAGCTTCGCCGGCATCGTCGACGATGCGATCACCGTGCAGTCGCCGATGCTCGCCCTGGACAACGACCAGCTCCGCGCCACGGCGCGAAGGTCCGTCGAATTCGCGGACGGCGCAGCCAGGTGTCTGTGGATGTTTGCCAGGAACATTGCGTTCGCGGTGTCCGGAAACCAGGATGACGCGGACACCGACCGGATCCAGGCAGAGTTCTACACCCGGGTAGACACCGGATTCCGCGTCTGGCTCCGACGCCTCGGACCGGACACGGACCGGGACGCCGCCCTCGCCGACTGGGCCGGGAAGATCCGTTCCACGGCGACAGACCTGGCGAATGACCTGCTGACTGCTCAGGGACCGGCGGTCTGGTCGGGACGTTGGGACGGTACCCGTCGGGTGACCGGAGCTGTAGCGGCTGACTGGCTGCGGAAGAACCTCAATGACTGCCTCGGGAAAGAACCCCGCAGGAACACGGAGAACGGAGAGAACGCATGACGGGACAGACAACGTCATCGACGGGTAAGGCCACGGACCTCGCCAGGTATGTCGTGGGCAAGACCGAACGGATCCAGGCCGGTCTTGTCGACCAGCAGTCCTCTGCGGCGAAAGCGACAGCTGCGAGACTACGTCGGGCCCTGACCCGACCGGCAGGTTCGGTCCCCGAGGTCTGGGAGATCACCCTCGGTGGGCTCCCGGAGAACCTCATCGGACACGGTGATGAACCGAGTCCCGCCGAGCAGGCGGCGCACACCGCGCTCTGCCTCTTCGCCGTGCACCAGCAGTCCCGGGGCGAGCGGATGCACCAGTCCGGGTGGGGCCTCGGACGCTCTCTCCGGGTCCTGCACCAGCGGACTGGAGGCTCCGATGCCCTGGACAGTGGGCCGTTGATCCGGCGCTTCAACGCGCTGAGCACGGCAGATTCGCTTGATGAGATGTTCTGGCACCTCCGCGGGCTCATCACCCAGCTCCGGGCGGAGGGCATCCCCCTGGACTACGGCCGACTGGCCCGGGACCTCTACAGCTATCCGGTGCCCGAGTACCGGGACGCTGTCCGGCTGCGGTGGGGGCGCGACTTCTACACCTACTGTCCGGAGTCCACCGGGACCTCTGACGCTACTGACACCACCACATCCTCCGATAACTGACCTACGTAAGGAACAGACCCATGACGACCTACCTTGACCTCCACATCCTTCAGCTCGTCCCTCCGTCCTGCATCAACCGCGACGACACCGGATCGCCGAAGAGCGCCCGGTTCGGCGGTGTCGAGCGGCACCGTGTCTCCAGCCAGGCCTGGAAGCGGGCAGCCCGTAAGGGGTTCGCCGACCTGCTCGACGCAGAACAGCTCGGCGAGCGGACGAAGTACGGTGCGCTCCGCGTCGCCGAGAAACTCCGGGAACTGCGTCCGGAACTCTCCGAGGAAGAGGCGCTGAAGTTCGCCGGTGAGGTCCTCAAGGCCGCCGGTATCTCCATGGACAAGAAGCACACCGACCAGACCTCCTACCTGGTCTTCCTCTCCCGTCAGGAGATCGAGCGCTTCGCCGAACTGGCGGCCGGTCTCGCAGACGGTGGGGAGAAGCTGTCGAAGAAGGACGCCCGTGCAGCACTGGTGGGGACCACCGCCGTGG
>NZ_CACZOO010000272.1 GCF_902782855.1 uncultured Corynebacterium sp.
GTGTTCACCCCCGGTACGAACTGCGGAATGTCCGAGGCTCCCCGCTGATCGGATCGGTGAAAGAGAGCCCCAGTGCCGTCAGCCCCATGGGCCGGCCGAAGTCCTCGTCCTCGACCGCCGGAACGAAAGGCAGCGGAGCCGTCGGGTCATACAGCGCCCGGTCCGAGATGTCCGTGTAGATCGGGTCGTCATGTATCGGCGTCCCGAACAACCTCATGTTCACCCGCAGTTGATGGGTACGCCCCGAACGCGGCCGGAGCGTCCACACGAGCTGCCCACCCCCAGTGCCACCCGGGCGAATCCCGATCACGTCGGTCTCGCTGTTGGTCACCCCCTCGGTCACATACGTCGCCAGCCTGCCCCGATCCTTGACGAGGCGGTGACGGAGCACCCACGGGGACGCAGTGGTCGGCGCGGAAAGGTGCTGTGCCGGACTGCCGTAGTGCAACGCGCCTGCAGGCACCCGGTATCCTTCCGTGTCCCCGGCGGCCGCCCAGTTCCCGGGACGTGACGTCACCGCCTCATAGGGCTTGCGTACCAGACGACGCTCAAAGAGCTGTTGGTACGCGCCCCGGACCTCGCGACGTACCGTGAACAGCAGCACGCCACGGGTGAGACGGTCCAACCGGTGGACCGGGGACAGGTCGTCAATGCCGAACTGACGCCGCGCCCGGACCACCGCCGTCTCGGTGATGTGCTGCCCACGGGGCAGCGTCGACATGAACGGGGGCTTGTCGGCCACCAGGATGTTCTCGTCTCGGTACAGCAACCGCAGCTCACCGGGAACAGGACGTTCCGGCGCCGGACGACGGTAGAACCAGATGAACTCACCGCCGGGAACCGTGTCCGACGGCTGCAGCACCGTACCGTCATCGCGTCGTACCTCACCACGACGGAACCGCTCGTACAGTGCCTCAGCGTCATCGTCGGGGTCATGGTGGTGCTGGGTCTCGATGAGATGGCGCACCGCCGCCGCAGCGGAGGTGGCGGTCTCCAGCCTCACCCTGGAGGGGTTGAGGCCGTCAACTACTGGAAGCGCGGGGTGTCGCAGGATAAGCTCCTCTGTCATGGATATCGCATCGATTATCGCACTCGTCAACCAGTTCATGGAGACCGATCTCGGCGGCGTCGTCGTCGGTTCCGCACAGAGCGTCTTCGACCTGCTCTTCCCGGCCAACTCCCCAGGTGTTTAGCGGGCGTCACCTTCAGCGATGAACCCGGCCCCGCGGACACAGCGCGGACACTGCGGAGAGACAGCGGGGATGTGGCGTGACCGTGCAGGTCACCGCAGTCGTCGGGGTGAGCGTTTCCGATTCACCCACTTCCGGGGGTGTGTCTCCGCCCCGCCCCGCGTCCTAATGGGGGATAATGGGGGGTGCCGGGAACGAAACCCACACAGACAAGGATGAACCCCATGTCGGACACCAAGATCACCGCGGACAATGCGATCGTCGTCGCCGTCGACGGATCCGAAGCCAGCGCGACCGCCGTCGCCTGGGCGGCCAACGCCGCCACCAAGCGTCAGGCCCCTCTGAAGCTGGTCACCGCCTACACCATGCCCCAGTTCATGTACGCCGACGGCATGGTTCCGCCGCAGGAGCTCTACGACGAGCTCGAAGCGGAGGCACTGGAGAAGATCAACAACGCCCGCGAGCAGGTCGCCGCCTTCAACCCGGATCTCGTGGTCGGTCACATCATCGTCGAGGGCACTCCGATCGACATGCTGCTGGAGCTGTCGGAGAGTGCCGACATCATCGTCATGGGTTCGCGCGGGCTCGGCGGACTGTCGGGCCTGGTCCTCGGCTCGGTCTCGTCGGCCGTCGTATCCCACGCCGCATGCCCCGTCGTCGTCATCCGTAAGGACAACAACGTCACCGAGGCGAACAAGTACGGCCCCGTGACCGTCGGTGTCGACGGCTCCGAGATCTCGCGCAAGGCCATGGAGTACGCCTTCCGTGAGGCGGACGCCCGCAAGGCCCCGCTGCGCGCCGTCCACAGTTGGGCGGACCAGGAGCTGCAGACCAGCCTCGTCGGCCTCAGCGCCATGCAGAGCCAGATCGACGCCGTCGCCGCCCAGGAGCGTGAGATGCTCGACAACGAGCTCGCCCCGTTCCGCGAGCAGTACCCGGACGTCGAGGTCGAGGAGGTGCTCTCCCGTGACCGTCCGATCCAGGTGCTCAAGGACGCCGCCGACGGTTCCCAGCTCCTCGTGCTCGGCTCCCACGGCCGGGGTGGTTTCCGCGGCATGCTCCTCGGCTCCACCTCGCGTGCACTGCTGCAGTACTCGCCGTGCCCGATGATGGTCGTCCGCCCGAACTCCCGCTAGGGATACCCGGGGGGAGACGCCCCCACCGGCACGAGAAGGCCCCACCGGGCCCGGACGCCCCACATGGACTGTTCAGTCCGTCGTGTAGGCTTGTCCGGGAAAGGTGGGGCATTGTCGACCGCCCTGTCCATACTGAGATCCAGGAGAGAACAGATGACGAACTCCGCCCCGACGACGCAGGACGGCGACGCCACCCCGGTCTCCGCTGCAGGTGCGTCGGTACGGAAGTCATCTGCCCGCGGTGCCTCGAAGCAGGCGTCCCCCCGGCGGCGTAACCGTCCGGGCCCCCGCCAGCGGCTGCTCGAGAGTGCGACGCAGCTGTTCACCACCGAAGGTATCCGCGTCATCGGCATCGACCGGATCCTGCGGGACGCCGACGTCGCGAAGGCGAGTCTCTACTCCCTCTTCGGGTCGAAGGACAACCTCGTCGTCGCCTATATCGAGGAACTGGACCAGGACTGGCGCCGCCGCTGGGAGGAGATGTGCGAGGACCGGCCGAAGCCGGAGGACCGCATCCTCGCTTTCTTCGACATGGCGATCGCCGATGAGCCGAAGGAGAACTTCCGCGGCTCCCACTTCCAGAACGCCGCGAGCGAGTACCCCCGCCCCGACACGGACAGTGAGCACCGTATCCGTCAGGCCGCGCTGGCGCACCGGAGCTGGTGTCGCGACACGATGGCGGACCTGCTCACCGAGAAGTTCGGGTACGCGTCACGCACCCTGGCAGACCAGCTCATCGTCTTCCTCGACGGCGGCATCGCCGGCTCGAAGATGAGCCGGACCGTCTCTCCCCTGGAAACCGCCCGTGAGCTCGCGAAACAGCTGCTCTACACGGCGCCGATGATGTACACCATCTGA
>NZ_CACZOO010000273.1 GCF_902782855.1 uncultured Corynebacterium sp.
CAATCTTTACAAGGGCGCCCCAGCGAAGGACCCTAGGCTTTCGATAGAGGATAATTGGAGCGTCGGTGTTGTGACTGCTTACTGTCATGAAAAGAAATCCGAGGCCAATGGCCATGGTGAGTCGAGTTCATTTTGCCCAAAACACGTAAACCTTTACTCTCAGCTCAAGGGTTAGCGATATGGAGCATCGAGGTGAAGAGTCATTGAGCGAAATTTTTTCAACGATCACACTTGGATTGTCGAGTTCCAGTATTTCGTCACAATTTTCGACCGTTCAGTTCTGTCTCTCGGCCATAGATAATCTTCTAGTTCGGGAAGACCCAACATTTGATTCTAGCATTCAGAAAGTTGTTAATATTCTCGAACTTTGTGCGAGAGAGCATTCCTCGACAAATAAGACCAAAGAAGAATGGCCGTATGAAATACGGGGAGAGGTTATCGGAGGGCTTGGAAAAAGGATTTCAATTGACCCGGACGTAAATGTCCGAAAATTTAGAGGAAATTCCAGAGGTGGACACTACCTTCTCCATCCCTTGTATTTGTGTGGCTCAGTTGAAGTTGAGGTGGACTTAAACTTATCCTGTTTCAACATGGAGCGAATGCATACGGAATGTATCTGCCTGTCGGGGAGTAACTTTTACCTGTCAAAGCTATCGTATTCTTCCTTTCATGATTGCGAGATGCGGTACTGCAATTTCGGCGGTGCTGTTTGCGATAGTCTCGTGTTGGATGGCGATGCATCGTTTTCTTCGTTTGAGAGTTCCAACTTGGACGGGTGCCACTTATCGGGAACATTTAAGGAAGTAGATTTCACAGGATCACATATGACAATGGGCATATTGTCACTGTCGGAAACATCGGGCTGTCGTTTTAACGATTGTGACCTGAGGTGGTCGAATCTGCAGGACTCGGAGGCTTCAATTGATCTCTCCGGCGCTCAAGTGAACTGCGACACTGTTTTTCCTGGAGGGCACACCGTTTCTTCAATAGGCATCAAGGAGGTCCAACGTATGTGGGGAAATGTTACTCTTTGTTCTAGTTAATAGAACTCCTCCGGCACCCCCGGGTACTCCGGCGGCGTGCCGTTGAATGCCGGACAGAGCTTCTGGAAGGAGCACCAGCCGCACAGCTTCGAGGTCTTCGGCGCGAAGTTGCCGGAGCGGGCGTCGGCGCCCACGGCGTCCCAGATCCGTCCGAGATCCTTCTCCACGTAGTTGAGCTCCGCGGGGGTGGGGGAGAGCACCATGTCGTCCCGGACCTTGAGGTACATCAGCCGCAGCTGCTCGGGGATGTGGTCGAACAGTCGCCACCACACCAGGGCGTAGAAGCGCATCTGGAACATCGCCTGGCCGGCGAAACGGGGGATCGGTTTCTTCCCGGTCTTGTAGTCGACCACCCGGACCTCACCGGTGGGGGCAATGTCCACCCGGTCGATGAACCCGCGCACCGGCACCCCGTTCGGCAGGGTGAGGTCGACGAACTTCTCCATCGAGTCCGCGTCGAACCCCTCCGGGTTCTCCATGAGGAAGTAGCCCTTGACCAGGTCACGGGAGGCGACGAGGAAGTCCATGTAGTCGGTGTCCGGCACCAGCTCGCCCAGCTGCGGGTCCTTGGCGGTCATCGCCGCCCAGTGCGGCTTGAGCATCTTCACCGCCGTCGGGTAGGTGCGCTGCTCGCGTGGTAGACCGTGGAGTTCCTCAAGGACGGCGTGGACGAGCGTCCCCTTGACCTGGGCGACGGTGCTGGGTTCGGGCAGCCGGTCGATCGCCCGGAACCGGTAGAGCAGCGGGCACTGGTTGTAGTCCCCGACACGCGAGGGGGACAGGGCGAGCGGGCGACGTTTCGCAGGGTGGTTCACAGGTGGGACAGCATCTTTCCGGGGTTGAGGATGCCCGTCGGGTCGACGGCGTTCTTGATCTCACGGTGCAGACGGCGGTTGCCCTCGTCGAGTTCCTTCGCCAGCCACTCCGCCTTCAGCGCACCGACGCCGTGTTCACCGGTGATCGTGCCGCCGAGCTCCAGACCCAGTTCCATGATCCGGTGGAAGGCGTCGTACCCGGCGGTCACGGACACGGGGTCGTCGTTGTCGAAGAAGACCGAGGGGTGGGTGTTCCCGTCCCCGGCGTGGGCGATGACAGCGACCTGGATCCCGGTCTCCTCACCGATGCGGGTGATCCCGTCACAGAACTCTGCGAGCCGGTCGCGGGGGACGCAGACGTCGTCGAGCATCTGCCCGCCACCGTGGGACTGCGCGTAGTGCTCGAAGGCGGTCTGGGCGGAACGGCGGGCGGCCACCAGCATCTCCGAATCATCCGGGTTGTCGGCGAAGGCGACGTCGACGGCACCGTGTTCCTGGGCGATCGCGGCGAAGGCCTCGGCATCCGCGGAGGCGGTGGTGGCGTCCGACTGCATGATGAGGACTGCGCCGACCGTGGCGTCCAACCCGAAATCGGTCATGTCCTGGACCATGCCGACGGTCGTGCCGTCCATCATCTCCAGCAGGGAGGGCGTGGCACCGGTGCGCATGTACGCGGAGACGGCGGTCGCCGCCGCCGTGACCGAGGGGAAGGTCGCCAGTGCGCTGAGCGGATCCGGGCCCAGCGGGACCAGCTTCAGCGTGGCCTCGACAATGATGCCGAGCGTGCCCTCTGACCCGGTGAACAAGGAGGCGAGGTCCAGCCCCGCCACGCCCTTCACCGTGCGGTGACCCAGTCTGGTCAGCGTCCCGTCGGCGAGGACGACCTTGATCTCACGGACGTACTCGCGGGTCACTCCGTACTTGACGCAGCACATCCCGCCGGCGTTGGTGGCG
>NZ_CACZOO010000274.1 GCF_902782855.1 uncultured Corynebacterium sp.
GACCCGGTGCGGGGTCGGCGACGTCGATACTCTCCCCACCATCGTAGTGGCCCCGTCATGGTGTCACCGTCATGGTGCCGTCATTGCGGTGAATACCCCGACTACGGGGCAGCCCGGGCCGACCCCGTCCTAGAACTCCAGGTTGTGGGCCAGTTCCCAGGGGGTCACCTGGGACTGGTAGTCCTTCCACTCGCGCCACTTGTTCCGCAGGAAGAACTCGAAGACGTGCTCGCCGAGGGCGTCGGCGACCAGCTCGGACTTCTCCATCTCGTGCAGGGCGAGGTCAAGGTCCGTCGGCAGATCCTTGTACCCCATGGCCATCCGCTCGCGGCGGGTCATGTGGGCGATGTCCTCCTCTGCCGGGGGCATCAGTTCATAACCCTCACGGATACCCTTGAGGCCCGCGGCGAGCAGCACGGCGTAGGTCAGATAGGGATTCGCGGCCGAGTCGGGGCTGCGGACCTCGACACGGCGCGAGGCCGGCTTGTTGACGGTGTACATGGGAACGCGGATCATCGCCGAGCGGTTGGCCGCACCCCAGGTGGCGGCGGTCGGTGCCTCCGCCCCGCTGGTGACCCGCTTGTAGGAGTTGACCCACTGGTTGGTCACCGCGGAGATCTCCGGGGCGTGCTCCAGGATGCCGGCGATGAAGGACTTCGCCGTGCCGGAGAGGAAGTACTCGTCGTCCGGGTCGTGGAAGGCGTTACTCTCCCCTTCGAACAGGGACATGTGGGTGTGCATCGCTGAACCGGTGAGATCCGGGAAGGGCTTCGGCATGAAGGTCGCCCGCACACCGTTACGCTGGGCGATCTGCTTGACGATGTAGCGGAAGCTCATGATGTTGTCCGCCATTGAGAGCGCATCGGCGAAACGAAGGTCGATCTCCTGCTGACCGGGGGACGCCTCATGGTGGGAGAACTCCACCGAGATCCCCATCGACTCCAGGGCGGTGATGGCGTCCTGCCGGAACTGCGGGGCGGCGTCGGTGACGGCCTGGTCGAAGTATCCGCCGGTGTCGGCGGGTACGGGGCGGCCGTCCGCGCCGTCCTCGTGCTTGAGCAGGAAGAACTCGATCTCCGGGTGGATGTAGCAGTTGAATCCCTGGTCGGCGGCGATGTTCATCTGCCGACGCAGCACCTGGCGGGGATCGGCCCAGCTGGGCTCCCCGTCAGGCATGGCGATGTCACAGAACATACGGGCGGTGAGGTTCGTCGACCCGTCAGAGTTGTCCAGCGGGAGGATCTGGAAGGTGGACGGGTCGGGCCGGGCGATGGTGTCGGACTCGACGATGCGGGAGAAGCCTTCGATGGAGGAGCCGTCGAAGCCGATACCCTCCTCGAATGCGCCCTCCAGTTCCGCCGGTGCGACGGCCACGGACTTGAGGTAGCCCTGGATGTCCGTGAACCAGAGACGGACGAAGCGGATGTCCCGTTCCTCGAGGGTCCGGAGAACGAATTCCTGTTGACGACTCATGGCGCCCATCGTATCCGCGGAACCGGTCCGGGTGGCACAGTCCCCCTCCCCCCCGCGCGTGATGTTACAAGTCGTTAACACTGGGCGGTCGAAGATGGCACAATGCTGTGACATGTCTGACTCCACAACTCCACCCGCCGTCGGTTACCTCACCCCCACCCGTCAGGTCCGTATCGGCGACCTCCGGAAAAGGAAGGCCGCGGGCGAGAAATGGGCCATGCTCACCGCCTACGACTACTCGACCGCCCGCGCACTCTCCCAGGGGGGCGTGGAATGCCTGCTCGTCGGGGACTCCGCCGCGAACGTGGTCTTCGGCTACTCACAGACCCAGCAGGTCAGCCTCGACGAGATGGTGTACCTCGCCGCCGCCGTGGTCCGCGGCGCAGGAAACGCCCTGGTCATCGCCGACCTGCCCTTCGGCACCTACGAGGCCTCCGATGAGCAGGCCGTGCGCTCGTCCGCCGAGATGATGCGCCGGTCCGGTGCTGCAATGGTGAAGATAGAGGGCGGGGTGCGCATCGCCCCGCGCATCCGGGCCCTCGTCGCCGCCGGCATCCCGGTGTGTGCCCACGTCGGATTCACCCCGCAGTCCGTCAACGCCCTGTCAGGGTTCAGGGTCCAGGGCCGGGGGGACGCCGCCGGGCAACTGCTCGCCGACGTACACGCCGTCGCCGAGGCCGGCGCCGACATGGTCGTCCTGGAAATGGTGCCCGCCGATGTCGCCGCACAGGCCACCACTGAGGTGGACATCCCCACCATCGGTATCGGCGCGGGCCCCGACACCGACGCCCAGGTCCTGGTCTGGCACGACATGGCGGCCTTCCCGGCCGACGGTCACCGGCCGAAGTTCGCCAAGCAGTGGGCGCGGGTGGGTGCGGATCTCACGGCCGCCGCAGCGTCCTACAAGAGGGAGGTCGCCGAAGGCGCCTTCCCCGCCGCCGAGCACTGCTTCTAGTGCTTTTCTAGTCGTCGTCCCACTCATCGGCCGTGGTGGTGCGGGCGCGGGCCGTCTCCAGTGCCCGTTCGGCGTCCTGCCGGCTGTCGTAGGGGCCCATACGGGTGTCCCAGCCCAGGACCTTCCCCTCGGTGACCTCACCCGTGGAGGTGTCGAAATACCACTTCTGATCGCTCTGGTCGCTGCTCATGGCACCACTCTACGCGCGCCTGACCCGCCGCAGGAGTCAGTTTCCCAGCAGCACGAACCAGATACCCGCGACGCCGAGCAGCACGGCGCAGATTGACAGGCCGAGCACCGCCCCGGTCGACGCCCCCGACCGCAGGCCTGCCACATGTTCGGCGGCACGCCGGTAGCGGGTGCGCTGCGTTGCGAAGATGCCGAGGGCCACGGTCAGCAGACCACCGGCGATGACAGCCACGCACACCCCGTAGTGGGACATCCACCGCAGCAGGACAGCCGCCGTCACCATGAACATCATCGAGGTCCGGCCCCAGGCCATACTGGTGCGCTCCGGTTGGCGACCGTGATCGGTGACCGGTACCGGGGGTTTCACGCGAACAGCACCACCGCGACGATGACGGCGGCGAGGATCGCTCCGGCCGACAGGGCGGGGATGATAGCCGGTGCCGGTAACGGCCGGTTCTCACGCATGGCCCGTTCCACCCGCAACCACCGGACCGCGGCACCGGCCGCGAGCAGGACGCCGAGACCCATGGCTGCCAGCGCGGCAAAACCGCGAAGATGGGCCGGGACAGTGTCGGAAGGCAGGGCCTCCATCGCCACCCCGCCCGCGATGAAAGCGAGGGCGGTGCGCATCCAGGACAGGAAGGTCCGCTCGTTGGCCAGGGTGAACCGCGGATCAGGGTCCTCCCCGGTCGGGAAGAGAGTACGTGACAGTGCGGACCTGACGTCCCCGTCGGGTGGGGTACCTGGATTTCGGCTCACACCGGATGATTCTAGTCGTAGAGGTCGAGAGGGTCTGTGAGCCGGATTCTGTCCCGCCGGTGACACCTGTCGGGGCGTCACCGGAGGTGGTGATCATCCATCTACGACGACCGTCACCGGCCGCCTCCAGCGGTCTACCTGCCCCTTGTCCGACGAGCAGCCGTCGGGGCAACACCGCACCACCGGCCCCGGAGGGCGACGGTGCGATCACATGACCTTGCTCCCGGTGGGGTTTACCCAGCTGCCCCGGTCACCCGGGGCACTGGTGCGCTCTTACCGCACCTTTTCACCCTGACCCGGTTCACACCGGGCGGTTCTTTTCTGTGGCACTGTCCCGCGGGTCACCCCGGGTTGCCGTTAACAACCACCGTGCTCTGAGGAGTCCGGACTTTCCTCGACCCCGGCCTGCCCCCTACGGGGGCGGTTCCGGGAGCCGCGATCACCCGACCCTCTCGACGCCGTTCACAATAGCAGTGGTCGCCCCCGCACCGCTCACAGCCCCCGCAGATAGTGGGTGTCGTTGAACTCGCGGACCACCGACCGGTCGGTGTAGAACTCGGCCACTGACAACCCGGCGAGATCCAGGTGCAGGGTCGAGTACACCGTGGCAGGTGCCAGCAGTGCCGACCGAAGGATCGCCTTGATCGGCGAGACGTGGCTGACCAGCAGCACGGTGCGTCCCGAACCACCGGCCATGAGGTCGGAGACCAACCTGTCACACCGCAGCGCCACATCGTCCATGCTCTCGCCGCCGACGGTCGGCACCGAGGGTTCATTGGCCCAACGGGCGTGCTCGGTCGGCCACCGGCGGTGCACCTCCTCGAAACCGAGCCCCTCCCAGGCACCGAAGTCGGTCTCGATGAGGTCCCCCGTCGGGGTGACGTCGAGGCCGAGGGCCTCCGCCGCGGACTCTGCGGTCTGTCTCGCCCGCAGCAACGGGGAACTGAAGATCGCGTCGATGCCCTCCCCCTCGTCCTGTCGGGTACGTAGCCAGGACGCGGCACGTGACACCTGGGCGGCACCGAGATCGGTCAGGGCGGGATCGCTGCGCCCGGAGAAGACTCCGGCCGCGGACATGGCGGTCTGGCCGTGACGCAGCAGCAGCAGGCGCAACGGCGCCCGGCCCGACCCGAACCAGTCCGGGCGGATACTTCCGGTGGATCTGTCACTCACGTCGTCACTCCCCCACCCGCACCAGCAGGACACCGCATTCCGGGCAGGTGACCAGATGGTTCAACGGGGTGTTGGCGATTCGCCGCGCCGCCGAGTGGTCGAGCTCGATGCAGCAGCACCGGCAGGTCGCTCCGGCAAGTTCGGCGGCGCCCATGCCGTGCTCGGCCTCACTCTCCTCGTACCGTCGCCGGAGCTCCGGCGACAGGTCACCACGCAGGACCCCGGACCGGTCACGGAGTCCGGCGACCCGCTGCCCGATCTCACCGGCCACCGCCTCCGCCTCGTCACGCGCCTGCCGCAACGTCATGTCCACATCAGGGCCGGCATCAGGGCCTGAGTCCTCCCGGGCGTGTCCGAAGGTCGCCAGCGTGCGTTCCTCCCTGTCGATGTCCGCCTCGATCTCTGCGAGGCGTCGATCAGCGACCGCGAGATCGTGTCTGAGATCTCGACGGCGGTCCCGGTCGGTGTCGGCACGCAGGCCGGCGAGGTCGGCGCGGCGCCGGGCGCGCAGGCGGGCGGCGTCCGACCGTAGCCGGTTCAACGTCCCGGTCATGTCGTGGGCGATGCGCCGGGTGCTCAGTACCCGACGGCGGCGCTCCTCCGCCTCCTGTTCGAGACGTTCGACGGTGGCGGTCTCCGGGAGTGCGTCGAGCCTGGCGGTGAGCAGCCGGAGGCGTTCGTCGACGCCGGCGAGTTCGGTGAGGGTGGCCCGGTCGGCGTCGGTCAGGGTGACGGGGACGGCGGTCATGAGCGGGTCCTTCCGGTGGGTGCGGACGCGCAGTGCAGTGTCCACGGGTCGGTGCGGACGTCGATCACCCCGGTGTCCAGCCGGGGGTCGGAGACGGCGAGCAGGTCGGCTGCCTGGGAGCACCAGGGGAACTCGCTGGCCCAGTGCGCGGTGTCCACCACCGGACAGCCACCGGCGCGCAAGTGCTCGTCGACGGGATGGTGACGCAGATCAGAGGTCACGAAACAGTCCACGTCGAGCCCCGCGACCACACTCAGGAAACTGTCACCCGCCCCGGAGGCGACCGCCACACGGCGGATCATCCGGTCAGGGTCGCCGGCGGCGCGCACCCCCCACACGGTGGCCGGTAGCCGGTCCGCCACCCGTGCGGTGAACTCGCGCAGCGTCATCGGCGTGTCTAGGTCACCGACCCGTCCGATGCCGGTGGCCGTGAGCGGGTCCACACCGTCGGGTACCGGGGTCAGCGGTACCCCCGGAGTGACTCCGAGAAGTTCGGCGAGCCGGTCGTTGACGCCGGGCCTGGCGGCGTCCGCACTGGTGTGGGCGGCATAGAGTGCGACCCCGGCGCGGATGAGCCGGTGGATGATCCGGCCCTTGGGATGGGTCACCGGCACCCCCGTGACCCCGCGCAGCAGCGGTGGGTGGTGGACGAGCAGGAGATCGGCACCGTCAGCGACGGCGGCATCGGCCACAGCATCGGTGCAGTCGAGGGCGACGCGGACGGTCCGGACGATGTCAGCGGGATCACCGCAGACCAGCCCGCACGCGTCCCAGGACTCCGCGAGGCGCGGCGGGTAGGCCTGCTCGATGAGCGAGACGACGTCGCCGACGGTCGCTGGTGCGGTGGATGGGGCAGGGTTGTTCACGTGGTCGTTCACGTGGTCAACGATAGCGTCCTGCAACACACCCGCCCGGTTTCTGGCACTCTGGACCTGTGACAGACTCATCGGACAGCATGCCGGCCCCGGGGCCGGAGACCAGGATCCTCCTCGTCGACGTCGACGGGACGCTGGTGGATTCCCTCCCCGGGATCCGGGACAGTTTCCTGCACGCCCTCGCGGCCAACGGGGTGTCGGTTCCCCCGGACGACCAGGTGGACCGTATCTCGGGACCTCCGATGGTGGACACCCTCCGGGGTCTGGGCCTCGACGGCGACGAGCTGGACCGCACGTACCGGACCTACCGGGAGAGCTACTCCGGTGAGGGGTGGCGCAACGCCGAGGTCGTCCCCGGGATGCCCGAGCTCCTGGCCCGTTGGCGGAACGCCGGCTACGTACTGGCCACCGCGACGTCGAAGGTGGAAGCGACGACGCGGCTGATACTCGAGAGGTTCGGGATGCTCGACCTCTTCGATGTCGTGGCGACCGCCTCCGCGCAACCCGGTGGTCGCCGGGCCAAGGACGAGGTCATCGCCCATGCCCTGGAGCAGCTAGGTCTGGATCCGACGACGGTTGCTGACGGTGGCCCGCAGCACCGCGGCAACATCCTCATGATCGGCGACCGGATCCATGATGTGGAGGGCGCCCACGCCTTCGGGGTACGCAGCGTGCTGGTGGACTGGGGTTACGGCGGCCGTGCCGAGCACCTGGCCTCGGACTGGTCGGTGGCCGATGTCGACGAACTGGGCCGGGTCGTGGCCGACTGGGCGGACGCCCGACCACAGATCTGCGTGGTATGCACCGGCAACATCTGCCGCTCACCGATGGGTGAGATCATGCTGCGTGACGCTTTGGCCGCCGCGGGTCTGGCGGACGCGGTGAAACTGAACTCCTGCGGCACCACCGGCTGGCATGTCGGGGAGGCTGCGGATCCGCGGGCCGCCGCATGCCTGTCCGAGGCCGGCTACTCGGCGTCCGGTCACGCGGCCGCAGAGTTCGGGCCCGAGCACCGGGACGCCGATCTGTTCCTCGTCATGGATGCGGCGAACCGAACAGCGTTGGTGAAGGAGGGCATCGACCCGGAGCGAATCCGGATGTTCCGTTCCTTCGGTCCGGCCGGGGACAAGGAGGTCGCCGACCCGTACTACGGGGATGACGCCGACTTCGACCGCGCCGTACGACAGCTCGCCGAGGCACTCCCGGGCATCGTGGAATGGGTAGGACGGCGGGTCTAGCGCAGGTCAGCGGTGGTGGAGTCGGTCTCCCCGTGCCGGGGGCACACCGCGGTCCAACCGTGGGGGGTGACCTGGACTGTCCGGCGTCGACCACACTCCGGGCAGTAGCGGGGAGCGTCGAGACCCGCCTGCTGCGCCGGCGAGTACCCGATCCACTCCCCCTCCCCCAGATCCGCCCCGGTGTACGGGTCCCAGGGGCCGGTACCTCTCCGTCTAGACACTGCGGCTCAGCACCTTGATGGGCAACCGCATCCGGTCCATCATGTCCATGTCCTGCTCGGCCGGCCGACCGAGCGTGGTGAGGTAGTTTCCGACGATGATCCCGTTGATGCCTCCGGTCAGGCCCTGCTCCACACCGAGGTCGCCGAGAGTGAGCTCCCGGCCCCCGGCGAAGCGCAGTGTGGTGGCGGGCATCGCGAGTCGGAACATGCCGATGGCGCGCAGGGCGTCCTTGCCGTCCATGACGTCCATGCCGCCGAAGGGCGTTCCGGGCCGCGGGTCCAGGAAGTTCAGCGGGACCTCGTCGGGGTCGAGCTCGGCGAGCTGGACGGCGAACTCGGCACGCTGCTCCAACGACTCGCCCATCCCGAGGATGCCGCCGCAGCAGACCTCGATACCGGCGTCCCTGATCATGAGCATGGTCTCCCGGCGTTCCTCCCAGGTGTGTGTGGTGACGACCTTCGGGAAGTAGCTCCGGGCGGTTTCCAGGTTGTGGTTGTAACGGTGGACACCGGCTGCCTTGAGGCGGGCGACCTGCTCGGGGGTGAGGATACCGACCGAGACGGAGACGTCGATACCGTCGACGTTGGCGTAGATCTGCTGGACAGCATCCTCCAGCTGGGACATGAGAGCCTCGTCGGGGCCTTTGACGGCGGCGACGATACAGAATTCCGTGGCTCCGGTCTTGGCGGTCTGGCGGGCCTGTTCGATGAGCTGGGCGATGTCGAGTTTCGTGGAACGCACCGGGGACTCGAAGAGTCCGGACTGGGAGCAGAAGTGGCAGTCCTCGGGGCAGCCACCGGTCTTGAGGCTGACGATGCCCTCCATCTCCACCTCCTCCCCGCACCATTTCACCCGCACCTCGTGGGCGAGTGCGAGCAGATCGGGGATACGGTCGTCGGGCAGGTTGAGGACCTCGATGAGGTCGTCGTAGTCGAGGCCGTGTCCTTCGTCGAGGACGCGGGTGCGCGCGGTCGTGAGTATGTCCGTCATGGAACGTACTCTAACTTGAACAGTGTTCAAGCGCCAATCAGAACCGTTCCTCGTCGCGGGCGTCACGGTCGGAGAACGCGCGGTTCCGGCCGTGACCGTAACGATCGGCGAGCTTGCGTTCACGGCTGACGGTGACGGCGTCAGGAGCATCAGGAAGCTCCGGGACCTCGCAGGCTGCCGCAGGATCCGGTTCGGCGGAATCCCCCGCATCCTGCACCCCGGCCTCGGCCGCCGCCACCTCCTCACGCTGCCGACGCCGTTCACGGATCTCCGCCCAGACGAAATAGCCCAACCCGAGTGGAACCATGATGCCGAAGGCGATCCACTGGATACCGTAGGAGAGGTACGGGCCGGAGTCGAGCTTCGGCAACGGGATGGCGGCCAGCCCCTCCCCCGCACGCCCGGCTGCGGACGCCTCGTCGAGCTGGACGTAACTACCCGCCAGATCCAGTCCGGTGAGCCGGGAGATCTGCGCGGTGTTCATCCCGTAGACCTGCAGGCGACCCTGGTCCGTGATCGGAGCCGAATCCGGCACGGCCTCAGACTTACGGACGTAGCCCGTGACCGTGGTCTCCGTCGCCGGGGCGTCCGCCATCTCCGGCACCCCGGCACCGCCGCCGGTAGGCTTGATCCAGCCACGGTTGACCAGCACCGTCAACCCGTCATCGGTCCGGAACGGGGTGAGCACCTGGAACGCCGGACTGGAGGACACCGGTCGGTTGCGCAGCAGTACCTCGGACTCCGGAAGGAACCGGCCCTGCAACTCCACCCGGGTCCACTCAGCGTCGTCCCCGGCCGGGCCACCGTCGGCGGGCAGCACGGTCGACACCGGCACCGGACCGTGCTTCATCGCCGCCTCCAGGCGGTCGTTGAAGTGCTGGGTGTCGGTGTTCTTCCCCAGCTGCCACGGTGCCAGCACCGTGAACGCTATGTACGCGAAAGCAACGGCGAGGACGGTGGTCAGCACCCACCCGGGGGTCAGGAACGCACGCCACCCCCGGCGCCGGGGACGGCGGCCGGGGGCGGAGGAGGCGGAACTGTCAGCGCGGTCAGACACGCGGTCCAGTCTAGTCGTCGGAGCCGGGGTTTCCACCTTCGATACCGGCGGCGGCGGCCACCTCGTCGATCCGCCGGTTGGTACGGCGCAGCCGCACCGCCAGCACACCGGCGGCAGCGGCAGCGATGACCGCGATGACGCTGGGGACCATCGACGACGGGTCCCGGAGGAAAGCGACCAGACCGGTGTCCCCGTCGTCCTCGGCAGACTCGGCGGCCGGGTCGTTGACCGACACCTTACCGGTGGCGCGACCCTCACCTGTTACCGCGTCAGTTCTGTCGGACTCGTCCTCCGGCTTGTCGCCCAGGGTCGTCCGGGACTCACCCCCGCAGTCGTCGGACAGCGCTGCCCGGAAGCTCACCGGGTCGAGCGACTCACCCGCCTGGTAGTACCCGGCCAGAGCCTCCGAACCGGCGGCGCTCAGCGTGGCGGAGGCGGAGCCGTCAAGGACACCGTCGGTGACGGCCGCCCCGGTGAGTACCAGATCGGCGACCGCGATGCGGCCGTAGTTGCGCGGGGTGCCCGAGGTGTCATTGGACTCGACGTTGGCGACCAACGTGCCGTCGGCCCCGTCGATCCGGATCTCCGGATCGGAGATCACGGTCCGGAGGACCCCCTCATGACCGGTGAAGAGCACCGAACCGCCGAACTTCAGGGTTCCGGCGCTGACACCGGCGTCCTCGGCGGTGACGGTCCCCTCGGAGCCGCTGAATACGAAGTTCCCCTCGCTGTAGACGGCACCGCCCGTCGTGGTCCACCCGCCCTTGGCGATGGAACCCCTGATGTAGGCGCGGAAGGAATCCTTGATGCCCCAGCCCATCCTGGTCTCGGTGGCCTTCCGGTCACCGTCGGCGGCGGTACAGGTGGTGTCCGAGGCACCGGCGGACTTGTCCCCGGTGCTGGACGCCGTGCCGGAGACCCGCGGAGTGACGCCGAGATCGGGTGTCCCGGTGCCCTCAGCGACCGTACCGGAGCCGCCGGAGGTTGCCTGCCCGGCCGACGTGATACCCGCCAGACCGGCCCCGGTACCCATACCGCAGCCCGCCCCGGAGGTGTTGAGGGTGATGTTGACCGGGTCGGCCTCGTTGTTCCCCTCACCGTAGTTGCCACCCAGGGACTGGTTCCCGTCCTCGGTGATGTAGCCGGTACCGGACAGTGAAACGGTGCCGCTGTTCGCCGCGGACTCGGTGATCGGTTGGGCGAGCTCGAACTGCGCGATCGGCACCTGGGTGCCGGTCTTGGCCCCGGTGACTGTCGCACCGGGGGTGAAGCTGGATACGGTGTTGGACCGGTAGTCCGCGATGAACTGCGCAGTGGTGCCACGCACCTTCATCTTCATGGCCGAGTAGGTGATGTCCAGGGCACCCATGTGACCCCAGAGGTGCAGCGAACCGTTGAGCGGAATGTCGGCGTCAGATCCGGAGACCCGGATCGCCGAGGGATCGGCCGTGAACTGGAACTGACCGTCCGCACCACCCCGGGAGCCGGAGAAGCCGACCCCGTCGAGGTCCCAGCGCCCGCCGGCGATCGGGCCGGTGAGGTAGCTCCGGAAGGACTGTTTGAGACCCCAGCCGACCGAGGCTCCCGTCACGGCGTCACAGGTACCACCGTCGGTCGTGTCGGGGACGGCGGGTACGGCCTGCGGTGCGGCGGGCTGCACCGCCTGCCTGGCAGGGACTGACGCGGGGGTCGACACCGGGGCCGCGTCAGACTGCCCCGCAGAGGTCGCCATCACCGCAGCGGTGTCGACCGCACAATCGCCGGCGCCAGCGGTCCGTACCGAGATCGTCACCGGGTCTCCGTCGTTCTTGCCCTCACCGTAGGAGCCGAGCAGCGCCCTGTTCAGGTTCTCATGGATCCAACTCCGCCCGGTGACCGTCGCAGAACCGCTTTCGGACCCGGACCTGGTCAGGGTGCGGTCCAGGGAGAAGGTCGCGACCGGTTGCCGGGTGAACGCCGGCGGGCCGCCGAAACGACTGGCGACAGCCTTGGGGTCGGCAGCGAGGTAGCGGGCGTCGGCGAGCAACTGGGCCCGCTCGCCGCGGATCTGGAGGGTGAGGTTGGACAGCGTGACGTCGATGATGCCGCCATGTCCGGTGAGGTGCATCGTCCCGTTCATGGGCAGGTCAGCATCGTCACCCTGCACCGCGGACCTCGCGGGATCCGCGGTGAAGTGGAACGCACCGTCGTCCGAGTTCTCCGCGGCGCCGGTGTAGGTCACTCCGTCGAGGTCCCAGCCACCGGCAGCGATCGGGCCAGTGAGGTAGTTCCGGAAAGACTGCTTGATACCCCAGGCCATCTCCGCCGAGGACACTGCCCGGCACTGCGCACTGTCGTCGGCGACGGCAGCGGGGACGACCGCCGCCGGGACTGTGGCGACACCGACGAGCGGAAGGGCGGCGGTCAGGGCAGCCGCCGAAGCCAGGCGGAGTGAACGGGGTGACGACATAGGTGAAACTCTCCTGGGCGCGACAGAAGTCTCGGGGACTTCCACTGAATCAACATTCTTCAGTTAGGTAAGGCTAGTCGCCCATGCCTGGATACCCAAGCCTCTCCACCGACGGAACCGGTGCCTGCTGCGAGATCCGTCGTTCGATCACCCCCGGAAAGGTTAGTGGTGCGCACTGACGGGTTCGAACCGCCGACCTGCTGGGTGTAAACCAGCTGCTCTTCCAACTGAGCTAAGTGCGCGGAACCGGCGCCCCCGACATCCGGACCCCCGAGACTCTATCGCTTGAAGCCGCGGGCCACCAGACAGGCCCCCTGCCAGGATCCCAATCGGGTGGAGGTCGTCTGCACCAGACCTGCAACCTGCGCAGATTCCGCGATCTCACCGGGTTCGACGGTGCCGGGGGTACCGGCAGCGGGGGTGAGCAGCCAGATCCGACCGGTGTCCCCCAGACTGCGGGTGGCGTCCACCAGGCCGTCGACCAGGTCGCCGTCATCGCTGCGCCACCACAGCAGGACAACGTCGACCATCTCATCGGTCTCCTCGTCGAGCAGCTGACCTCCGATGACGTCCTCCAGTGCTTCGCTGATCGCACTGTCGGCGTCCTCGTCCCAACCGAGTTCCTGGATGATGTTGCCTGCGGCCACATCCATGAGCTCGGCCCAGTCGTTGTCGCTGCCCACCGTCGCCCCTGCGGCGTCTCCCACTGCTCTGTCCCTGACCTTTCATCGTCTCCCGGTGATACCGGGTGTTCTGCAACACGTACTGGCACTGAATAGTAGGTGATTCGTCGTGGCCGCACCAGACCTGCAGGAACACCGACGGCACCACCCCCGTCATTTCTCCCCCGAACTGAACACCGGTAGCGGGTCTAGGATCGGTGAGAGCGCGTTCCCCGGACCACCACCGCTGTGCCCCGGGAACGCCCCCGATTCCGCAAACCAGGAGGAACGTCATGCATCCCGCCCACGACAGCCACTTCGGCAATATCCGCGACGGTGTCGCGTCCTATCTCAAGGACGCCGACCCCGATGAGACCCAGGAGTGGATGGACTCCCTCGACGGTCTGCTCTCCGAGGCGGGCCCCGACCGCGCCCGCTACCTCATGCTGCGGATGCTGGAGCGGGCGTCCGCCCAGCGGGTGTCCCTGCCGCCGCTGCTGTCCACCGACTACGTCAACACCATCCCCACCTCGATGGAGCCGGAGTTCCCCGGTGACGAGGCCATGGAGAAGCGCTACCGGCGCTGGATCCGCTGGAACGCGGCGATCATGGTGCACCGTGCCCAGCGACCCGGCATCGGCGTCGGCGGTCACATCTCGACCTACGCGTCCGCCGCCGCCCTCTACGAGGTCGGGTTCAACCACTTCTTCCGGGGCAAGGACCACCCGGGCGGCGGCGACCACGTCTTCTTCCAGGGCCACGCCTCCCCCGGGATGTACGCCCGAGCCTTCCTCGAGGGCCGCCTGTCCGAGGAGGACATGGACGGTTTCCGCCAGGAGAAGTCGAAGCCGGGCCACGGGATGCCCTCCTACCCGCACCCGCACGACATGCCCGAGTTCTGGGAGTTCCCCACCGTGTCGATGGGGCTGGGCCCGATGGACGCGATCTACCAGGCCCGGTTCAACAGGTACCTCGATGACCGGGGCATCAAGGACACCTCCGACCAGCATGTCTGGGCGTTCCTCGGTGACGGCGAGATGGACGAGCCGGAGGCCCGCGGTCTCATCCAGCAGGCTGCGGTGAACAACCTCGACAACCTCACCTTCGTCGTCAACTGCAACCTGCAGCGCCTCGACGGGCCGGTACGCGGCAACACGAAGATCATCCAGGAGCTGGAGAGCTTCTTCCGAGGTGCGGGCTGGAACGTCATCAAGGTCGTCTGGGCCCGCGAATGGGACCGGCTGCTGGAGAAGGACGAGGACGGCCGCCTCGTCAACATCATGAACACCACCACCGACGGTGACTACCAGACCTTCAAGGGCAAGGACGGCGCCTACGTCCGGGAGTTCTTCTTCAACAAGGATCCGGAGACCGCGAAGCTGGTCGAGGACATGACCGACGAGGAGATCTTCGCCCTGCGCCGCGGTGGCCATGACTACCGCAAGATCTACGCCGCCTACCAGCGTGCCTTGGAGACCAAGGACCAGCCGACCGTCATCCTCGCGCACACTATCAAGGGTTACGGGCTGGGCCACAACTTCGAGGGACGCAACGCGACCCACCAGATGAAGAAGCTGACCCTCGACGATCTCAAGCGCTTCCGCGACAAGCAGGAGATCCCGATCTCGGACGAGGAGCTCGAAGCCAACCCGAAGGTGCCGCCGTACTACAACCCGGGCCCGGACTCCCCCGAGATCCGGTACATGCTGGAGCGGCGCCGTGCCCTCGGCGGTCCGCTGCCGGAGCGTCGGGTCGACTACACCCCGCTGACGATCCCGGACACGGAGCTCATGGCCCCTGTCCTCAAGGGGTCAGGCAAGCAGAAGGTCGCCACGACGATGGCGTTGGTGCGCACGCTCAAGGAGCTGATGGAGGATCCGGAGATCCGGAAGCGTCTCGTGCCGATCATCCCCGACGAGGCCCGCACGTTCGGCATGGACTCCTGGTTCCCGACGTTGAAGATCTACAACCCGCACGGTCAGAACTACACTCCGGTCGACGCGGACCTCATGCTCTCCTACAAGGAGGCCACGGACGGTCACATCATGCACGAGGGAATCAACGAGGCGGGTTCCGTCGCTGAGTTCATCGCCGCCGGCACCTCCTACGCCACCCACGGTGAGGTGATGATCCCGCTGTACATCTTCTACGCGATGTTCGGTTTCCAGCGCACCGGCGACTCGATCTGGGCCGCCGCCGACCAGATGGCCCGCGGTTTCCTCATCGGCGCGACCGCGGGTGCCACCACCTTGTCCGGCGAGGGCCTGCAGCACATGGACGGCCACTCCCCCGTGCTCGCCTCGACGAACCCCTCGGTGGTTTCCTGGGACCCGGCGTTCGGCTATGAGATCGCCCACATCGTCCGCGACGGTATCCGTCGGATGTACGGCGAAGGCTCCGGCCCCGACGGTAGGGGCGAGAACGTCATCTACTACCTCACCGTCTACAACGAGCCGGTCGAGCAGCCCGCCGCACCGGCCGACCTCGACGTGGAGGGTCTCCTCAAGGGCATCTACCTGTACTCTCCGGCGGACAAGCTGGTCGGTACCGGTGCGAACTCCACCGGAGACGCCGGGGACGCCCCCACGTCCGAGCTGGAGGCGACGATCCTGGCGTCCGGTGTCGGTATGACCGAGGCGATCAGGGCAAAGGTCATCCTGCGGGAGCAGTTCGGCGTCAACACCGCGCTGTACTCCGTGCCGGCGTGGGCCGAACTGGCCCGCGAGGGCCGTGACCTGGATCTTGATGAGCTGCGCCACCCGGACGGTGTCATCCCGAAGCCTTACGTGACCCAGGTTCTCCAGCAGGCCCGGGGACCGTTCATCGGTGTGACCGACTTCACCCGGTCGGTGCCGGAGATGATCCGCCCCTACGTTCCGGGCGACTACACCACCCTGGGATGCGACGGTTTCGGGTTCTCCGACACGCGTGCCGCCGCCCGCAGGTTCTTCAACTCGGACGCGGAGTCCGTCGTGGTGGCGGTGTTGTCCGCGTTGGCCCGTCAGCACCGGCTGTCCTGGGACACGGTGAGGAAAGCCGCGACCGATTTCGATCTCACCGATCCGACGAAGGCCTGACCCGGCCCGGCAGCCTCAAGGGGTGGTGTTGCTAGTATCAGCGGTTGTGTTCCCCGCCAGTGGCGGGGCCTCCCCCCCCTACCGTCGACAGGAAGGTCCGTGACCCGTGGAGATCTCGCGTGAGGCCCAGGAGAAACTCGCCAGGGCACTCGGCGGTGGTGGCTCCGACGATCATCCGGAGGACGCCGCGTCCACCGCCGAGGACGTCACCACGCTGGGCCGGATCGCCCGGATCATCGAGGACGTCTCCGGTGTCGACAAGGAGTCCGTCACCGCGGATTCCGACCTCAGCGCCGGTCTCGATCTGAGTTCTTTGTCACTCATCGAGGTTGCGGTGAAGATGGAGGATGCGCTGCGGGTGCGTCTCGAGGACGAGGACATCTGGTCGGCCCGGACCGTCGGCGACCTCGTCGCGTTGGCGGACGCCCGGGTATGACCGGCCCGGTTGACGTTGTCCCCTCCGTGCTCGCGGAGACCGGCGGGTGGCCGGTCGACACCGTCGCCGCCGCAGTGGTCCGGCGGGCAGCGGACGGGTCCACCTCCGTGGCCACCACGGGTGGTCGGCACCGGGTCTTCGCATTGGCGAGCGTCAGCAAGCTGGTCACCGCCTACGCGGTGCTCATCGCCGTGTCGGAGGGATGTTTCACGCTCGATGACACTGTCGGGGGCGTCGCAGCCGCCGGTGGGCGTCCTGTGGACGGACCGCAGGACGCCACTGTCCGTGATCTCCTCGCTCACGCGTCCGGGGTGGGGTTCCGGGACCGCACGCGTGAAAAGGACGCCCACGTCCGCCGCATCTACTCCTCGGCGGGGTTCGAGATCCTCGCGGACCTCGTCACCGTGTCCGTCTCCGAGGTGGGCCTCGACTTCGCGGGTTACGTCGACGCCGCGGTGCGTTCCCCTCTCGGGATCCCCTCCGCCGAGTTGGTCATCGGGGGATCGGCCGGTCACGGATTCCGCGGTTCAGTCGGTGCCTTGACCAGGCTCGCCGTGGAGTTCCTCTCCCCCACCCTCCTACCGGAGGATCTGTGGGATGAGGCACTGCGTCCCCAGTTCCCCGACCTGGACGGTGTGGTGCCCGGCTACGGTCGGCAGCGTCCCTGCCCCTGGGGCCTCGGTGTCGAACTCCACGGGCACAAGTCACCGCACTGGTTACCGCCGGAGATGCCCGGGGACGTGGCCGGTCATTTCGGCCAGTCCGGGACATTCCTGTGGTTCCACCGAGCCACCGGTACGGCGGCGGTGGTGCTCACCGACCGTGCTTTCGGCGACTGGGCGAGGCGACGGTGGGACGGCTTCAACAGCGATCTGTGGGCCGCGCTGCAGGCGCCGGTTGTCTGATCTAGATCCAGTAGCCGGACGCAGCCTCGGAGGTCTTCACGGTGACGTGACCGGGGTTGAGTTCGCTGACCTTCGTCACCCCGCACAGCCGCATCGTACGGCGCATCTGGTCCTCCATGATGTCCAGCATCCGGACCACGCCGCGCTGTCCCCCTGCCATCAGGCCGTACATGTAGGCACGTCCGACGAGAGTGTAGTCGGCGCCGAGGGCGACGGCTGCGGCGATGTCCGCGCCGTCCATGATGCCGGTGTCCAGACCGATGGTGACATCTTCTCCGACGGCGGCACGCACCTTCGGAAGCAGGTGCAGCGGGACGGGTGCACGGTCGAGCTGGCGTCCACCGTGGTTGGACAGGATGATGCCGTCGGCACCGTGGTCGAGGACGCGCTGTGAATCCTCCACGGTCTGCAGGCCTTTGGCGATGAGGGTTCCGGGCCAGATCTCACGAAGCCATTCGATGTCCTCGAAGGTCAGAGCGGGATCGAACATCCGGTCCACAAGTTCGGCGACGGTGCCGGAGCTCTTCGACAGGGAGGCGAAGGAGAGCTGCTCGGTCGTGAGGAAGTTGAACCACCAGGCCGGCCGGTAGGAGGCGTCCAGAACGGTCTTCCAGGTCAGCTGCGGGGGGATCGAGAAGCCGTTGCGGGTGTCGCGCAGACGCGCGCCGGCGATGGCGGTGTCCACGGTGACGATGAGTTTGCGGTAGCCGGCAGCCCAGGCCCGCCGCACGAGGTCCTCCGAGGCCTCACGGTCCTTCCAGAGATAGAGCTGGAACCAGCGGTCGGCGTCCGGGGCGTGGGTCGCGACATCCTCGAGGGAGGCGGTGCCCATGGTGGACAGGCAGAAGGGGATGCCCTTGTCTGCGGCGGCCGCTGATCCGGCATACTCGCCCTCGGTCTGCATCATGCGGGTGAAACCGGTGGGGGCGATGGCCAGCGGCATGGCGATCCGGTCACCGAAGACCTCCGTGGACAGGTCCGCGTCGGAGACGTCCCGCAGTACACCGGGGTTGAACTCCAGGTCGCGGTAGGCCATGCGGGCCCGGTTGAGGGAGATCTCGTTCTCCGCGGCACCGTCGACGTAGTCGAAGGGGGCTTTCGGGGTACGGCGCTTGGCGATCTTCCGGAGTTCCCAGACATTGGTGGCCTTGGAGAGCCTCCGCCCGCTCAGGTCGAGGGTGGGCCTCTCGAACTGCATGAGTTCCCGGAGTTCCCGGACCGGCGGGAACCGGCGCTTGAGTGCGGAAGGAACTGGGCGTGACGTCGCCATGTGTGAAGTCTCCTGGGTGACTGGTGTGTATTGTCGCGTCCCACGCTACGCCAGCGGTCCGGCCACACACCCCCAGGGGCCGCAACAGCGCGGGGGTGCGGTCCAGTGCTGTCGGCGAAGCCGGCGACCGGCACAGTATGAACGGGACAATGGTCCTGCACTACGCCACACGGGTGGTTGCGGGGAATGAACCGCATGAGACCGGGAGCAGCTTTCAGAGCTGCCCGGCGCCACCATGAAAACTGCAGTCGGATGAATTGACGGTCGGGACGTCCACGTACGAAATTCACCACTCCCCCCGCAAACGTCACAGCACTCCGGATACCCCCGTAACGGGTATGCGGGTCCCGTGAGATTTCCGACACCGGACCCGCCGGAAGGATCCCGAGAAAGAGAACGGTGGCCAGAATACGGTTACGCCTTCAGGGCAAGACACCGCTCGCACCTGGCAGGAAAACTACAGGAGAAGAACTCCGGACATGAAGAATCCCCCTCCGCCGAGGCAGAAGGGGACCGCCATCCGGAGAGGTTCAACCTCTCCACACTGCTTTTATCCCAGGGAGCCGACGATGGTCTCGAAGACACTGACAATGGCAGCGGAGGCGGCGGACAGAATTTCCTGAAGGGCGGTAAGCATGTTGAGCTCCTCGTGATTCGTGATACTAGGTCGTGCACAGGACCGCTTTTCGGACCCGACACCGAACATACCGATCGACAGCGACCTTGTCCACGGAGATTTCAACACCGGAACATGACTAGATTATGTCGACAACATTATTCCTTTACAACTACAAGCCAAAGCCGGCGCGTCGCCGACCGGCCACACATCGCCCACACCCCCACTGGCCTGCGTATTTATAAATAGGTAATACTATCATTGTTGTGTGGGTATCTCTTTTGAGAAGTCGCAGATCTGCTACTTTTCTCTTGTGAATCACCCCCGTCGTGGGGGCACCGAGTCTGCTGCACGATCGGACGCCGGGCCCGCCGGCCCCGCCGCCCCGTGACCGCCACCATCCTGCCGCGACCCCCATTCCCAAGCACGACGAAGCCCCGCCGCCTGCGGTGCAGGCGACGGGGCTCGTGTTGCTCCCCCTACTGGACTCGAACCAGTAACCCTTCGATTAACAGTCGAATGCTCTGCCATTGAGCTAAGGGGGAAGATGTCCTCCGGGCCGTGACGGCCCGTTCAACGAGAATGAACTATACATAGACCCCCTCCCCCTTCACAAATCTCGGTGATGACCTGCGGCGACATCCGCCCCTGCCCTGCCTGCCGTACTCCGCGCACCACACGTCACCGGGTGGTCACCGCCTGGCGAGGCACTGGATGCCCGGAGCAGGGGTCCCTCCCGTACCAGGACCCCGAGGTACCCCTCCACCCACTCCTGTCGTTACACTGTGCGGCGGGCCTATAGCTCAGTCGGTTAGAGCCGCGGACTCATAATCCGTTGGTCGCGGGTTCGAGCCCCGCTGGGCCCACCAGTCGTCGCATCCACGGAGCCGGCGGGATGTGTCCTCCACTGTGCCACGAGGTCACGTCCCCTCCGCGCGGCACCCGGTCAACCCGCCCACACATCGCCCCCGGTTTTTCGGGGCGGATCTGTAGGCCCGGCGATGGTCCCGCCCCATGCCGGAGAGCGACTCACATCGCATCGTCTCTTCTCCGGCGCCGCGATCTACGTTGACCGTTCCACCGCCTGGCCGAGGCACAGGGGCACGGGCCACGGTCGTCCCGGTGAACCGGCTTTCC
>NZ_CACZOO010000275.1 GCF_902782855.1 uncultured Corynebacterium sp.
ATCTTGCGGGCCGGCGACTTGTCCTCGTTGAGGATCTTCTCGGTCGCCGCATCGAGGGCGTCCGCGAGGATCGGGGTCCGGGGGTTGCCGTCCGTCTCAGCGAGCTTGCGCAGCGACTCGGCCAGGGCGAGGAACTCGCCCAGTGAATCCCAGCGGAGGTAGTCCTCCTCGATCAGCTGCTGGACGTGCTTCGGGGCGGAGCCGCCCGCACCGGTCTCGAACAGGCCGCCACCCGCGATGAGCGGGACGATGGACAGCATCTTGGCGCTGGTGCCCAGCTCCATGATCGGGAAGAGGTCGGTGAGGTAGTCGCGCAGCACGTTGCCGGACACGGAGATGGTGTTCTCACCGGCGCGGATACGGTCGATGGAGAGCTGGCAGGCGTCCTCCGGGGAGAGGATGCGGATGTCGAGACCTTCGGTGTCACCGACAAGGTCGACGTCCTTCAGGTACTCCTCGACCTTGCTCCTGATGTTGCGGTCGTGGGCGCGGGTGGGGTCCAGCCAGAACACGGTCGGCCACCCGGTGGCACGCGCCCGGTTGACGGCCAGTCTGACCCAGTCGCGGACCGGGATGTCCTTGGCCTGGCAGCCGCGCCAGATGTCGCCGGCGGCGACCGTGGTGGACAGGAGGACCTCGCCGGCGGAGTTGACGACCTCGACGGTTCCGTCGGCGGGGATCCTGAAGGTCTTGTCGTGGGAGCCGTACTCCTCGGCCTTCTGCGCCATCAGGCCGACGTTCGGCACGGTGCCCATGGTGGTCGGGTCGAAGGCTCCGTTCCTGCGGCAGTCGTCGATGACGACCTGGTAGACCCCGGCATAGGACGAGTCGGGGATCACCGCGAGGGTGTCCTGCTCCTGGTTGTCCTTGTTCCACATGTGACCCGAGGTGCGGATCATGGCGGGCATGGAGGCGTCGACGATGACATCGGAGGGCACGTGGAGGTTGGTGATGCCCTTCTCGGAGTTCACCATGGCGATCGACGGACCCTCGGCGAAGCCCTTGTCGAAGGCGGCGCGGATCTCGTCGGCGAGGTTGCGGTCCTCGAACTCGTCGAGGCCGGAGAGGATGGCGGCGAGACCGTTCTCGCCGTTGAGGCCGCGGGGCAGCAGCTCGTCACCGTACTTCGCGAAGACGTCCGCGAAGAAGGCACGGACGACGTGGCCGAAGATGATCGGGTCGGAGACCTTCATCATGGTGGCCTTCAGGTGCGCGGAGAAAAGGACACCCTCCTCCTTCGCACGGGCGATCTGGGAGGCCAGGAAGCCGTCGAGGGCGGCGGCGTGCAGCACGGTGGCGTCGACGATCTCCTTGTCGAGGACCGGCAGAGACTCCTTGAGCACGGTGACGGTGCCGTCGGCGGCGACGAGACGGATCTGCAGGGTGTCGTCCCCGTCGATGATCACGGACTTCTCGTTGTGGCGGAAGTCGCCCTCGGTCATGGTGGCGACGTTGGTCTTCGAGTCCCCCGACCAGGCACCCATGGTGTGCGGGTGCTTGCGGGCGAAGTTCTTCACCGCCCGCGGGGCACGGCGGTCGGAGTTGCCCTCACGCAGGACCGGGTTCACGGCGGAGCCCTTCACCGAGTCATAGCGTCCGCGGGCGTCCTTCTCGGCGTCGGTGGTCGGCTCGTCCGGGAAGTCCGGGAGTGCGTAGCCGGCGGCCTGCAGCTCCGCGATGGCGGCCTTGAGCTGGGGGACGGACGCCGAGATGTTCGGCAGCTTGATGATGTTCGCGTCCGGCTGCCTGGTGATCTCGCTGAGCTCGGCGAGGGCGTCATCCACCCGCTGCTCCTCGGGAAGGAGATCGTCGAAGGCGGCGAGGATGCGGGCGGCCAGTGAGATGTCCCTGGTCTCGACCTTGACGCCGGCGGTCCCGGCGAACGCCTCGATCACGGGCAGCAGAGAGTAGGTCGCGAGGAGCGGCGCTTCGTCGGTGCGGGTGTAGATGATTTTGGCCATGGGCAGGTACTCCCTTGAGTTCTATTGCGGTGGGCGGTCAACTGACACGGTGCTCAGTTAATACCCGGTGTATTCGCATGTCATTCGGTGGCGAGCGATGTCGCCGGAATCCACGGGGACTATGATACGGCAAAGTAATCTCCACCACCCGTCCCGGGGGCATGCCGACGAGTGGGAACGGACGGGCGGTTGTCACGCAGGTCACAGTGGGCGGGGTCCCGATCGGGACACGATGACCGGCCGGTCACACCGGCCACGGCCCGGCTTGCGTGATGTGCTCCGACGTGGTCGCATAGGGACTTTCCCGACGCCCGACGATTCCCCCGCACCGCTCTCTTTTCTCTGAAAAGGTGATGAATTAATGCTTGGTTCCCCCTCACCCGCCGACACGACCGCACGCCGGGCGCTGCGCACCCCCCGGGTCCCCCACCCGCACCGCTCCCCGCTGCCCCGGCAGACCGAGATGGGACGCCGCCGGCGCCCCGTCGCCATGCTGGCCCTCGCCCTCGGTGGTTTCGGCATCGGCACCACCGAGTTCGTCTCGATGGGTCTGCTGAGCTACATCGCCGACGACTTCGGCATCACCGAGGCCCAGGCCGGGCACGTCGTCACGGCCTACGCCATGGGGGTGGTCGTCGGTGCTCCGCTGATCACCACACTCACCGGACGGATCCCCCGACGTCGGCTCATCATCATCCTCATGGTGGCCTTCACACTCGGCAACGGGCTGAGCATGTTCGCCCACTCCTACGGCCTGCTCATGGTCGCCCGGTTCATCGCCGGGTTCCCGCACGGTGCCTATTTCGCCGTCGCCAACCTCATCGCCGCCTCGATGGCCGACCCCGGGAAACGAGGCCAGGCCATCGCCCGGATCTCACTGGGCCTGGCCACGGCTACGGTCATCGGTGTACCGGCGGCACAGTGGATCGGTTCGGTACTCGGCTGGTCCGCCGCCTACGGCGTCGTCGCCGTGATCGGCCTGTTCTGCCTCGCCGGACTGTGGCACTCCATGCCGCACATGACACTCATGCCGGAGACCCGTCCCTCCACCGAGGTCGGGGCGCTGGTCAACCCCCAGGTGTGGCTCACCCTCGCGTCCGGTGCGGTCGGCTTCGGCGGGATGTTCTGCGTCTACACCTACATCTCCTGGACGATGACCGAACGCGCCGGCTACCCGGAGGGCATGATGTGGTTCGTGCTCATGGTCTACGGCATCGGGATGGTCGTCGGGAACATGGTCGGCGGACGCCTCGCCGACTGGAACATCTCCCGGTCGATCGTCGGAGCTTTCCTCATCATGGCGGTCATGCTCGTCGCCTTCTACTTCGGCAGCACCGTCGCCCCGCTGGCGATCCTGCTGTTCGGCCTGGTGTCGGTCGGCGGCGGGATCCTCGTCATCGTCATGCAGACCCGGTTCATGGACGTGGCCGGCAGGGCCCAGAACCTCGCCGCCGCAATGAACCAGTCCGCATTCAACATCGCGAACGCCTCGGGTGCGGCGATCGGGGGCATGGTCATCGACCACGGTCACTCCTATTCCGCACCCGCCCTGGCCGGTGCGGGACTCGCGCTGTGTGGTCTGTCGATCTTCATACCGACCCAGCTGCTCTACCGGAGGCAGCTGGCCCGGTCGGTCCCTCAGGCGGTCCCTGCAGCCGGTTAGGGTGGTGCGCATGAGTCTCACCGTCGCCACCGTCAACGTCAACGGGATCCGCGCCGCCGCGAAGCAGCGCAACGACCTCAACCACGGCATCCTCCCCTGGCTGGACGCCACCCCCGCCGACATCGTCCTGCTGCAGGAGGTCCGCGCCACCCCCGGGCAGACCGAGGCGGCACTCGCCCCGGCACTGGAGTCCGGCTGGCACCTGGCGCAGGCAGAGGCCGCTGCGAAGGGGCGGGCGGGTGTGGCGGTCCTGTCGCGGAGGCCGGTCACCGAGGTGCAGGTCGGTTTCGCCGACACTCCCGGCGGTGCGGAGTTCGCCGACGCCGGACGCTGGATCGAGGCGAAGACCTGTGGCATCACCGTCGCCAGCGTCTACCTGCCCTCGGGCGCGGAGAACACCGCCAGGCAGGATGAGAAGTACCGCTTCCTCGATGTCCTCGGGCCCTACCTCGCCGCCCGCGCCGCGAGCGGGGAGGAGATGATCGTCGGCGGCGACTGGAACATCTGCCACCGCCGCGCGGACCTGAAGAACTGGCGTCCCAACCGGAAGAAATCCGGGTTCCTGCCTGATGAGCGTGCCTTCATGGACTCGCTGCTGGGCACCTTCCCGGACGCCGCCACCCAGGTGGGGGACGCCACCGACGCCGGACGTGCCGGCAATCCCGCCGGTGGGGTCGGTGACTTCTTCGGGGCGGTCGACTACGTGCCGGGCCCGGTGGCCCGGGCACGGATCGCCGGGGGAGCAGCGGATGACCCGCAGTGGTTCGACGTCCTGCGTCAGCTGCACGCCGACGAGGAGGAGGGCCCCTACTCCTGGTGGACCTGGCGCGGCAAGGCCTTCGACACCGGTGCGGGCTGGCGGATCGACTACCAGATCGCGTCCCGCCCGCTGTTCGAGCGTGCGGTTGCCGCGTGGGTGGACAAAGCCGCAGACTACGACCTGCGGTGGAGCGACCACTCGCCGGTGCTGGTGGAGTACCGGTAGACTGACCGGCCCGGAAACGCCCCCGGGGGTGGTCGCTGAGACTCCCGGGTCGTCGCTCCGCCCCGGTGGCTGTCGCTCCGACCCGGCGAAAGGTCGGAACCGTGAACGTCGTCTGGTCCCACCCGGGGGCGCGGTGATCGGTGACGGACAGCGTCCCACCGCTGTCGTTCATGTTCCCCCGTGGCCCGACCGGCCGTCCCCGCCGATCAGTGTTGCAGCGGTGTCGTCAGAAGTGAAATGAACGCGGAGGTGGTCAACGCCCGCACAGCTGCGCCACCGCTGCGGACGCGACACCCGCGACGGCGGCCACCACGTGGACGCACAGCAGGACCAGCAGGAGGACGCTGACTGCGTCCACCCGGCCCGCGCCGGTGGCGTCGGCGAGCGTGTACGTGCCCAGGCTGCAGGTACCGACCGGGAACGTCGCCGCCCACCAGGACGGGTTCGCCGCCGGCAGGTGGGTGAGCGCACCCCAGTGGTTGACGATCGCCCACGCCGCCGCGGGTCCCCCCAGAGCCAGCAAGGTGACGGCGTAGACGACCCCGACGGTGGTTCCGTCGGTGAGCAGCAGGGCGGCGGTGGAGCTCTGGCCGACGACCCCCAGCGGGATCCACGCCGTCGCCGCGACCTCCCGCTGCGGGCGGCGTCCCTCACCGAGGTAGACGCGCACGAAGGCGGGAAGGGCGGTGACCAGGGACGCGACAAAGAGGACCGTGCCCAGGGCGGGGTGGTCGAGCTGGGCGGCGTTCGTCGCCGCGACCATCGGCGTGACCAGCGGGAGGACGCCCGGGAACACGGCGGGAACCTCCCCGCGCAGCAGTCGGATGCTCTGGACGGCGAGGACGGTCACCGCCGCGACGGTGCCGAGGACCCAGGTCGCGACGTGGACGCCGGTCCACCCGAGGTTCGTGTCCGCGGCGGACCCGAGGGCCAGTACCCCCATCGCCATCATCGACCAGGCGGGGATGTCGTCGAATCTCGGGGTGCGGACCGCGCCGAGGAGCAGGACGACCAGGACGACGGCGGCGAGAGCGGTGACGGCGGTCGCGACGGCGGTGCCTGCGCCGGAACCGAGGTGGAGTCCGAGCAGGGAGGCGGTGACGGACAGTCCCATGACCGCGCCACCCCAGGCCGCGCCGGGGGCGGGCAGTGCCGGCGCGGTGGGGGTATGTGTCACGGACATGAGATCGAAGCTAGCCCCTCAACGTCCTGACCAGGGATAACGAGTTCCACGGTCGGGGGTACAGGACTTTTTTGTACAATGCGCCCATGTATCCCAACGTGCCGCCGGTCGATCAGCTCGTCACCCTCATCTCCGTCGATGAGCACCACAGCATCGCCTCGGCGGCCCGTGCACTGGGTTTCAGTCAACAGACCGTGAGCGCGCGGGTGGCGTCCGCCGAGAAGACGCTGGGGGTGAGGGTCTTCCGCCGCGGCATCGGCGGTTCCGAGCCGACCGAGCGAGGCCGCGCGGTCCTTGACGCCGCCCACGAGTACCTTGACGCGGCCGGTACCTTCTCCCGCGTCGTTGCCGGCGCCGCCCGACCGGATGCGGCAAGGTCTCTGCCGGTGGCGGTGTCCAACACGGTCGCTGAACTGTACTTCCCGTCCTGGGCCGCCCGCTTCCACAAGCAGAAACCACAGGTCAGGTTGTTGCTTCGTCCCTGCAACTCTGCGGCAGTGGGGGATGCGGTCGCTGACGGGGACTGTCCGCTCGGCTTTGTCGAGGGCACGGCAGTCAGCCACGGACTCGACTCTGCGGTCGTCGGGGTGGATGACCTGATCGTCGTGGTCCCGGCGTCCCATCCCTGGGCCGCACGGGACGCCCGCACCGGGCCGGGGGTGACGGCGGCAGAGCTGCGCCGTACACCACTGATCACGCGCGAGGTCGGCTCGGGTTCCCGCGATGTCGTCGAGGACGTGCTCGGCACGATCGCCGCGCCCGCCGGAGAGTTCGGCTCACTGTCCGCGCAACGGGCGGCGGTGACCGGGATGGGGGAGCCGACGGTCATCGCCGCCCGGGCGGTCGCGCGGGAGCTCAAGCTGGGGGAACTCGTGCGCGTCCCGGTGCGCGACGCCACATTCCGACGGCTGATCCGGGCGGTGTTCCCGCGGCACGGCACCCTGGAGCCGGACGCTGCTGTGCTACTGGACATCGCGCGGGAGGGAGTCGGCGGGGTGGGCCGCGCGCCGATGTAAGGTTGCCGGTCATGAGTGAAATGCAGCGAGTCCTGTCCGGAATCCAGCCCACTGCGGACTCCTACCACCTCGGTAACTACCTGGGAGCGGTGAAGCAGTGGATCGACCTGCAGAACGACTACGACGCCTTCTACTTCATCCCGAACCTGCACGCCATCACCGTGGACCAGGATCCGGCGGAGCTGCGTGACCGCACGACCGCCGGCGTGGCGCAGCTGCTGGCGCTCGGGATCGACCCGGAGAAGTCCACGATCTTCGTGCAGTCCCAGGTGCCGCAGCACGCGGAGCTGGCGTGGGTGCTGACCTGCCTCACCGGGTTCGGCGAGGCGTCCCGCATGACGCAGTTCAAGGACAAGTCTTCCAAGCGTGGTGCGGACCGGACCTCCGCGGGCCTGTTCATGTACCCGATGCTCATGGCTGCGGACATCCTGCTGTACAGCCCGCAACTCGTGCCGGTGGGGGAGGACCAGCGGCAGCACCTGGAGCTGACCCGCAACCTCGCCGAGCGGTTCAACGCGCGGTTCGGTGAGACCTTCGTGGTGCCGGACGGGTTCATCCCGGAGGGTGCGGCGAAGATCTACGACCTGCAGGAGCCGACGGCGAAGATGAGCAAGTCGGGGACGAACCCGAAGGGTATCGTCAACCTGCTGGACGCGCCGAAGACCTCCGCCAAGCGGATCAGGAGTGCGGTCACCGACAATGACGGGGAGATCCGGTACGACAAGGAGAACAAGCCGGGCGTGTCGAACCTGCTGGTCATCCAGTCGGCGCTGACCGGTAAGCCCGTGGACGAGATCGTTGCGGGCTACCGGGCCTCCGGCGCGCAGTACGGTGCGCTGAAGACGGACACGGCGGACGTCCTGGAGGCGTTCACCACCCCGCTGAAGGCCCGCTACGACGAGTACATGGCCGACCCGGCGGAGCTCAGGCGCATCCTCGACCGTGGTGCGGAGAAGGCCGCGGCCGTCGCCGAGCCGCTCGTGGCCAAGGTGTACGAGCGGATGGGGCTGCTGCGGTAAGGCG
>NZ_CACZOO010000276.1 GCF_902782855.1 uncultured Corynebacterium sp.
CGAGGGTACGCTGCGCTTCACGCTTGAACGGACGTTCCTCGACCTCGACGGACAGGCGGTCCAGTTCCTCTCTGTCCAGGAAGGTGAACCAACGGAGGTAGCGAATGACATCGGCATCCGCCGCGTTGAGGAAGTACTGGTACCAGCTGTAGGGGCTGGTCATCTCCGGGTCCAGCCAGAGTTTGCCCCCACCGGTGGACTTACCGAACTTGCGGCCCTCCGAGTCGGTGACCAGCGGCACGGTGAACCCGTGGACGACCTCACCGTCGACCCGTCGGTTGAGGTCCACGCCCGACACGATATTCCCCCACTGGTCGGAACCACCGATCTGCAGGCGGCAGTCGTGGGTCCGACGCAACTGCACGAAGTCGTTGGCCTGCAGCAGCATGTAGGAGAACTCCGTGTAGGAGATCCCGTCGCTCTCCAGTCGGCGCTTGACCGTGTCCCGGGAGAGCATGGTGTTGAGGCTGAAGTTCTTGCCCACGTCACGCAGGAAGTCGACGACGGACATAGAACCGGTCCAGTCCATGTTGTTCGCCATGATCGCGGCATTCTCGCCCTCGAAGGACACGAAGGACGCCAGCTGACGTCGGATCTTCACCACGTTCTCCGCGGCAGTCTCCTCGGAGATCATGGAACGCTCACCGACGTCCCGCGGGTCACCGATCATGCCTGTGGCGCCACCGGCGAGCAGGATCGGGGTGTGGCCGGCGCGCTGCAGCCGGGCCAGCATGAGCAGCGGGACGAGGTGGCCGGCGTGCAGGGAGGGGCCGGTCGGATCGAAGCCGACGTAGGCCGTGGTGGGGGTGTTCAGTTCGGTGCGCAGGGCGTCGATGTCGGTGGACTGCGCGATGAGTCCGCGCCAGGTCAGGTCGTCGAGGATGTTCGACATGGTTTTCGTGGTCCTTCTGAAAAGTCTGGTCAGTGCTGTGTCTGCGGCCATGCGACCGCTTCGTCGGCGAGCAGGACGGGGATGCCGTCCTGCACCGGATAGGCGACGGAGAGCCGCGGGTTGACCAGATAGTCCCCGTGCTCCTCCAGCGGCTGCTTGTCCTGCGGGCACACGAGAATCTCAAGAAGGGTCGGATCGATCATGGTTCACAGTGTATCCGCAGCGGGCACCGTGAACGCCACAGGGCGCCCGGGAGGTACCCGGACGCCCTGGTCGGAATGCGGATGTGCCGGGTTCCCGGCAGTTGTCAGCCGCGGACCGGTGTGTGCGCCCACTCGCGGCCCGCCCCGGACGCCTCGACGACACGGCCGAGCTGCTCCGCGACCCGCACACCGGCGGTACCACCACGGGTGGCCCGGGAGGCGACCGCACCCTGCACGGTGAGTACCGTGCGGACCTCGGGGGTCAGCTGCGGATGGACACCGGCGAGCTCCTCGTCGGTCAGGTCGACCAGGCCGACACCGCGGGACTCGGCGATACGGACACACTGGCCGGAGGCCTCGTGTGCGTCACGGAAAGGCACGCCCTGGCGGACCATCCACTCGGCGAGATCGGTCGCCAGGGTGAACCCGGCCGGGGCCAGCTCCAGCAGCCGCTCCGGGTGGAAGGTCAGTGTGCCGACCAGACCGGTCATCGCCGGAAGCAGCAGGTGCAGCTGCGTGACGGCATCGAGGATCGGCTCCTTGTCCTCCTGGAGGTCACGGTCGTAGGCCAGCGGGAGGGCCTTGAGGGTGGCCAGCAGGCCGGTGTGGTCGCCGATGAGCCGTCCGGTCTTGCCACGCATGAGCTCGGCGACGTCCGGGTTCTTCTTCTGCGGCATGATCGACGACCCGGTTGACCATTCGTCAGCCAGGGTGACGTACCCGAACTCCGGGGTGGACCAGGCGATGATCTCCTCGGCGAGACGGGACAGGTCGATGGCGACCTGGGCCAGCACGTAGGAGGTCTCCGCGGCGAAATCGCGGGAGCTGGTGGCGTCGATCGAGTTGTCCGCGGCGGAATCGAAGCCGAGCTCCGCCGCAATGGCCTCCGGGTCAAGCGCCAGCGAAGAACCCGCCAGCGCGCCGGAACCGTAGGGGGACACGGCCAGCCGCTTGTCGAGGTCCCGGAAACGCTCGACGTCGCGCAGCAGCGGCTGTGCGTGGGCGAGCAGCTGGTGGGCCAGCAGCACCGGCTGGGCGGCCTGGAAGTGGGTCTTTCCCGGCATGATGGTGTCCGGGTGGGACCGGGCCTGGAGGACCAGTGCGTCGACGACGTCGAGGACACCGTCGGTGACCTCACGCACCGCGTCCCGCACCCACATGCGGAACAGCGTGGCGACCTGGTCGTTGCGCGACCGGCCGGCCCGCAGCCTGCCACCGACGACCGGTCCGACCCGGTCGATGAGACCACGTTCCATGGCACCGTGCACGTCCTCGTCGGACTCATCCGGACCGAAGGCACCGGAGGCGACGTCCTCACCCAGCCGGGTGAGGCCGTCGATCATGGTGACCAGGTCCTCGTCCGAGAGCAGTCCCGCGTGGTTCAGCACCTTGGCGTGGGCCTTGGAGGCCAGCACGTCGTAGGGAGCGAGCACCCAGTCGAAGTGGGTGGACTTGCTCAGCGCGGCCATGGCCTCGGTGGGGCCGCCGGCGAACCGGCCGCCCCACAGGGCGCCCTGGTTCGTCGCGTGCTTCTGGATCTCCGTCATGTGTGTGACCTGCTCCCCTACTTGCTGAAGCGACGGTCGCGGGAGTTGGCGATCTTGGAGGACAGACCGTGCAGCTGGACGAAGCCCTTGGACAGGGTCTGGTCGAAGGTGTCCCCGGTGTCGTAGGTGGCGAGGTTGAAGTCGTAGAGGGACTCCTCGGAACGCCGGCCGTTGACGGTGACGGAACCGTTGTGCAGGACCAGGCGGATGTCGCCGGTGACGTGCTCCTGGGTGGACTCGATGAAAGCGTCGAGGGAGCGCTTCAGCGGGGAGAACCACAGGCCGTCGTAGACCTGGCTGGACCACTCGGACTCGATGTTTCGCTTGTAGCGGGCGAGCTCACGCTCGACAGTGACGTCCTCCAGCGCCTCGTGGGCCTTGATGAGGGTGATCGCCCCCGGTGCCTCGTAGATCTCGCGGGACTTGATGCCGATGAGCCGGTCCTCGACCATGTCGAGACGCCCGACGCCCTGGGCTCCGGCGCGACGGTTGAGCTCCTCGATGGCCTGCAGCACGGTGACCTCGCGGCCGTCGATGGCGACCGGCTTACCGGACCTGAAGGAGATGACGACCTCGTCAGGGGCCTGGCCGAGGGAGGGCTCCTCGGTGTAGGCGTAGATGTCCTTGGTCGGGGCGTTCCACAGGTCCTCGAGGTAACCGGTCTCGATGGCGCGTCCCCAGACATTCTGGTCGATGGAGAACGGGGAGGACGCCGACTGCTCGATCGGGACGTTGTTCTCCTCGGCGAAGGCGATGGCCTTGTCGCGGGTCCAGGCGTAGTCACGGGCCGGGGCGATAATCTTCAGGTCCGGGTTGGTGTTCATGAAACCGACCTCGAAACGGACCTGGTCATTGCCCTTGCCGGTGCAGCCGTGGGCGACGTGCGTGCCACCGTGCTCATTGGCGGCCTCGACGAGGTGCTTGACGATCAGCGGACGCGAGATCGCGGACACCAACGGGTACTGCTTCATGTACATGCCGTTGGCCTTGATGGTCGGCAGGCAGTAGTTGTCGGCGAACTCGTCCTTGGCGTCCACGATGATGGACTCGACGGCGCCGGCGCCGAGAGCGCGCTGGCGCACGGACTCCATGTCCTCGCCGCCCTGGCCGAGGTCGATGGAGACGGCGACGACCTCGCCGCCGGTCATCTTCTTGAGGTAAGGGATGGCCACGGTGGTGTCGAGGCCACCGGAGTACGCGAGTACGACGCGGTCAGTCATGATCTTGGGGATCCTTTCGGGGATATTGTGTCGGGTGAATTCTACAGTTCACGGTCGGTCTGGTCGCCGGCGGGCCGTGAGAGTCGGGTGAGTCGCTCGGCGAGGCCCCGACCGTCCGCCGGCTCGCGGGCGAGGACGAAGACGGTGTCGTCCCCGGCGAGCGTACCGACGACGTCCGGCAGATCCGAACGGTCGACGACACTGGCGAGATACTGCGCGGCGCCGGGTGGAGTCCGCAGCACGGCGGTGTTACCCGACCAGTCGGTGCCCACCAGGAGTTCCGCCAGGACGCGACGCAGTTTCGCCGGTCCGTCGGACGCCAGCTCGTCGGCGGTGGAACCGAGACTGTAGAAGGCGCGGCCCTCCGAACGCACCTTCCGCGCCCCGAGGTCCACCAGGTCGCGGGACAGTGTCGCCTGGGTCGTCTCCACCCCCTCGGCCTCCAGCCGTTCAAGCAGGTGCCGCTGACTGGGGATGCGGTGGGTCTCGATGAGCCGGGCGATGAGGTCCTGCCGGGCCGAACGGGTCAGTGGTTGTTCCGGAACAGCCATTCCAGCAGGGCCTTCTGTGCGTGCAACCGGTTCTCCGCCTCATCGAAGACCACGGACTGTGGTCCGTCGATGACTCCGGCGGAGACCTCGAAACCGCGGTACGCCGGCAGGCAGTGCATGAAGATCGCGTCCTTGTCGGCGGTGGCCATGAGTTCCCCGTCGACCTGGAAGGGCCGCAGCGCAGTGGTGTCGCGGTCCGCGTCCATCCCCATCGAGATCCAGGTGTCGGTGATGACCACATCGGCACCGGTGACATCGGGTTCACCGATGACGCGCAGGGTCGCCCCGGTCTCGTCGGCGCGGGCCTGCGCCCGGTCGACGAACCGCTGCTCCGGCTGGAAACCCTCCGGAGCGGCGATGGTGATGTCCACGCCGGCGGTGGTGAACCCGAGCATGTAGGAGTTCGCCATGTTGTTGGCGCCGTCGCCGAGGTAGACGGCCTTGATCCCCTGGAGATCCCCCTTCCTCTCCTTGATGGTGAGGAGGTCGGCGAGAATCTGGCAGGGGTGGAAGTCATCGCACAAGGCGTTGACGATCGGCACGGTCGCGGTCTCTGCCATGTCGTGCAGGTTCCGATGGGCCCCGGTGCGCCAGACGACAGCGTCCACGAAGCGGGACAGGACCGCACCGGTGTCCTGGTAGGACTCCTTCTTACCCATCTGAGACTTCCCGGAGTCCACGACGATCGGGTGGCCGCCGAGCTGGTACACGCCGACATCGAAGGAGAACCGGGTACGGGTGGAGGTTTTGTCGAACAGGATCGCCACTGACCTGTTCTCGAGGCTCTTCCTGATCGGGTTCCTCTTCATCTCGAGGCCGAGCTCGAGGACCTCGGCCTGCTCTGCGACGGTGAGCGAGTCATCGGCAAGTATGTGACGGGTCATTTCAGCAGCTCCTTGAGGATCGCGACGGCCTCCCGGCAGTCGGTGTCGGTGATGTTCAGCGGTGGTACGAGACGCAGGACGTCCGCAGCGGGCTGGTTGAGCAGCAGACCCGCCGCCAGCGCCTCGGCGGCGAAGCCGGGGTGCGGTTCGGCCAGGACGACGCCCAGCATGAGCCCGCGGCCGCGGACATGGTCCACCGCGTCCAACGCCCCCAGTTCGGTGCGCAGGTACTCCCCCCGCCGGGCGACGTTGTCGAGGACGCCCTCGGCGAAGATCGTATCAATGACGGCATTGCCTGCTGCGCAGGACACCGGGTTCCCGCCGAAGGTCGATCCGTGCTGTCCCGCGGACAGCAGCTGCCCCGCCGGGGTCGCGGCAACGCAGGCACCGATCGGCAGGCCACCGCCGAGGCCCTTGGCACACGTGACGAGATCAGGAAGAACATCCTCGACCTGGTAACCGAACCACTGTCCGGTGCGGCCCATACCG
>NZ_CACZOO010000277.1 GCF_902782855.1 uncultured Corynebacterium sp.
CTGCGAGGGCGAGGAGACGAGATTACAGGCGAAGTAGACGATGAAGATGCCCACCAGCAGGGCCAGGAGCACCTGCCACGAGGTCAGCCCCATGGCGAACAGGGCGCCGGCGGTGGTGTACCCGCCGACGGAGTGCACGTCGGACATCCAGAAGGCGAAGATGTTGTAGGCGCCCCACTTCTGTTCCTTCAGCGGGGCGATGTCGTCGTTGATCAGTTCGGGATCGGCACCCTGCGGGTACACGACCTCGTCTCTCATACCGCTCACGGCTGCTCCGTTTCCGGAACCTCCAGTCCGGCGAAGCCGGACAGCCGCTTGGGGGCGCGGGGGGCGTAGGTGCCGACCCGTGACGTGGTGAGCCCCTGACGGACCAGGGACTCCGCGATACCGACCGCCGCGGTGACACCGTCGATGACCGGGGCGCCGAGCTCCGCGCTGAGTCCACGTGCGCGTCCGGCCATGCCACCGCAGCCGAGGCAGACGGCCTCGGCACCGTCGGCCAGGGCGTCGCGGGCGAGATCGAGGATCAGGTCGTCGGTGCGCCCGGCGTCCTCCTCGAGTTCGAGGACGCCGAGCCCGGTGCCCCGTACCGACACACACCGGTCGAGAACACCGGCCAGCCGGAGCCGGCCGCGGATCATCGGGACGGTGCGGTCGAGGGTGGTGACCACCGCGTAGCGGTCGCCGACGGCCATCGCGGCGATGGCGGCGGCCTCGGTGATGTCGACGACGGGAACGTCGACGAGTTCCTGGAGGGCCTCGCGGCCCTCGTCCCCGTAGCCGGCGATGATCCAGGCGTCGATCGCCGGGGCGTCGGGGGTGACCGGGGCGGTGTGCCGCCGGTGCACGGCGGTGATGACTCCGACCTGCGACAGGGCGGCCTCGACATGGGTCTCCACGGATTCGGGTCCGATGGTCGGGGTGACGCCGATGACGGTCGTGTCGGGGGCCGCGACGGCGGTCGCGGCGGACACGATGGTCTGTGTCATGGCGGCGCTGGTGTTGACGTTGACGATGCCGATGGTGATGCCGACGCGTGATGCGTTCTCGGTCAAGATGGGTGACTCCGGTTTTCTGGGGAACTCTTCTGGGAATTCCGCTGGGGGCGGTGGCTGTTCGACCGGGGAAACGCTAGCGCACGGAATGTGGCCGGAGGATGTTCCGGGTGTTTCGATTCAGTTAACGTTCCCCGGGATGCTCTCCCGGGGGGGGACGCGTCACGCCGCCGGCGGGTGGCGGCCGTGGTCGACGCATGTCACCGCCCATACGCCGCTACCTTGATAACTGCACCGAACGTGCGGTACAGTTACGGGCCGTTATGAGTACCACCGTGCACACCCCGGACCACGCCCGCACGACCGCGTCCCTCCCGCCCGCCCGGCGCTGGGGATTCCTCGTGCTGCTCAGTCTCGGTCTCTTCCTCGTCGGCGCCGACAATTCGATCCTCTACACCGCCCTGCCCGAGCTGCGTGCCCAGTTGCACACCACCGACCTTGAGGGCCTGTGGATCATCAACGCCTACCCGTTGGTCCTGTGCGGCCTTCTCCTCGGCACCGGAACCCTCGGCGACCGGATCGGTCACCGGTTGATGTTCATCATCGGCGTCACCACCTTCGGTGTCGGGTCCCTCCTCGCCGCTCTCGCCCCGAACGCCGAGTACCTCATCGGTGCCCGGGCGGTCCTCGGTGTCGCCGCAGCGACGATGATGCCCGCCACCCTGGCGCTGATCAGCCAGATCTTCCCCGATGAGCGTGAGCGCGCCACCGCCATCGGCGTCTGGGTGTCGGTCGCCGTCGTCGGCTCGGCGTCCGGCCCGGTGCTCGGCGGCCTGCTGCTGGAGCACTACTCCTGGCACTCCGTGTTCCTCATCAACGTGCCGGTCGCCGCCGTGGCCCTGGTCGGCACCCTGGTCTTCGCCCCGCCGAACATGCCGGACCGTACCCGGAGGTGGGACTTCACATCCTCCCTGTTCGCGATGTTCGCGATGGTCGGCATGGTCATGGGCATCAAGGAACTGGCGAACCCGGACCGCAGCATGATCCTCTTCGCGGCCGCGGTCGCCGTCGGCTGTGCCGGGGCGTCGGCGTTCCGGCGCCGGCAGCGACTGCTGGTCGCGGACGGCAGAGAGCCGCTGCTCGAGTTCGGTATCTTCCGCGACCGGATGTTCACCGGCGGCACCGTCGCCGCGGTGCTGGCGATGTTCGTCATGGCCGGCGCCGAGATGATGACCACGCAGCGTTACCAGACCGCCGGCGGATTCAGCCCGCTGGAGGCGGGACTGCTCGTCGCCTCCGCGGCACTGCCGGCGATCCCGGCCTCCGTCCTCGGCGGCGCGTACCTGCACCGGGTCGGGTTCCGGACGCTGATCAGCGGCGGATTCCTCATCATCGCCGCCGGGCTGGGGGTCGGCATGTGGGCGTTCGCCCATGCGCCGCTGTGGGCCTTCGTGCTCTGCTTCGTGGCGATCGGTGCGGGCGCGGGCATGGTCATGTCCGTCTCCTCGACGGCGATCATCGGGTCGGCGCCGCAGTCGAAGGCGGGTATGGCGTCCGCCGTCGAGGAGGTCTCCTACGAGTTCGGGACGCTGGTCTCGGTCTCGATCCTCGGTAGTCTGATGCCCATGTTCTACGCGCTCCGGGCTCCGGAACAGGTCGCGCACGACGTGGACCTGGGTGTGGACGATCCGGTGTTCGGGGCGGACGCGGTCGCCGCCTACGATTCCGCCTACCTGTACGTCCTGGCCATCATCTGCGGCGTGGCGTTGGTCGCCGCGGCGCTGACCGCCCGGTGCTTCGCCGGCAATCCGAAGGGTACCGTTGCGCACCAGTAAGAGGGACCTCATCCTGGACACCGCTGTCGGCATCATCGCCGACACCGGGATCGAAGCGGTGACCTATGAGTCGCTCGCGGACGCCGCGGGCTTCTCCAAGTCGGGCATCGTCTACCACTTCCCGTCGCGCCGGGACCTGCTGGTCGGCATCCACCGGTACCTCGCCGCGGAGTGGGAGCGGGATCTGGTGGCGGCGGCCGGGGGAGAGGCGTCCGAGGTGGACGCGGCGACGCGGCTGCGGGCGGTCGTGATGACGCTGAGCCATGCGGCGACCCGGGCGGAGCTGATGGTGCAGCTCGATGCCGCGACCGACCCGGAGTTCGCCGGCGTGTGGGAGGAGGTCGACCGGCGGTGGATGCCCCCGTCCGACGAGCTGACCGCGGCCGGGGAGGCCGGGGACCTCGCCCGGATGTCGTACCTGGTGCAGGTCGCCGCCGACGGGTTGTGGGTCCACGACCACGTGCACCGGTCGCTGACGAAGGCGCAGCGTGAGGCGCTGACGACCGCGCTGCTGGGGCTGATTCCCTAGGTTTCGTGATGCTCTCGGCCTGGCTCGGGCGCTGTGGGTTGGTTTTGCCCCGTTCCGCCAACCTGAGGCACCCGACCCGGCCACACCCGACCCTGCCTCGCCAGGTAGTTGACCCGGGTACGCGGGGCAGCGTCTCCGCGCATGGCGCCTGATGGTGTTCGAATGACGGCTGCCGGGGACGACTGTGACGTCCGGTACCTCCGCTAACGTAGCGTCCGGCCGGAACGTTCTTGGCTGTGCTGGCGGTGCGCCGATCCCGGCGTACACATACTCAGGGGTAGAGGATTAAGGAAACGATGGCGAAGAGGAACGAAGCCGAAGGTACCAAGGGTGCGGTTGCTGAGCAGAAGCTGCAGGACACCGCGCTCAACATGATCGGAGTGGCGGCGAAACTACCGGTGGTCCGGGTCGATCGGGATCAGTTCCTCCGTCAGCAGTTCGCGGATTCGCCGCACCTCGATCACATTCTGGAGCATGGGCCGCAGTCGGTGTACACCCCCGAGTCCCTGAGGGAGAAGTCGAAGAAGGTCGTGAAGAGCAATACGACCAAGACGGCGTCGGTGTCGTTCGTGGCGGGGCTCCCCGCCAACCCGGCGATGATGATTCCTGCCGGCGGGGCGGACGTTGTCCAGTACTTCGGTTTCGCCATCCGCATGGCGCAGCAGATCGCCTACCTCTTCGGCGAGGACGACCTTTTCGGGGATTCCGGGGAGATCTCGGAGGACGCGAAGATCAGGGTTATCGCCCTGCTCGGAGGTATGTTCGGCGCCAGTGGGGCGGCGGTGTTGATCTCGCAGACATCCAAGTCTCTGGGGGCTAATCTTGGGGCGAAGATCGCCGCCAACGCGTTGACGAAGACCGCGTGGTACCCGCTGCTCAAGAAGAGCCTGGCACTCATCGGGCAGAACATCACCAAACAGACTGTGGGGAAGACGGTCGCCAAGGCGGTTCCGGTGCTCGGTGGTGTCGTCTCGGCCGGGCTGACTTTCGTGGCCTTCCGTCCGATGGGTCATAGGCTGACCGAGGTGTTCATCCGTAACCTCAACGGTGAGTTCGACCCCGCGGAGTTGGAACTCAATGAGGACTTCGCAGCCACTCTCGTGGATGGGGAAGTCGTCGGGGAGGTCGTGTTTGAGGACGAGGTCCTTGAGAGCGAAGCCCCTGCTCCGGAACGCGACAAGGACTGAGGGGACGGTCAGACTCAGTCAGACGAGGTCGGCCGATGCAGCCGTGTCCTCCAGGCTCACAATGGTGGAGAAGGGGAGATGAGGGTAGTCCCGGGCATTCTTGAGGAGACCGCTGGGGAACTCGATCTGGCTGTGACTCGGTGGGAGGACGCCGAAGCTGTGGATGATCATCAGAGGATCCAGGCACGGCTTTCTGGCGACCGTCCAGCTCCAACCGTGGTTCCGGATGAAGCCTTCACCGATGAACAGCGAGACCTCCCTGCCGATCTCCGGTCCTGCGGGGCCGCGCAGGGGATCCCCCAGTGCGTCGAGGGAACGGTCTGACCAGTCCATCATCTCGAGGGGGTACCAGTCGGGAGGGGTCGCCAGCCACCTGTCCGTCAGAGCCGTGGCTTCTTGCTCGAGCGCGCGGAGCTGATCGGCGAACAACTCCATCCCCTCGGCGATGATGTCATCGATGGGGTTCGGGTCCATGTACATTCTCCTGATGCAGGTTCCGACCAGTGTTTCATGATGTCTTCTTCGCCGAATTCTTCACACTCGTCGTCACAGCCGCGATCGCCGTGGTCAGCGGCACGGCGGCGACCAGGGCCAGTGAGCCCGTCGCCGAGCGGAGGATCTCGGTGGCCATGATGTCCGAGGTGAGGATGTGCGTCAGCGAACGACCGGAGACGCTGAGCAGCACCAGCAGCGGCAGCGCGGCACCGGCGTAGGAGAGCACCAGGGTGTACACCGTGGAGGCGAGGTGGTCGCGTCCGACCCGCATGGCGGTGGTGAACAACTGCCACCGGCCCGCGTCCGGGTTCGCCTCCTGCAGCTCACTGATGGTGGACGCCTGCGCCACCGTCACGTCGTTCAGCACGCCGAGGGTGCCGAGGATGAACCCGGCCAACAACAGTCCGGTGACCTGCACCCCGGGCAGGTACAGCAGGATCTGGAAGTTGTTCTCGTCGGCGAGACCGCGCAACTCCGAGGTGTCGATGGCCAGGGCCGCCAGTCCGGTGCCGAAGAGCATGGCCACAAGGGTCCCGCCCAACGAGGACGCCGTTTTCCAGTTCATCCCGTGCACGAGGAACAGCACGAGGTAGAGCACCGCCGCACACGCGGTGATCGCCAGGACAACCGGGTTGCCCCCGCGGGCCAGAGCGGGGAGCAGGAACACCCCGATGACACCCAGGGTGATCGCCAGGCCGAGGATCGCCCGCACCCCGCGCCACGCACCGACCAGGCAGATCGCGAGGATGGTCACGGCCAGCCAGATCCACAGCGGCGTCCCCCGCTGGAAGTCCTGGAACGCGTAGGAGCGGGTGCCGTCCGGATCTGTGGTGGTGGCCAGCAGAACGTGATCGCCGATGCTGACGTCGGCGTCCTGGTCACTGTTCGGCGAGGCGAGCAGCGTGCGGCGCCCCTCGTCGGGACCGTCGGTGATGTCGACGATCAGCTGGTCACAGGGCTCGGCGCCGGGTGCCTCGGCGGAGGGGGCGGAGTCGAAGGCCCTGCCGATCTGCGTCGAGGAGCAGGAGCCGGTGGTCTCCAGCGCGACGGTGCCCTCGGCGACCTCCTGCGCCAGGTTCGAGGTCTGGTGGAAACCGTCGGAGGTGACGGCCTTGCCGTGCGGCCACTGCATCGCCACAGCGATGACCGTGGCGATGGCCCCCAGGAACAGAAAGGACGCCAGGACGGCACGCGACGGTGTCCAGGTGATCTTCCGGGGGTCGGAGATCCACGGGCCGGTGTCATGGGAGTGACTGTGGCCGTGGGAGTGGAGCTCCGTGAGGGAGTGCTGGTGGTCGTGCTCGGGGTGTTCTTCCGGAGCTGCGTGGCGTCCCACTGTGGTGGTGCCTTTCTGTCGGCGGACGGCGTCCCGGGCGTGGCGGAACTGACCCGCCCAGTCTGCCACGACCGGGCAGGGGTGACTGCGTGACTGCCCTGTCTGGCGGGTGCCCTCAGAACAGAGGCCGGAGGTAGGTAGAGTCGCGGGGCGAATGACGTTTTATCCATGTTCACCACAGACACCTGAAGGAGAAGGTCACCATGACGGACAATCAACCATGGAACGGAGCGCCGCAGAACGGCAGCCCGGGCCGGTCCGGGGAAAACCAGTACGGGCGGTACCCGGCGGATCAGGGGCAGGGGCCGTGGGCCCAGGGACCGCAGGGTGGGTACACGCCGCAGCAAGCCGCCCCGCAGCAGAAGGGTTCGGGACTCGCCGCGCTGCGTCAGCTGTTCACGCCGTTGAACGCGGGCATCGGGGCCGGCGTCCTCTTCCTGCTGACCCTGCTGGGGTACTGGCTGAGCTGGAAGAGTTTCAGCGAGGACGGCGGCAAGGCGACCGTCAACGGTTTCGGAGTCCAGAAGGCGACTTACGACGGGGAGTCGATGCGGGGCCTGGTGACGGGGTTCTACTTCCTCGGTCTGTTCGTGCTGTTGCTCATCGTCGTCGCCGCCGTGCTGGCGCTGATGACGGTGTACAGGAAGATCGCCGCGCTGTGCCTGGCCGTCGCCGGCGGCATCGGTGTGCTGTACTCCTTCATCAGCCTGTTCACCGACTTCGGTATGGACAAGAAGTTCATGGGCATGGAGGCAGGACCGGAGGATGATGTTCTGGACTGGGGGTTGAGCTCCGGAATCTTCGTCGCGCTGGTCATCAGTCTGGTGACCCTGGCATTCGGCATCCTCTACTTCCTGTCCGTGCAGGGGCCGCTGCTTCCCGCTGCGGCCGCGGCCCCGGCCGTTCCGCTCACCGGTCCGGCTGCAGTGCTGCGGCCGGTCTATGTCGCAGGTGGAGCGGTCGTCCTGTTCCTGCTCCTGGTGCTCAGCTACATCCTCAACTGGCGTTCAGTCGGGGAGTCAGGCACCAGGATGACCGTCAACGGACTCGGAAGCCGCTCTGTGGAGTACTCGGTCTACGGGGATTCCGCCTCTGCCAGTGATCTCAGCCTGTTCCCGCTGTTCACGGCCACCTTCACCTTCGCCCTCATTCTCCTCGGCGCGCTCGTGCTCGTGGCGACGGCACGGAAGAAGATCGGTGCCGTGCTCATCGCCGTAGGTGCCGCGCTCGCACTGTTCACCGCGTTCATCGGCCTGGTCTCCGACTACGGCCTGTTCAGGGAGCTGGGCGGAGACAGGCCTGACGGTGACTCCGCCTCCGTCGGCGTCTTCCTCACCCTCTTCTTCAGCCTGGTGCTGCTTGCCGTGGCCGTGCTGTACCTGCTGGTGGAGTTCGGCCTGATCGGTGGGGCGAAGCCGCAGCAGTACGGCCAGCAGTACGGCCAGCAGTTCGGCCAGCAATACGGCCAGGCGCCGCAGCCGGGTCAGCAGTACCCGCCGCAGAACCCCGGACAGACGCCGCCTGCCCAGGGCCGCTGGTAGACGTCTCATAGGACGCCGATGCAGCCTGGGTTGCTTCCTGGCAGCTACAACTGC
>NZ_CACZOO010000278.1 GCF_902782855.1 uncultured Corynebacterium sp.
CGTCACGCCTCGTCGAGGTTCCTCTCGACGAGCGCGGAGATCGCGGTGACCGCGGCCGGGTTGTCAGAGGAGACGGTCACCCGGTCACCGTGCTCAGCACCGAGCGCCATTATCATCAGCGAGGACGTGGCGTCCGCCGGTTCGTCATCCTCATCGGCGTCGACGAGAGTGATGAGGATCTCATCGTCGTAGGCTGCGGCGGCTTCGGCGATGACGGTGGCAGGGCGGGCGTGCAGACCGACGGTCGAGCCGACGGTGACGGTGGTCGAAGCCATGATGGGGTTCACGGTCCTTACTGGTTTCAGGGCTGGTCGGGTAGGCGGACGGTGGTGTCCGCGCCCCAGCCTATAACGATCCGGTCGGCAGGGTCCGCGACACGACCCGGTGGGGAGTCCGTCACGAGTCTGTCCCGCGGTCACGCCCGGATGACGTCGATCTCCTCGCCCTCGAGTGCCTCCAGATATTGGGCGGGTATGCCGGTGTCTGTCACCACGGTGTCCACCTCGGTGACCGGGGCGAAGCTCACCAGGTAGTCGCGGCCGAACTTCGTGGAGTCACACATCGTGACGACCCGGTCCGCGTTGGCGATCATGGCCCGCTTCACGGCCGCTTCACGGGCGTCCGCAGTGGACAGTCCGTGGTCGAGGGAGAGGGCGTTGGTGCCGATGAAGGCGATGTCGGCGTGATTGATGCCGATGGTGCGCAGGGTGATGTCGCCGACAACGGCCTGCGTGATGGCCCGGATGTGACCGCCGAGCAACTGGACGTCGCTGATCCCCGCCGAGCCGAGCCGTACGGCGATCGGCAGGCAGTTGGTGAGGAAGGTGAGGTTGCGTCCCCTGGAGGGGTCTTCGGCGATGGCGTGGGCGAGCATGGCGGTGGTCGTCCCGGCGTCGAGGAAGACGGTCCCGGTCGCAGGCAGTAACGCGGCCGCGGCCCGTCCGATCCGTACCTTCGCCTCCGGTGCCGCTCCGCGGCGTTCCTCGATGGCGGTCTCCCGGGTCTGGAAGGTGTTGGTGGGGACTGCCCCACCGTGGACACGGTGCAGGGCTCCTTCGTCGTCGAGTACCGTGAGGTCGCGGCGGATCGTTTCGGGGGTGACATCGAAGCGGTCCGCGAGTTCGACGACGGTGACCCTGCCGTGCACGGCGGTCAGGGACGCGATCTGGCGGCGACGTTCTTCGGAATTCACGGTGCTCGTTTCGGGGGACGGGGGTGGGGAGGACAGAGCTGTATCCCCAGATGGTAGGCGTCGATCATAGGCCCCCGCGGCAACGGGGGATCCGGACGGGGGCGACGGACGGTCATCGGGGGTCGGGGACGGGGGTGGTGCCACGGGTCGAGTTGTCGGTCCGGACACAGGTATCGTGGGCTCACCAACAGCCGTCGACACACCAGTGGGAGCCTTCAAGTGAGTAAGTCAGACAGCCCGTCCACCGTCGGGGGGTCCGGTCCCTGCCGGGGGCCGGAGGTGGTGAAGGGTAAGCCGGTGGTCCCTGGTGTGGTGTTCGCGCCGACCACCTGGGTTACCGCGCGACCGGCTCTTCCGGAGCCCACGGAAACCGTGGCGGAGGGCCGTCGGGACGCCGAGTACGAGGCCTTCACCGCCGCGGTGGAGACGGTTGCCGGACGCCTCTCCGAACGCGCGGTTCATGTGGACGGGCACGCCCGCCAGGTTCTGGAGGCCACGGTGGCGATCGCGCGCGACCGGGCCTGGGCGAGAAAGGTGAAGAAGTCCGTGGCGGCGGGCCAGACGAACGTGTACGCGGTGCGCCAGGCCACCGGGGACTTCATCGACATGTTCCTGAAGGCCGGCGGAGTCATGGCGGAGCGGGTCACCGACCTCGCCGACGTCCGTGACCGTGTCATCGCCGAGCTGCGGGGTGACCCGGAACCCGGGATCCCCCAGGTCACGTCGCCGCATGTGCTGCTCGCCGATGATCTGGCACCGGCGGACACCGCCACTCTGGACCCGTCGCTGATCATGGCGGTGGTCACGGAGAGAGGTGGGGCGACGAGCCACACCGCCATCATCGCCCGACAGCTCGACATTCCCTGTGTCGTGGCCACGGGCGTGGCGCTGCGTGAGATCGTGGAAGGCGAACAGGTCCTCGTCGATGGCGGGAGGGGCACCGTGGAGTCCGGGGTGGCTCCACAGGACGCGGAACGCCGCGTCTCAGGTGCTGCGGCGTACGCGGAGAAGGTCCGCGGGTGGCGGGGACCGGCCCGGACCTCCGACGGGCAACGCGTGCAGCTGTTGGCGAATGTGCAGGACGGTGCGACCGCGAGGCAGGCGGCGGCGTCGGTGGCTGAGGGCATCGGCCTGTTCCGTACCGAGCTGTGCTTTCTCAGTGAGGTGGAGGAGCCCTCGGTCGAGGAGCAGGCAGAGCGCTACGCCGAAGTGTTCCGCGCATTCCCCCGGGGCAAGGTCGTGGTGCGGACACTGGACGCAGGATCCGACAAGCCGGTGCCGTTCGTCAATGCCGAGGACGAGGAGAACCCGGCGCTGGGTGTGCGCGGACTACGTATCGCAAGGGGTAACGGGGAGCTCCTGGAGCGCCAGCTCGACGGAATTTCTGCGGCGCTGGAGATATCGGGCAGGATGTCTTCCTCGGCGCACACCTGGGTGATGGCCCCGATGGTGGCGACGGTCCACGAAGCTCAGTGGTTCGCGGGTCTGTGCCATGAGCGTGGTCTGACGGCGGGGGCGATGATCGAGGTACCCGCCGCCGCGCTGATGGCGGAGAAGATGATGTCCTATCTCGACTTCGTGTCGATCGGGACCAACGACCTGACCCAGTACACGATGGCGGCGGACCGGTTGTCATCTTCGTTGGCCTATCTCACCGATCCGTGGCAGCCGGCGGTGCTCCATCTGGTGCACACGACGTGTCGGGCGGGTTCCGTGACCCGAACAGCGGTCGGGGTGTGCGGTGAAGCGGCGGCCGACCCGCTGCTCGCCTGTGTGCTCACCGGGCTCGGTGTCAATTCACTGTCCGCGGCGACGCCCGCGTTGGCGGCCGTCGGTGCGCAGCTCGGGGACGTGGACTTCGTGACCTGCCGCGAGATGGCGGCGGCGGCGCTCAACGCCGAAGGCGCGGAAGAAGCCCGGGCGGCCGCCGCCGCGGTCATCGGCCGCTGACTGACGGTGGGCCCTGAACATGGGCCCTGAACGGTTCTGAACGGTTCTGACTGCGGAGGCTTCTGGAGAAGCCCCGGCGGAGTGTCGGATCAGATCTTGCGCAGGACCGCGACGACCCGGCCGAGAATCTCGGCCTCGTCACCCCGGATCGGTTCGAACAGGGGGTTGTGGGGGAGGAGCCACACGGTGCCGTCGCTGGGATGGAACTCCTTGACGGTGGCTTCACCGTCGATCATCGCGGCGACGAACTCACCGAGTTCGGCGGTCTGCTGTGACCGCACGACCACCCAGTCACCGTTGAGGATGCCGGCGTCCTGCATGGATTCCCCCACAACCTGCAGCAGGAAGAGCTCTCCGCTGCCGACGAGTTCCCGGGGCAGCGGGAAGTGACCCTCGACGTGCTCCTCGGCGAGGATCGGGCTGCCGGCCGCGATCTGTCCGACCACCGGCACGAAAGACGGCTCCGGCATGCCCTTGGGCAGCACAGATGCAGGCTTCGGGCCAGGCTTCGAGGTTGAATCCGTCGGGTCCAGGCCGCGGATGTCCACCGCGCGGGGTTTGTTGCCCTCGCGGCGCAGGTAGCCCTTCCGCTCCAGTTCCTTCAGGTGGTAGGAGACGGAGGAGGTGGAATTCAGCCCGACCGCGTCGCAGATCTCCCGGATGCTCGGCGGGTAGCCGCGGAACTGGATGCCGTCCTTGATCACGTCGAGGATTCGCCTCTGTCGCTCGGAGAGCTTCTCGCGGCCCTTCCCGTCCGTCTTGTCCGTGCCCCTGGCGGTCACCGATCCCCTGGGGCGGCCGCGACGGACCCCGCCACCAGTCGCGTCGTCCGGCCCTGTTGCCTGTGCCATCGTTCTTCCGCTCCCTGCCTTGTCCTTGCCTTGTCTCGGCCTTGTCTCGGCCTTGTCCGGCGTCTGTCCGGCGTCTGTCCGGCGTCTGTCCGGCGTTTACCCGGCGCTTATCCGGCCTGCCTTCCCTCGACCATACATGACTTCGGTCTCTTTCCCTATCAACATGTTCGAAAACCTCCGCAGATCTCTGGACGTGGTCGAACATCCGTGCTATCTTCGCGGATGAACGAGAGATATCGAACGTACGGACGATGTTCGAGAGGGTGTCACGGTCCAGTGTCCGGTTCGGATGTTGAACTGTTGTCCGCGTCCGGGGAACAAGGTTTCCGGGCGACAACGTCGAGAGGAGCGCACGCCATGTCCACACCAGCTGTCAGCACCCGCCCCGTCCGGTGCCGTGCACACCGGGAGCGGGTCTGTCGACCTGACTGGTCTGCCGTGCCCGAGGGTTCGGGTTCGAACACTTCGGGGGCCGGCGATGCGCTCCGACCCTCCGTACGGATCCGGGAGTACGGGGGGAGGAGCATCCGGAACAGGGAACGCGCGTTCGATGAGGCGAACTGGTGGTGGCGGACCCGTCGTCGGACCGCCATGGTACTGCAGTCTCCCGGAGTGGTGCTTCTGGGCGGGCTGGGCTGTCTCCTGATGATCGGGTTGAGCCCCCTGCTCGCTGCCCCGGAACCGGCCGACCCGCCTCCGGTGACCCCGGTGGTCGGTTCGGTCACAACTGGCGGTGTGACCGGTGCGGCGGACGGGGGCCCGGGTACCGTACAGCCGGATCTCTAGGCGAGCGGCGCTACGATGGACGGCGTCCGAAGCCCGGTTACGCCCCAGGAGAATCTGTCATGCTCTGCCCCTCGTGTCGATCCGAACAATCCCGGGTCCTCGATTCCCGCACCGTGGAATCCGGTTCGGCGATCCGGAGGAGAAGGGAGTGCACCAGGTGCGGTACACGGTTCACCACCCTGGAGCGGTCGATCCTCCTGGTCACCAAGCGCAACGGGGTGACGGAGGAGTTCAGCCGCGACAAGGTCATCCGCGGTGTCACTCGGGCGTGCCAGGGGCTCGACGTGTCAGATGACGCGCTCAAGGTCCTTGCCCACGAGGTGGAGCAGACCATCCGTGCGAACCACGGATCACAGGTGGACGCCAACGACATCGGTCTGGCGATTCTCGAGCCGCTACGCAACCTCCATGAGGTCGCGTATCTCCGGTTCGCCTCGGTCTACAAGTCCTTCCGGAGCGCCGAGGACTTCGAGAACGAGATCCGGCTGCTCCGGGGCGCGGGGGAGGACGGACAGCGGGGTCAGCGGACAGTGGAGGACGCAGTCAGCTGATCTTCCGGAGGGCCTTGTGCACCCGCTGCACACTGGCTGTCCGGGTTGTACCGAGGTTCTGGGCGAACAGCGCGACACGTAACTCTTCGATGAGCCACTCGACGTCCTTGATCTGCGGCGATGCGGCACGGCTCTTCGGCAACCGGTCCCGGGTCTCCCGTACGGCCGTGAGACACTCCCTGATCTGATCCGCGAGGTCCTCCTCCCGGTCGGGATCCTGCTCCAGCATCGTCAGTCTGGCCTGCATCGCCGCCACATACCGGGGCACATGGCGCAGATGTGACGCGCCGTTGCGGGTGATCCGGTGGGGGCCCAGGTAGAACTCCAGCTGCTGACGCATCTCGGTGATCGACTCACCCTCCCAGTTCTTCAGCTCCGCACCCATGTCCGCGACGGCCAGAGCCGCCGGTGCGACGGCCACCACAGTCTGGCGGACCATCCCCGGCCCGCGGTCCCGGGCTGCGGCGACCGCCTCGGCGCACCGGTCGGGGTCCCGGATGACCGGGCCGAACTCGCCGAGCAGGTCCCGGCAGGCCAGGACCCGGCAGTCCTCGACGAACGCGTCCGGTCCACCATGGGGGTAGTTCTCCACGGCGACCCGTTGACGCAGCGGCAGCCCCTTGACCATCTGCTTGGGTTGCACCTGACAGGCGCTGAGCATCATGTGCAGGACGGCGGTGAACTGGGCGCCGGACGCGGCGGTCAGTGACGGGTACGCACGGAGGGCCACACCGGAATCGTCGATCACCAGAGCCGGGTACGCGGTCACCGGCTGGCCGTCGACCACCGACTCCACGGTCTCCGGGATCACGCCGATACCGTCGACGCCCCATTCCGTGTCCCGGGCGAGCACAGCTGTACCCCCACCGGAGGATTCGTTGTGATTCGGCCGTCGGCCCTGCTGACCACCGCGTCGCCTCCGTCCGCTCCCGCTACGGTGGTTCGCGGCATCCGAGGGGTCGGGGGAGCTGGCTGCGCCGGTGGACTGTCGAGCCGCGACCGTGGCGATGGACCGGGTGATCTCCCCCGCCAACTCCTGCTGCAGTCCGGCGAGGTCCCGGGACCGGGCGACGACCTTGCCCCGCCGGTCGACGGCGGCGAAGGCCATCCGCAGGTGGTCGGGAACCCTCGACCAGTCGAAGTCCGATCCACCTATCCCGGTGCCACCGAGGCTGCGCAACGCGTCCGCGAGGGCATCGTCGACCGCCCCGTCGTACGGGGTCATTCTCGCCAGCGCGGCCCGGGCGAACTCACCGGCGGGCACGACACCGGTGCGCAGGTGCTTCGGGAGCGTCCGGATCAGGGCGACGCAGAGTTCCTCACGCATACCGGCGACGAGCCACCGGGTGTCGGTGTCGTCGAGGCCGGCGAGCAGTGGCAGTGGGACCCTCATGGTGATGCCGTCGGCCGGATCGCCGGGACGGAAGACGTACTCCAGCTCATACTCGACCGAACCCTGGCGCCACGTGTCCGGGAACTCACGTGCCTGGGCGGCCTGGCTGTCCGAGCTGATCAGGGCGTCCTCGGTGAAGTCGAGGAGGTCGGGGGACCCGTGACGGGCCTTCTTCCACCAGGAGTCGAAGTGCCTGGCGGAGACGACCTGCGGGGGTATCCGGGCATCATAGAAGTCGTAGAGGGTGTCGTCGTCGACGACGATGTCGCGCCGGCGGGCCTTCTCCTCGAGCAGGGTGGCGTTCTCCAGCAGGTCCCGGTTGTGGCTGAAGAACTTGTGCCGGGTGTGCCAGTCTCCCTCGACGAGCGCGGACCGGATGAAGGTCTCACGGGCAGCGACCGGATCGACTTTCGACAGTGCCACGGTGCGGTCTGCGATGATCGGCAGGCCGAGCAGCAACGCCTTCTCGTGGATCATCGCCGCGCCCCGCTTCGATGACCAGTGCGGCTCCGCGTAGGTGTACTTCACCATGTGGGGGGCCACCTCCTCGACCCACTCGGGGGTGAGCGGGGCGACGGTCCGGGCGAAGACCTGTGAGGTCTCCACCAGCTCGGCGGCCATCACCCACTGCGGCGGTTTCTTCGCCAGGTGAGAGGAGGGGTGAATGACGAAATGTGTACCGCGGGTGCCGAGGAACCGGCGGGAGTTTCCCTCGCGCAGACCGGTGTTCGTCAGTAACCCGGACAGCAGTGCCTTGTGCACGTCATCCTCGGCCAGCGCCGTGGCACCACCCTTGTCAAGTTCGAAGGTGAGGTTGCGGACGTGCCGGATGTTCGGCACCTTCCAGTTGAGCTCCTGGATCACGGTGAGGAACTGCCGCACCAGATCGGTCCACTCCCGCACCCGGACATAGTGGATGAACTCCCTTTTGCACAGCTGGCGGAACTGGTTGCCGGACAGGGCCTGCCGGTTCTCCTGGAGGTGGTTCCACAGCTTGAGCAGCGACATGAAGTCCGAATCGGCGTTGTACCTGGCGTGCGCCTGATCCGCCTGCGCCTGTTTCTCCATCGGTCGTTCGCGAACGTCCTGGATGCTCAGTGCGGCGACGATCACCGCGATCTGCTCGAGGACGCTGCGCTCGTGCGCGGCGACGAGCATGCGAGCCAGCCGCGGATCGGTGGGGATTCGCGCCATGTCGCGTCCGATCTCCGTCAACGGGCGGTCGGTGGAGGTCGCCGGCGCCTCGCCATCGCCCGGGGTGAAGGCCCCCAGTTCCTGGAGCAGCTGGATCCCGTCGCGCACAGACTTCTTGTCCGGCGGCTGAAGGAAGGGAAACTCGGAGATGTCACCGAGTCCCAGGGAAGCCATCGACAGGATGACGCTGGACAGGTGGGTGCGGAGGATCTCCGGGTCGGTGAATTCGGGCCGGGCCTCAAAATTCTGTTCGGAGTACAGACGCACGGCGATGCCGTCGGAGGTACGCCCGCAGCGGCCGGAGCGTTGGCGGGCGGACGCCTGACTGATCTCCTCGACGGGGAGGCGCTGGACCTTGGTGCGGTGGGAGTAGCGGGAGATGCGGGCGTAGCCGGTGTCCACGACATAGCGGATCCCCGGCACGGTCAGGGAGGTCTCGGCGATGTTCGTGGCCAGGATGATGCGGCGTTTCGGCCCGGTGGAGAACACCCGGTGCTGTTCGGCCGAGGACAGTCGGCCGAACAGCGGCAGGATGTCGACTCCGCCACGGAGGTTCGCGTCGGACAGGGCGTCCGCGGCGTCCCGGATCTCCCGCTCACCGGAGAAGAAGCAGAGGATGTCGCCCGGCCCCTCTGCCATGAGTTCGCGAACGGCGTCCAGGAGCCCTTCGAGCGGATCGGTCTCGACCTCCTTACCACCGTCACCGTTGTCGTCGGCGCCGACGACCTGCACCAGCGGCCGGTACCGGATCTCGACGGGGTAGGTGCGTCCCGAGACCTCGATGACGGGGGCGGGTTTGCCGTCGGCGTCCGCGAAGTGATTCGCGAAGGACTCAGGGTCGATTGTCGCGGAGGTGACGATGATCTTGAGGTCGGGGCGCTTCGGCAGGATCTCGCGGAGGTATCCGAGCAGGAAGTCGATGTTGAGGCTGCGCTCGTGGGCTTCGTCGATGATGATCGTGTCATAGGCGCGCAGTAGCCGGTCGTGCTGGATCTCCGCCAGCAGGATGCCGTCAGTCATGAGTTTCACGGCGGTCGAATCGGAGACCGTGTCATCGAACCGGATCTTGTAACCTACCCGGCCCCCGGGTTCGCCGACCTTCTCCCCGAGCTCGTCGGCGATCCGGTCCGCCACACTGCGGGCAGCGATCCGGCGTGGCTGGGTGTGTCCGATCCTGCCGCGGGCGCCGCGCCCGAGCGCCAGACACATCTTCGGTAGCTGGGTGGTCTTGCCGGAACCGGTCTCACCTGCGACGATGACGACCTGGTGGTCCCGGATCGCCGCCATGATCTCGTCGCGACGGGCAGAGACCGGCAGCCCCTCGGGGAAGTGCAGGTTACGGTCGAGATTCTGGCGCAGCGGCCCTGCCGTCCGTGAACGATCCGGTCCGCCCGGACGCCGCCTGCGGCGCCGTCCGGAGCCCTGTCGTGCCTGGTGTGTCGGCTTTCTGTCCTCGGAATCCACTCGGCGATCCTATCATCGGTCCTACAACGCGGGACGCCGGGCACCGTGGCCCCGGATGAGGGGGAACGGTGCCCGGCGCACCTGCCCGCACAGGGTGCGGGACAGGGGGACGGCGGGATCTAGCTGGCGTCCGCGATCTGCAGGGCCTGGGCGACACCGGTGACGGTGGCGGCGATCTTCACAGCCTCGAAGACCTGCTCCTTGGTGAGTCCCTCCTCGCGCACGGTTTTCTCGTGTGCGATGGTGCAGTGCTCACAACCGTTGACGGTGGAGACGGCGAGGGAGAAGAGCTCGAAGTCGGCCTTCTCGATGCCGGGCTTGGAGATGACGTTCATCCGCAGGCCCATACGGACCTGGGAGTAGTCGGCCCCGAGCCAGCCACGGGCGCGGTAGGCGACATTGTTCATCGCCATGATGGATGCGGCGGCGAGGGCGGCGTTGTAGGCCTCGTCGGAAAGGTGGCTCTTGGCCTCTTCGGAGATCTCGGAGATCACCTGGTCGTTGCGGGTGGCAGCGGCGGTGGCGACGAAGGTGCCCCACAGCTGCTGCTCGGAGAGCTCGGTGGACCGGGCGAGGGTGCCCAGGTTCAGCTTGAGGTCCTTGGCGAACTCGGGCAGACCGCCCTTGAGGTTCTCGATCGACATTACTTCAGGGCCTCCTGGACGACATCCATCTTGTTGATGTTCTTGGTCGGGTCGTTGGCCTGCCAGTTGCAGGCGCAGACCTCCTCGGACTGCAGGGCGTCGAGGACGCGGAGGACCTCGTCGACGTTGCGGCCCACGGCGTCCGGGGTGACGGAGACGAACTGGATCACGTTGTCCGGGTCGATGATGAAGGTGGCGCGGTCGGCGACACCGTCGGCGTTCTCGACGCCGAGGGCGCGGATGAGGTCGTGGCGGACGTCAGCGAACATCGGGAACGGGATGGTCTTGAGCTCCGGGTGGGTGGCGCGCCAGTTGAAGTGGGCGAACTCGTTGTCGGTGGAACCGCCGAGGATCTGGGTGTCGCGGTCCTGGAAGTCCTCGTCGAGCTTGCCGAAGGCGGCGATCTCGGTCGGGCAGACGAAGGTGAAGTCCTTCGGGTAGAAGAAGACGACCTTCCACTTGCCCTGGTACTTGTCGAGGCTCACGTTCTCGAAGTAGTCCTCCGGGGACTGTGCGTTGGCCTCGTGCAGGTCGCCGCCCTTGAGGGCAGTGAGACTGAACTCGGGGAACTGGTCGCCGACGGTGAGAATGGACACGGTGTTTGCCTCCTAAGGCGAAAGACTCTTGATCTTGAACCACCCCCGATTATGGCACGGGACGCGCGAAAATGCAAAGGCAAAAGCGATAAGACATCAGCGATGCAATAGGAAAGTGCTATATGTGTTTGCAGATAGGGTGATAGGCAGTCGGGGGAGTACCTTTATAGGTATGGCCAATAGAGAGTTTCGTCCGACGGTCTCCCAGCTGCGCACCTTCGTGACCATCGCAGAGAACGGACACTTCGGCACAGCGGCACACCGACTCGGCATATCCCAACCCTCCCTCTCCCAGGCGCTCGCCGCTCTGGAACAGGGACTGGGAGTCCAACTGATCGAACGGTCCACCCGGCGTGTGATAGTCACCCCGGTGGGGAACGCCCTCCTGCCCTACGCGCAGGCCAGTCTCGACAGTCTCGATGCCTTCGTCGCCCACGCCCGCGGCGCCCGGGGCGGACTCGTCGGCCCGATGAACCTCGGCATGATCCCGACCATCGCCCCGTTTCTGCTCCCGGATCTGCTCCGCCGACTTCCCTCGGTCGCGCCGGACCTCCGGCTGCAGATCGTCGAGGAGAAGACCGCCGACCTCATCGACTCGCTCAAACACGGGGGACTTGACGCGGCCGTCGTCGCCGGGGAGATCACCGCCACAGGTACCGAGTGCCTCCACATCTACGATGAGGAGTTCGTCCTCGTCATGCCCTCCGGGCATCCCCTGGCAGGACGCTCCGACCTCACCGTCGCCGAACTCGATGACCTCGATCTGCTGCTGCTCGACGACGGACACTGCCTGCGCGACCAGGTGCTCGACCTGTGCCGGTCCGCGGCCGTCGGGAGGGAGGCGGCACAGGCGGTCACCCGGGCCGCCAGCCTGACCACCATCGTCCAGTGCGTCATCGGCGGTCTGGGGTGCACCCTCGTCCCGATCAGCGCGGTCGCCGCCGAATGCGACCATCCGGGTCTCGAGCTGGCCACCTTCTCAGGTGGGGCGGGGACCGCAGGACGCTCGGTGTACCTGTGCTACCGGTCGAGCTCCGGACGCGCGGCGGACTTCGGGACCATCTCGGCGACTCTGGCGACCTCCTTCGCGGAGTCCGTCACCGCCGGGCGGACCGTCCTGGACCGGGCACTCAGCCGCGGATGACCCGAAGACTGCTCAACCGTACCTCGCCGGCGTCGTCGGTGGCGGCGAGATCCACCACCCCTTCGAACGCCCAACCGTGGTCACCCTCCGGATCGTCGATGATCTGGCGGACGGTCCACTCCCCGGTGTCCTCGGTGATGCGCACGAGATCCCCGGACCGCGCGGCAGTGTCCGTGCCGACGTCATCGTACTCGTCGAAGTAGGCGTCCATCTCCGCCGGCCAGTCCGGCGCAGCGTCGAGGACGGAATCCAGTTCGGCGAGCTGGTTCTCCCGCTCGAAGGCGAAGAGCTCCACATGCCGGAACAAGAGGTTGCGCACCATCCGCCGCAGCGCCCGCGGATTCGACGTCAGCGACGAGGCGTCCCCGACACCGAAGGCGTGCTCGGCGACCTGCTCCGCGGTGACCGGGGCATCCGGATCGGACATTGCCGCCCACTCGTCGACGAGGGAGGAGTCCACCTGACGGATGAGCTCACCGAGCCACACCAGAATGTCCTCCAGCTCATCGGTCCGGTGCTCGGGCGGGACGCTGTGGCCCAGCGTCCGCCACGCGTCCGTGAGGTAACGCAGCACGACGCCCTCGGCGCGGGCCAGCGAGTAGGTCGACACCAGGTCGGAGAAGGTCATCGCTTTCTCGATCATCTCCCGGACCACCGACTTCGGCGACAAGCGGAAGTCCTTCGCCCACGGGTTGGTCTCGCAGAAGATCCCGTACGCCTGCTCCAGCTCCTCCTTCAGCGGCATGTCCCAGGTCACCTCCTCTATGAGGACCATCCGCTCGGTGTACTCCACGCCTTCGGCCTTCAGCGCGGCGATCTCCTCACCGCGGCGGGCACGTTGCTGGGCGGTGAGGATCTGCCCCGGATCGTCGAGAATCGCCTCGAAGGTGCTGACGATGTCGAGCGTGTAGGTGGGGGAGTCCGGATCCAGCAGATCGAGGGCAGCCAACGCGAACGGGGAGAGCGGTTGGTTGAGGGCGAAGTCACGCTGGAGATCCCGGGTCAGCCGGGCGTCCCTGCCCGACGGGGTCTCCGCGGCAACCTCCTCGACGATACCGGCGCGCACAAGGCCCCGGTAGAGGTCGACGGTGGTGAGGATCTCCTGGTTCTGCTTCGCCCGGGTGTCGTGGTTCCCGCGCAGCAGGGCCTTCAACGCGGCGTAGGTCCACTGGTTGCGCGCGATGACGTTGATGAGCATGGCGTTGGTCATCCGGAACTGGCTCACCAGCTCCTCGGGCTCGGCGGTGGTCAACCGGTCGAAGGTCGATTCCGACCAGGTGGCACGACCCTCCGGCGCGTGCTTCTTCCGCATCTTCTTCAGCTTCTTCGGGTCTGATCCGGCCTTCTGCCGTAGTCGGTGGTTCTCGATCTCGTGGTCGGGGGCCTCGACGATGACCGTGCCCTCGGTGTCGTAGCCGGCCCTGCCGGCACGGCCCGCGATCTGATGGAACTCCCGGGACTTCAGGACGCGGTGCCGGACCCCGTCGTACTTCGCCAGCCCGGTGAGGACCACGGTCCGGATCGGCACGTTGATCCCCACACCGAGAGTGTCCGTGCCACAGATCACGGTGAGCAGACCCTGCTGGGCGAGCTTCTCCACCAGTCGCCGGTACTTCGGCAGCATGCCGGCGTGGTGGACGCCGATCCCCTTGCGAAGCAGGCCCGACAGGGTCTTACCGAACGCGGAGGAGAAGCGGAAGGTGCCGATCGCTGCGGCGATGGCGGCCTTGCGTTCAATGGTGCGGGCCTTGTCCCCCAGTAGATTGACGCTGGTGAGTGACTGGGCACGTTCGGCAGCCTCGCGCTGGGAGAAGTGGACCAGGTAGACCGGCGCCTTGCCCTGCTCGAGCAGTTCCTCGACGGTCTCGTGGACGGGAGTGTACACGTAGTGGAAGTCCAGGGGCACCGGTCGGGTTGACCCGGCGACCGTGGTGCTGGTTCTCCCGGTCCGCTGTTCGAGGTCCTTCTCCAGCCAGCCGGTGTCCCCCAGCGTCGCACTCATGAGCAGGAACTGTGCCCGGTGCAGTTCCAGCAACGGCACCTGCCACGCCCAGCCGCGGTCAGGCTCGGAATAGTAGTGGAACTCATCCATGACGACCTGGTCGATCGCCGCGTCCGCCCCGTCGCGCAGCGCGATGTTCGCCACGATCTCCGCCGTGGCGCAGATGATCGGTGCCCGACCGTTGACGGTCGCGTCACCGGTCATCATGCCGACCCGTTCCGGGCCGAAGACCTCGCACAGCGCGAAGAACTTCTCACTGACCAGCGCCTTGATCGGCGCAGTGTAGAAAGTCCGCCCGCCGTGCGCCAGCGCGATGAAGTGGGCGGCCATGGCGACCAGGGACTTCCCGGACCCGGTGGGGGTGGCGAGGATGACATTGTCCCCGACGGCCAGCGCGGTCGCCGCCTCCTCCTGCGCCGGATACAGCGTGATACCCCGGTCCCGGGCCCAAGCCAGGAAAGACTCGAGGACCGCATCATCCAGCAGTGACTCCGGAACCTCGGCCAGGTCGGGCAGCTGATCGGCGAGCGTGGGCTGGACGGGGGACATGGAATCGGGGTGCGCGGAATTCACGCCCTCCACCGTACCGTCAGTGGCACGTCGACCTGCTCAGTCGTCCTCTTCCGGGTGACCGGCCCGGCCGTCGGGGCCCTCCGCGTCCTCCGGGCCGTCAGTGCCGTCTCTGCTGTCGCCGGACATGCCGGCGAGGAACCGTTCGAACTCCGCGCCCAGTTCCTCACCGGAGGGCACCTCCTCACCAGGGGCCAGAAGACTGTTCTCCTGACGCCGGCGCAACCGCGCCATCTCCTCGTCGTACTGCCGTTCCAGGGCGGCGACCACCGTGCCGATCTCACCCGACTCCTCGACCTGCTCGGCGAGCTGGGCACGGACCTTCTCCATGTCCGCCTGCAGCGCACGGAGCGGGAGTTCCAGATCCCCGACCCGCTCCACGGCGTGCAGTAGCCCGTAGGTGGCCTCCGGGTAGTCCGAGGCGGCGATGTAGTGGGGCACGTGAGCGGTCAGCCCGACGGTTTCCACTCCGGCCTTCGCCAGCGACAGCTCGGTCCGCAGCGCCGCGGATCCCGGGATGATCATCCGGGACTCCCACCGCTGCAGATCCGCGACGAGTGCAGGATCCGAGGCATGCGCCGACACGACAAGCGGGCGGGTGTGGGGGACCGTCATCGGTGCCGCGTAGAGCGCCACCGCCCGCTCCACCCCGAGGCTGGTCGACAACTCGGTGACCGCCCTGCTGAAGGCGTTCCACCTCAGGTCCGGCTCCGGGCCCTCCAACAGCAGGAAAGGATGTCCGAGGGAGTCCTCCAGCCGGTGCAGCGTCAGCGACAGATCCTCGCTCCCGACGAGCCGGCTGCGGTCGATGGTCACACCGGGACGGCGGGACCGGTAGTCGACGAGGGCATCGACATCGAACGTGGCGACAGGGCGGTGTTCCAAAGCCTGGAGCAGATGCTGGGCAGACTGCTGGACACCCTGACCTGCGTCGGCGTAGCCCTGGAGGGCGATGACCAACGGTATGCCGCGGGCCGGGTCACCAGTGCCCGGAGCAGGGTACTCGAGCTCGTACATGCGGTCATTCTCGGACATTGTCCGCTGCTCCTTCCACTCCGGGACCGTGATGGTCCGACCAGAGTATCAATCTCTGTCCACAACCTCCGAGTTGTCCACAGGGTCCTGCGGAAACCTGCCCGGACCGGACAGTCACACCCGGGAGGTGGGGGATGATCACCCCATGACTTACACATCCGACAACAGGAATCCCAGCCACGCTATTCCCGGCGACGCACCGCCCGGCCGCGCGAACGTCGACCTCGGCGACGACACCGCAGCCCTCATCGCCGCAGTGCCAGCCATGCTAGGCTTCCGGCCAGAGAACTCGATGATATTCCTCGGGCTCAGCAGGTCACCCGGCGGACCGGACAACCCGCCCGGGGTCCGTGCCACCTCCTCCGAGGTAGGCCCGGTCGTGCGGGCTGACCTGGTGGAGGGCGCGGTCACCGCCGCAGCACGGGCCCTGATGCGGGCCAACCGCAACCGAACCGACTGTTCCGTCATCATTGTTGTCGTCGGGGGCGACGCAGGGCCGCTGGTGGACGTCGCGGTCCGGGAGTTCCGGGCCGGACAGACACCACCTGCCGCCGCATTCCTGGCCACCGACCTCTGCGCGGGGGCCTCCTGGTGGGAGATCCCCTTGGACGGGGCACAGGACCCGGACGGACACCGGAACTGGCCCATCGGCGCATTGCCTGATCCGGCGGAGAGCCCGGCGGGACATGTCGCGGGGCAGACCCCCGGGGAGATCCCGGACCAGGCGCAGTTCGACAGGCTGCTCGACAGCATCCCGGTTCCCGACCGACTACGGGACGTCCTTCCCGACAGCTGGCGTGACGCGGAACACGGGAACCGGGACGTCGCTCCGGAGGTGAATGCGGCGGGCAGGGGGGAGCGGGGGCACAACACCGGGGGAACCGTGGAGGCCGACACCACCGCACTGTGCACCCTCATCGAACACCTGGGGGACGGACTCGCGGACCGGGGGGAAACAGCACCGGGAACCGCGACCCCGTCGGATCTTGTCCATGATCTGCTCATGGAGGAGGGAACCGCCGCGTTCATCGCACGGACCTGCACCGGGGAAAGTCTCGCCCGCATCCTCATCGTCCTGTCCACCGGGCCCCGGGGCAGGGAGGTCCAGCTGCTTCTCACCGAGACCGCGCGGCTGGCGCGGGGACCACTGCGACACCGGGCGCTGGTGCTGCTGTCCATGGCCGCATGGTGCGGTTCCGGGGGAGTCCTGGCGCACCGCGCCGCACACCGGGTCCTCGCCGAAGTAGAGAGTGCTGTCGCACAGGGGCAGTGGCGGACGCCGTTGACGCCGGCGACCCAGCGGACCGTACAACTGGCCCGGGAACTCGTCGAGACCGCCGGGCAGGGCCGCCCGGCCGGTATCATCGCCACGATGATCGACGACGGGGTCCGGGACATGGACAACACCCTCGACCACGCGGGGGACGGGGGTGTCAGGGCGCTGCTGGGCCGGGTCGTGGACCGTGACAGTGTCAGCGTCGTGCGAAGTGAGCTCGCTCGCCGAGCTGTGAGGTGAACGCCCAGGCGTCACCCACGATCGTCGTGAGATCCGAGCGGGTGGGGGTCCAACCGAGTCCGGCCACCGCCCGGTCAGAGGAGGCGATGAGAGTGGCGGGGTCGCCGCCACGTCGCGGCGCCACCTCCGCGGGGATCGGATGACCGGTGACCCTGCGGCAGGTGTCGATGACCTGCCGCACGCTGAATCCGTCGCCGGAACCCAGGTTGAAGATCCGGTGCACACCGGGCTCGTTGGAGGTCGCCGCGAGCAGATGCGCGTCAGCCAGATCCCGGATGTGGATGTAGTCGCGCACACAGGTGCCGTCGGCGGTGGGCCAGTCGTCGCCGAAGATCATGATCTTCTCCCGGGCCCCGGCGGCCACCTGCAGCACCAGTGGAATGAGATGGGTCTCCACGGCACGGTTCTCACCGACGCTGCCGTAGGCGCCCGCCACATTGAAGTAGCGCAGGCTCGTTGCACCAAGTCCGTAGGCCGCGGCGTAGGAGGTGATGATGTTGTCGATCGCCAACTTCGACGCGCCGTAGGGGTTCGTCGGCGCGGTCGGCAGGTCCTCGGTGATGGGCACGGTCTCCGGCTCACCGTAGCAGGCGGCCGTCGAGGAGAAAACGAGGTTGTCGACTCCCGCGGCGCGCATGAGGTCGAGGAGCCGGAGGCTGGTGACCACGTTGCCCGACCAGTATTTCGCCGGAGAGACCACGGACTCGCCGACCAGAGACTTCGCAGCGAAGTGGAAGACGGCCGCGCAGTCGTCGGAGAGGACGCCCGGGGCGGCATCCAGGACGTCACCCTCGATGAACGTCGCGCTCTGCGGGACAGCCGTCCGGTTACCGGTCGACAGGTCGTCGATCACGGTGACCCGGTAGCCCTGCTCCACCAGCACGGTGGCGCAGACGCTGCCGACATAGCCTGCCCCGCCGGTGACGAGGACATGTGCTCCGGTGCTCAGCGGCATGCCCGGTCAGGCCTCCCTGACGACGACGCGGATCGCGTGGCCCAGTTCGTCGGGGACGGTGACGGTGCCGACCGTGGAGGTCAGCGACAGCCCGTCCGGGGTGTCCTGGGCGGTGACGACTGAACCCGGACGGATCTCGTACTGACCGAGCCGGGTGATGACCTTGTGCTCCACCTGGACGATCTCGTTGAAGCTGACGATCTGCACCGTTGTCGGGGTGCTCAGATCGAGATCGGAGGCCCGGTGGGAGTCGGTCGGGTTCGGCACCGACGACGAGCCCAGCTTCTCCAGGCCCGGCACCGGATTGCCGAACGGGGAGGTCTCGTAGTTGTCGAGGACGGTGAGCAGACGCTTCTCCACCTCGTCACCCATGACGTGTTCCCACCGGCAGGCCTCGTCATGGACGGACTCCCAGGGAAGCCCGATGACATCGAGCAACAGCCGCTCCGCCAAACGGTGCTTACGCATCACCGCGGTGGCGTGGGCGCGGCCCTCCTCGGTGAGCTTGAGGGAGCGGTCGTCGGCGATCCACAGCAGACCGTCACGCTCCATACGGGCGACGGTCTGGCTGACCGTCGGTCCCGACTGCTCAAGGCGCTCGGCGATGCGTGCGCGCAGCGGCGGGATGCCCTCTTCCTCCAGTTCGAAGATCGTCCGGAGGTACATCTCAGTGGTATCGACGAGATCCTTCACTCGACAACGGCCTTTCCGTGATAGTCGTTCTCACTAAACGTGCCAATCACCCATAAACTACACGTTTCCGGGCCGTCACGGGGTAGCCCGGCGATACCCCCAGTTAGACGGCGTATTCGCGCAGCTTCTCCGCGCGTTCACCCTCCCGCAGCTTCGCCATGACCTCACGTTCGATCTGGCGGACCCGTTCCCGTGACAGGCCGAAGCTCCGGCCGATCTGGTCGAGGGTCCGGGGCATGCCGTCGTCGAGGCCGTAGCGCAGCTTGATGACGTCCTGCTCCCGCTCCTCCAGGGTGTCCAGGACCGCCCGGACGTCGGAATGACGCAGTGACGCCACGACCGCGGCTTCGGCGTCGGTCGAGTCCGCGTCCTCGATGAAGTCACCCAGCGGCGCCTCCTCGTCTGAGCCGACCGGCATGTCCAGACTCACCGGGTCACGCGACTGCTTGAGCAGTGTCTCGATCTTCGACTCATCGATGCCCGACTCCTCGGCGAGTTCCTCGTTCGTGGCCTCACGACCCAGGTGCTGGTACATCTCACGCTTGATACGGGAGAGCTTGTTGACCTGCTCGACAAGATGGACAGGGAGCCGGATGGTTCGTGACTGGTCCGCCATACCGCGGGTGATGGCCTGACGGATCCACCAGGTGGCGTAGGTCGAGAACTTGAACCCCTTGGCGTAGTCGAACTTCTCCATGGCGCGGATCAGCCCGAGGTTACCCTCCTGGATGAGGTCCAGCAGCGGCATACCGCGGCCCGTGTAACGCTTTGCCAGGGAAACCACCAGACGCAGGTTCGCCTCGAGCAGGTGGGTGCGGGCGGCACGGCCCTCCCTGGCGAGGATCTTCAGGTCACGCTTACGGGCGCGGGTCAACTTCTCCCCGGTCTCCAGCAGATGCTCGGCGTAGAGCCCCGCCTCGATGCGCTGTGAGAGCTCCACCTCGTCGGCGGCGGTGAGCAGTGCGGTCTTGCCGATCCCGTTGAGATAGACACGTACGAGGTCGGCGGAGGGATTCTCGTTGTTCCCCCGCCGACGGCCCTTGTCCCTGGGTCGCTCGTCGGAGGCGTCACCGGAGCCCTCGTCGGTGGTGCCGGTGACGTCCGTCGTGTCCACGGCGGTCCCGTTGTCCGGGTTGTCCGTGTCGTCGGCGGCATGTTCGTCAAGTTCGTCGACGTCGTTGATGGTGTCGCTGGCGTCGGTGTTCGCCACTGACTCGATGACCAGGGTGTCAGGTTCGACCGTGGTTGCGGTCCTGCTGTTGTTGCTGTTACTCATGCGGGTGACCTCCCGGGTGTGTTGTCCGAAGCACTCACTGGTCCAACGGTCACCTCCCGCGAATTGTTCCCGGGGGTGGTTCCGGTGACGTTGCAGCGGATGCCCGGCGGCAGTCGGCCATGACCGGCGGGGAAGCTGTGGTCCGTCCATGTCCAGCACTGATGGATTCGGCACAGTCTATCGCGAATCCGCATGTTCCGACAGCGGAAATCCACCCCCGGCCGGGGGCGTCGACGACGTGGCGTCAGAACCGCCGGAAACAGACCTCAGGCGTCGATGATGACGGTGAAGGGCCCCTGGTTCACCGATGAGACCTGCATCATCGCCCCGAACCGTCCGGTCGCCACCCACAGGCCCCGCTCGCGGAGCTCCGTCACCAGCTGATCGATGACTCTCTCGGCGTCCTCACCGGGGGCGGCCGCCGACCAGGACGGGCGTCGTCCCTTCGCCGTCGCCCCCATGAGCGTGAACTGACTGACGACCAGGATCTCCGCACCGTTGTCCACCGCCCCGGAACCGCGTACGGCGTCCCACGGCTCGCCGGGGGCGGGGAGGATCCGGAGTTCGGCGATTTTACGCGCCACCGTCCGCCAGGCGTCCGGGGCGTCGTCCCGGCCGACACCCACCAGGGCGAGCAGCGCACCGCGCCCGGCGTTGTCCCGGTCGCCGTCGACCGCCCCGACCACTTCACCGTCAACCGTCACCTGTGCCGAGGAGACGGTACTGACCACCGCCCTCACCGGACACCGCCGACGGCGTCACCGTGGTCGATGAGATCCGCGGGAAGCAGCAGACCGTGCCGCACCAGATCGACCACCAGCGGCACGAGAGCCGTGGTGAAGGACTCCTCGTCCAGATCATTGACCGCACAGTACAGGCCGGCGGTGTCCCGAAGACCCAGCCCCCGCGGATCGAGACCGGCCACCACCGCCGACAACGGGGTGTCGACCTCGTGGCTGAACCGCGGACCATCGGTCCGGGTCAGTCGCAGGACCGCTCCACGGAACCCGACACCCGCGGGATCCGGCAGCTCCACCGACTCCCGCGCCACGGTCGGACGCACCGCGTAGCGCGCGTCGAGGACATCGTCGGCGTCTTTCCCACTCAACCATCCGGCGCGCAGGAACCACTCAGCGACCTCGTCCCCGAAGAACCCCAGGTCCGGGTGGGTGATCTCCTCGAACGTCACCTCGGTGGGCCCGTCGATGCGCTGCAGGTGCAGATAGCCCATCCCGATCCGTGTGACGCCGTGACCGGCGAACACCTCGAGCCACCGGCGGGTGCGCTCACGTCCTGCGGCGGTCCGCAGGTCCACGGATTCGTCTGTCAACCACGTGCGCACGTAGGTCTCCGGGTCAACCTCGTCACGTTGGACGACCCAGGCCCGTATCCCGGTCTCCGGCAACCAGGACGCCACCCGCGATGCGGGGGACTCCGTGAAACCGGTCGCCCATGCTCCGAGCAGGTGGGCGGTGCCGCCGGGGGACAGATGCTCTGCGGCGCCGGCGGTGACCAGTCGACTGGCGCCGTCGAGCTCGAGGCCGGAGTCCCGGTAGACATGGCCGACCCCGTCGGTGCCGACGACGAAGGGCGGGTTCGAGACGATCCGGTCGAAGAGCTCACCGGCGACGGGGTCGAACCAGCTGCCTTCGCGCCAGTCGACCGGCCGACGGTCACCTGAGTCCCGCAGGACACTGCGTTCCGAGGCACGGGCGAAGTCGAGGGCACGGCCGTGGATGTCGGTGGCGACGACCTCGTCGGCGGCCAGCGTCAGCGCCAGGACCCCTGATCCGGTCCCCAGGTCCAACAGCCGTCCGGCACGATCCGGGGGCACCTGGTTGAGCAGGGTCAGCGGAGCGTGACCGACGCCCGGGACGTGATCGGGGCCCGGGACGCGGACATCAAGTGAGGCGTCCGGGTCGGACACCACGAGCAGACCCCGGCCGTCGTGCCGGGAGACGTCGACCGGGCGGATGTCGACCGTGCTGACCAGGGACCCACAGCCGGCAGGCACGAGGACGTCCGCTGCGAGGAGCCGGTCGAGCAGATCCTCGCCGAGCAGCGCACGGAGGTCGTCGACCGGGGTGGCGTCCCGCAGGAAGAAGCAACCCGTCAGGACCGTGTCGCGACCCGGTGCCGACGCCGCGAGCCGCCGCAGGGCAGCGCCCGGACTGCCCTGCAACGCCTCCCGCCAGCCCACCGGCCCCAGGACGGAGACAACGAGATCGCGACCGTAGTCCAGTGCGGTCAGGGCTGTGACAAGGTCACCGAGGCAGTCCGCGTGGGGATCCGCGGCGCGAGGGGTCACGGTGGCGTCCGGTACGTCCGGGGTGGTCATCGGTGGGGGTTCTCCTCGTCGGCGTCGATGATCTCTGGGCTGGCGGTGGTTCGTTCCGGTGGTGCGTCGAGTGCGGTGCGGGTCGCCGGGTCGGCCAACGCACGACGTTCCCGGTCGCGCTGCTCGCGGACCAGGGCCGGCTTGTAGACCTTGGGCACGCCCTTCGCCTGGGCTTCCCCGGCGTCGTTGGCCAGCAGGACCGCCACCCACGGCAGCGGCAGCGAGACTACCGCCACCAGTGCCGCGAGCGCCGGATTGTGCATCCAGCCGTAGATCGCCACCGCGATGATGAAGAGGGGGATCCGGGAGAGCTGCAGTGCGGCGTAGACAACCCTCCGGTGACGCCAGTCCGCGAGTCGGGACCGCTTCGCAGAGGTGATCAGTACCGTGTCGTCTGAACCGCGCACCCGGTGGGAACCTCCGCGAACCGTATGCCGCGTCCGACGGTGCGTGCAGTCCAGATCCTCCACAGCCATGGGGACCACCGTAGTCCCCGCACCCCGCGTGGCCCGCACGGGAGGCGGACCACGGGGCGTCATCCCGTCACCGGGGTGGAGCAGACCGGGTGGAAATGAGCGGGCGGCAGGGGCATGATTGACTACCGTGACTACTCCCGGAACATCAACGATTGAGCGCCCCGACGTCCGGACGGACGACCGGACCTCCGACGACACCCCGAAGTTCTTCCACTACGTCAAGAAGGACCGGATCGTGGATTCCGCGGTCAACGGCCGCATGGTCGTCGCCCTGTGCGGTGAGACATTTCCGGTGACCAGGCAGGCCAAGCCGGGCTCCCCGGTCTGTCCCGACTGCGAGCAGATCTACCGGGGGCTCCGGAAGAAGTGACCGCCGCCCCCTCCGGCATGTCGGCTGTCCTCCCCGCCGGGCTCCGCCTCTGGCAGCGGGAGGCCCTGAAGAAGTACCTCGAGACATCCCCGCGTGACTATCTCGCGGTGGCCACCCCCGGTGCGGGCAAGACGACCTTCGCGTTGACCGTCGCGCGTGTCCTGCTGGACCAGCACGTGGTCGAACGCATCGTCATCGTCGTGCCTACCGAGCACCTCAAGAGTCAGTGGGCGTCGTCGGCGGTCCGCCTCGGCATCTCACTGGACGATGCATTCACGAACTCCTCGGCCGTCAACCCGTCACATGACGGTGTGGTGGTGACCTATGCGCAGGTCGGTATGAAGCCCACCAAGCACTACCAGGTCGCGACCGCCCGCAAGACGCTGGTGATCCTCGACGAGATCCACCACGCAGGTGACGCGAAGAGCTGGGGAGAGGGCGTCCGTTTCGCCTACGACCAGGCAGAACGACGGCTGGCCCTGACCGGTACCCCGTTCCGCTCCGATGACTCACCCATCCCGTTCGTCCTGTACAAGGAGATAGACGGAGCCCTGGTCTCCCAGGCCGACTACACCTACGGATACTCCGAGGCACTGTCCGACGGGGTGGTGCGCCCCGTCGTCTTCCTCGCGTACTCCGGCAATGCACGGTGGCGGGACTCGGCGGGCGAGGAGTACGAGGCGCGACTCGGAGAACCACTCAACGCCGAGCAGACCGCCCGGGCGTGGAAGACGGCCCTGGACCCGAAGGGGGAGTGGATCCCGGCGGTTCTCGCCGGGGCACACACCCGCCTGCTCCAGCTGCGGCGGTCCATACCGGACGCCGGGGGCCTGGTCATCGCCACCGACACGACCACCGCGCGTGCCTACGCGAAGATCCTGGAGCGCATCAGCGGTACGAAGGTGACGGTCGTTCTCTCGGACGAGGCGGGGTCCAGTGAACGGATCAGGGAATTCTCCGACGGCACCGACCTCTGGATGGTCGCGGTCCGTATGGTCTCCGAAGGAGTTGACGTGCCCCGGTTGGCCGTCGGGGTCTACGCCACGTCCGCATCGACCCCGCTGTTCTTCGCACAGGCTGTCGGACGCTTCGTCCGGTCCCGACGTAGAGGAGAATCCGCCAGCGTCTTCCTGCCGAGCGTACCGGTGCTGCTCGACCTGGCATCCAACATGGAGCGTCAGCGCAACCATGTGCTCGGTCAGCCCCATCGTCCGAACGAGGGCTGGGACGACGAACTGCTCGTCCAGGCCAACCGGGAGGAAACCGAGCCCGACGAACAGAAGGGCTACGAGTCCATCGGGGCGGAGGCGGAGCTCGACAGTCTGATCTTCGACGGTTCGAGTTACGGCACCGCGACGATGGCCGGCTCCGCCGAGGAACAGGACTACCTCGGCCTGCCCGGCCTGCTCGACGCCGACCAGATGAAGACGCTGCTGCGGGCCCGGCAGTCGGAGCAACTCGATGCCAGGGCCCGCGAGGAGGTCGCACGCAAGGAGAAGGAGCGGGAGGAGCGACGGCGTGGTGGGGACCCCTCCGGCATCGACGGGGCGGACAACCACCGCGACCGTGTCGCCAGCGAGGAGCTCCCCGCCCTGCGTAAGAAGCTCAACACCCTCGTCGCCGCGAAGGCCGCGCGGACCGGACGCCCCCACGGGGCGATCCACAATGATGTCAGACGCAACTGCGGTGGACCACCGACCGCACTGTGCTCGGCGCAGCAGCTGCGTGACCGGATCGCCTACCTCCGGGAGTGGTGACGCAGGGCCCTCGGCTACGCTGGTCACCATGGCACAGCAGCGATCTCAGCGGGCTCAGCAGCGTCCGGAGAACCCCTCCCCGTCCCCTCAACGGCAGAGCCGGCTCGGACTCGCGGCACTACTGCTCGGGGTGATGGCGCTGCCTGCGGCACTCATGCCGGTCCTCGGTATCGTCATCGCCGTCGTGGTGCTCGTCGTCGGTCTGGTGGCGATGGTCAGGGCGGTGCGGGTACCTGGGATCAGCTGGACCTACCCGGGCATCGCCGTGGTCGTCGCCGTGGTCGCCCTCGCCGCTGCAAGCCTGGTCACCGCTGCCGCCGACGACAAGATACAGAAGTGCGGGGCCACCACCGTCGACGAGGCCAACGACTGTCTGCGCAACGGTGACTGACGACCACCGTCTCTGACCGACCAAGGGACAAGCGACGACCCCCCGGCCACCGTGGCCGGGGGGTCGACTCATCTGACCGGGGGTGGGAGAGCTACTAGTCCAGGTAGTCCCGCAACACCTGGGAGCGCGAGGGATGCCGCAGCTTCGACATGGTCTTCGACTCGATCTGGCGGATACGTTCACGGGTCACACCGTAGACCTGGCCGATCTCGTCGAGGGTGCGGGGCATCCCGTCGGTGAGACCGAACCGCAGCTTCACCACACCTGCCTCACGCTCGGAGAGAGTGTGGAGGACATCCTGCAGCTGATCCTGGAGCAGGGTGAAGCTGACCGCGTCGACGGCGACGACAGCCTCGGAATCCTCGATGAAGTCACCCAGCTGACTGTCGCCCTCGTCACCGATGGTCTGGTCCAGGGAGATGGGCTCGCGGGCGTACTGCTGGATCTCGAGAACCTTGTCCTCGGTGATGTCCATCTCCTTGGCGAGCTCCTCCGGTGTGGGCTCGCGGCCCAGGTCCTGCAGCAGTTCGCGCTGGATACGACCGAGCTTGTTGATGACCTCGACCATGTGCACCGGGATACGGATGGTGCGCGCCTGGTCCGCCATCGCACGGGTGATGGCCTGCCGGATCCACCAGGTGGCGTAGGTGGAGAACTTGTAGCCCTTGGTGTAGTCGAATTTCTCGACAGCGCGGATCAGGCCGAGGTTGCCCTCCTGGATCAGATCGAGGAAGGCCATGCCGCGGCCGGTGTACCGCTTGGCCAGGGAGACCACCAGGCGCAGGTTCGCTTCCAACAGGTGGTTCTTCGCCTTGCGCCCGTCGCGGTCGATCTCGCGGAGATCGCGCTTCTGCATGGGCGAGACCTTCTCTCCGCTCTCCTTGATCTGCTCCATCTTGTAGGTGGCGTACAGGCCTGCCTCGATGCGTTTGGCCAGCGACACCTCCTGCTCTGCATTGAGGAGGGCGACCTTGCCGATCTGCTTGAGGTAGGCACGGACCGAGTCCGCTGAGGCGGTGAGCTCGGCGTCCTTACGCGCCTGACGCAGGGCCGCAGACTCATCCTCGTCCCAGACGAAACTGCCGTCGGTGGCGGCTTTCGCAGCCGCCGCACCGCTGGTGGTTGTACCGGCGTCAGCATCGTCAGCGTCATCATCGGCGTTCGCGTCAGCGGTACCGACGGACCCGTTGGCGCCGTCAGCGTGATCGTCGTCGGTGTTGTTCTCCGGTGCACCGTCACCGAGATCGTCATCGACATCCTCGATGTCGTCGAAATCATCGTCCATCTCACCGAAATCACCGGGGTGGTCCGGGTCGTCGGCGTCTTCGTCCTCCGCGTCACCGGATCCTTCGGCGTCCCTCTTCTTGGCGCCCCGGCGGGTCTGCTCAGCCTCCGTGGCATCGGAGACCGTCTTGTTCGCGGCGGTCCTGCGCGCCGCGGTTTTCTTTGCCGCGGTCTTCTTCGCCGCCGTCTTACGGGTGGTCTTCTTTGCCGCGGTTTTCTTTGCCGCGGTCTTTTTGGCGGCGGTTTTCCTGGCGGGCCTGGCGGGCCCGGCCGCGGCGGCAGCCCCGACGGCTGCCTCAGCAGTGGTGTCCGTCGAGGTCGCTACCGGGGCGGTATCGACGGTGACCGGGGTGGCGGCCTTGCGGGTGCCGGTCCGGGCAGTCTTCCGGGCTGCCGTCTTCTTGGCTACCTTGCGTACCGGTGAGGAATCGCTGTCGGAGCCGGGGGTGGGGGAGGTGTTGACCGCCACGGAAGACCTTTCTTACGGGGACGGGGGCAGAAAAATGACGTGGTTGCACTTGGTGGGCCCGTGGGAACAGGCCACAGAATCCGGAGTGCTGCTGAAACCGCAATCGACCCCCTATTGTAACCCAGCGTGCGAAAACGCAACGGGGGGACCACTTCGGGGGCGGTGTCGGTGGGGAACACCGGCACCGTACCCGCACTGTACCGGCACCGGCGCAGTCTCGGGGGCAGGGCACGGTCAGGGGCGGACACCGTCGCGTACCGCACCGGCGGCGCCGACGATCCCTGCCCGGTTACGCAGCACTGCGGGGAAGACTTCCGCGGCGACGGTGAGGTGGGGCCCCCACTTGTCGAACTTGCGGGAGACACCGCCACCGATGATGATCCGCTGCGGGTTGAGGATGCGACGGTACTCCTCCAGGACGCGGTCTACCCGACGAGCCCACTCACGGTAGCTGAGGTCCTCGCGCTCCCTGACCGCGGAGGACGCCCACCGCTCGGCGTCCATCGCGGGGAACAGGAGGTGGCCGAGTTCCGTGTTCGGGTAAAGGGTGCCGTTGCTCAGCAGGGCAGAGCCGATTCCCGTGCCGAAGGTCAGCAGCAGCACCGACCCCTCACAGGCGCGGGGATCCCCGTAGGCGGCTTCGGCGAGGCCGGCGGCGTCCGCGTCATTGAGCACCGCGACTTCCCTGGGCTGTCCGGTGACCGACAGATGCCGGGAGAACAGGTCTGCGCAGTCGGTTCCGATCCAGGAACGGTCGATGTTGGCGGCGGTCTGCGCCGTCTGGTTCTGGACCACCGCGGGAACGGTGATGCCGACCGGGCCGTCCCATTCAGCCTCGTCGAGCAGCTCGCCGACGACGTCGGCGACGGCTGTCGGGGTGGCGGGCTGCGGCGTGAGGATCTTGATCCGGTCACCGATGAACTCGCCGGTGTCCATGTCGACCCGGGCCCCCTTGATGCCGCTGCCGCCGATGTCGATACCGAACCCGGTCGTGCCTGTCGTCACTGTCGCCATGGTCAGCGATGCTACCGGAGATCCCGCCGGCTCATGCGTCGATGCCGCCACGACCCGCCGGGCGTGGGGCTGGCATCATGGGGTGCGTGTCTGCCGTCGCAAATTCCCCCCACGGTGCCCCCGGTGCGCACCATGTCCTGCTCACCCTCCGGTCGACGGCGGTGACCGCCCCGGAGACGGCGTCCGTCCTCGGTGGGCGTTCTCCGGAGGACCTGCGGCGTACGGCCGTACGGATCGCCACCGCAGCAGCCGGTCATGTCCGTGACACCCGGCGCAGCATCGTCGGACCGGACGGACGGGTACCGGTCGCCGCGACGAAGAGCTCGGACGTCGACCCGGTCACCGCCGTCGACCGGTCGAGTGAGGACCTGATCCGCAGCTTCCTCGCCGACCACGCACCCCGGGACGCGATCCTGGGCGAGGAGGACGGCGGATCACTGCAGCCGGACGCCGTGACATGGATCGTCGACCCGATCGACGGGACCGTGAACTTCATCTACGGAATTCCGGCGAGCGCGGTGAGTATCGCCGCGACCGTCAACGGGGCGCCGGTCGCAGGGGCGGTGGCGGACATCGCCCGGGACCGGGTGTTCTCCGCCTGTACCGGAGGCCCCGCCCGGGTCCGTGACGCCGCCGGTGGCAGGTGCCGTGTCCTCGGTCCGTTGGTGGGCCCCGCCGACCTTTCGAAGGCGCTGGTGGGGACCGGGTTCTCCTATTCCTCCCGACGTCGGGAACGACAGGCCGGCCTTCTCACCGACCTTCTGCCCCGGATCCGTGACATCCGACGACTCGGATCGGCGGCGCTCGACCTGTGTGCGGTGGCGTCCGGGGTACTGGACGGTTACTACGAGCACGGGCTCGGCCCGTGGGACCACGCCGCCGGTGCGCTGATCGCGGCGCGGGCAGGTGCGCAGGTGCACATGCCGGTCCTCACCGCCGGTTACGATGACGGGGTGGGGGTAGTGGCGGCGGCACCCTCGGTCGCCCGTGAACTGGCCGGTCAGATTGTTGCGGTGCGGATGCCGGCCGACGGCTGAGGGGGAGGACGACGGGGGTGGACGGGTGGTGAAGTGACAATGGGCCGCGCCTGTTTTAGTATGCGCGGGACAACCCCCGGAGAGTGCGTTCTGACCGGCACGTCCACCCGGGAGTCGCTCCACGACACCAGCACATGAACGATGCCCTTTTCGGGGATTCAGGAGGCAGCACCATGGCGACCGACTACGACGCTCCACGCACCCGTCCGGAGGACGAGATCGAGACCGACTCCCTGGAGGGACTCAAGGCAGCGGAGAAGGCGGAACCGGATATTGACGACACCGACGACGGTGAAGTCGTCGAGCCGCTGGACATCCCGATGGCGGACCTGTCCGGCGAGGAGCTCAGTGGCGAGGTGATCCCCCGTCAGACCGACGAGTTCACCTGCTCGGTGTGTTTCCTGGTCCAGCACCGCAACCGCATCGCCGAGGATGCTGGCAACGGCGAGTACATCTGCGTCGACTGTGCCTGACACACCCGCCTGACACA
>NZ_CACZOO010000279.1 GCF_902782855.1 uncultured Corynebacterium sp.
GGAAGAGCAGGCCGGGGACCCCGGAGAGGGCGGACGCCTTGACCGTCTCCCCGTCGACGGCGACCTTCGTGCCGAAGGTGATGTAGAGACCCGCCTCTACGACGCAGTCATCGCCCAGTGAGATGCCCACGCCGGAGTTCGCCCCGAGCAGGCAGCGCTTGCCGATGGAGATGACCTCCTTGCCACCACCGGACAGGGTACCCATGATGGAGGCGCCCCCGCCGACATCTGAGCCGTCGTCGACGACCACGCCGCCGGAGATCCTGCCCTCGACCATCGAACTGCCCAGGGTGCCGGCGTTGAAGTTGACGAATCCCTCGTGCATGACGGTGGTGCCCTCGGCGAGGTGGGCGCCGAGGCGGACACGGTCGGCGTCACCGATGCGCACACCGGTGGGCAGCACGTAGTCGACCATGCGGGGGAACTTGTCGACCGAATAGACAGTGACGCGACCACGGGCGGAGAGCTTCGCCCGGGTCGCCTCGAAACCCTCGACGGCGCAGGGGCCGAAGTTCGTCCACACGACATTCGTGAGCGTGCCGAAGACACCGTCGAGGTTGCAACCGTGGGGTCGCAGGGCGCGTCCCGAGATGAGGTGCAGACGCAGGTAGGCGTCGGCGGCGTCCGCCGGGGCGACGGACAGGTCGGTGATGACGGTGTGGACCACGGTGCGGTGGACGCCGCGGTCGGGGTCGGCGTCCTCCAGGTGGGTCAGGTCGAGGGGCTCGGCGGGGGCGGCCCCGAGGCCGAACTCGGGGTACCACACGTCCAGGACGGTGCCGTCAGTGGTCAGGGTCGCGATGCCGGTTCCGTAAGCAGAGGTCATGGCACCACAGTGTAGCGGGGGAGGCCACCGTCACTGCTGCGTGGTCTCCCCGCTGCGGTCCGTCAGGGAATCGTCGGCGAACCGGTCGTGGTCACGGGTGACCCAGAAGCCCACGGCCGAGAGCAGTCCGAAGGCGATGACCACGGTGACGACCTGCTGACGGGCGGTCTCGTCGAAGAGCATGAGGACGGTGAGCGCGGCCAGGGCGACGAGGGTGACCACCGGCAGGACCGGCCAGAACCACATCCTCAGCTTCAGCGACCCCTCCCTCTCCATCACCGGACGCAGCTTCAGTTCTGAGAGCGCGATCATGATCCAGATCACCAGCAGTGAGCCACCGACGGCGTTGAAGAGGATGTTGATGAGGTCCGCCGGACCCCAGATCTGCAGTCCTACGGAGATGAAGGCGAAGACCAGGGAGCAGGCCACCGCGGCGATGGGGACCTTCTGGGAGGAGGTCTTCCGGAACACCTTGGGGGCGGTGCCCTGCCAGGCGAAGGAGTACATCAGCCGCGAGGTGGCGTAGATCTGCGCATTGAAGGCGGAGAGCAGCGCCAGCACGATGACGACCTCCATGATGCCGACGATGGCAGGCACATCGGCGATACGCAGTACCCGGGTGAACGGGGAGTCTGCAGCATCCTCGGCCTGGTCGAGGGTGGACCGGTCCAGCAGCGCGGTGATCACCACGACGGCACCGAGGTAGAAGACCATGATGCGCCACACGACGGCGCGCACCGCGGCGGTGATCGCCTGGGCGGGTTTCTCCGACTCGGCGGCGGCGATCGTGACGATCTCGATACCGCCGAAGGCGAAGGCCACGGCCAGCAGTCCCGCGGAGATGCCCGAGATCCCCTCCGGGGCGAAGGGGGTGAAGTTCTCGGTGCCGACAGCCTCGTGGCCGGGCAGCCACCCGAAGATCAGCAGGACGCCGATGACGAGGAAGAAGATGATCACCGCGACCTTGATGAACGAGAACCAGTACTCGAACTCGCCGAAACCGCGCACGGCGAAGAGATTGACCACGGTGAACAGGACGACGCAGACCAGCCCGGGGATCCAGCCCTCCACCCCGAACCACGCGCCCATGATCGCCCCGGCGCCGGTGATCTCGGTACCCATCACCATGATGAGCATGAACCAGTACAACCAGCCCAGGGAGAACCCCGCCCAGCCGCCGAAGGCGTGCCTGGCGTAGGTTGCGAAGGTGCCAGAGGCGGGGCGGGCGGCCGCCATCTCGCCGAGCATCCGCATGACGAAGACGACGACGATCCCGGCGACGACGTAGGAGACGAGGACGGCGGGGCCGGCGGCCTTGATGCCGACACCGGTGCCGAGGAACAGGCCGGCGCCGACGGCGGAGCCCAGCCCCATCATGGTCAGGTGACGGGTCTTGAGACCGTGCCCGAGTTCTCCCCGGGTCTCTGCTGTGGTGGCGGTCTCCGACACAGCCGACGCTGCGGAACCGTCCGGTGAACTACTCATGAATAGTCATTCTGGCACAGTACCGCTGCCACGCCCCGCACCCGGCACCTCTACAGTGGTGGTCACGATGGACGACACGACCGCGCAGACCCCGCATCCTGATCCCATGCTCGACCTCACACTCGACCCGGTGGCGCTCACCGCCGCCCTCGTCGACATCCCCAGCCGGTCCCGTGAGGAGACCGCGATCGTCGACGCCCTGGCGGACGGACTCTCCCGGCTGGGCCTCCCCGGGGTGACGGTCGACCGGCGGGGCAACACGGTCATCGCCCGCACCCATCGCGGACTGCCCACCCGCGTCGTCCTCGCGGGGCACATCGACACGGTCCCGCCGGCGGACAATCTGCCGTCACGTCGCGGACCGGACGCCACGGGCGCCGACTGCATCCACGGTCTCGGCTCCGTGGACATGAAGTCGGGTGACGCGGTGTACATCCACGCCTTCGTCACGCTGGCGTCCTCCGACGACCTCGTCCACGACCTCACCCTGGTGCTCTACGACGGTGAGGAGGTCGCCGCACGCCACAACGGCCTGAAGAAGGTCGCGGACACCGAACCGGACCTGCTGAGCGGCGACGTCGCCCTTCTCGGGGAGCCGTCGGGTGCGGTGATTGAGGCAGGTTGCCAGGGGACGCTCCGGCTGAAGGTCACCGCCCACGGCACCCGCGCCCACTCCGCCAGGGCGTGGCTCGGCGACAATGCCGCGCACCGGCTCTCTCCGGTGATCGCCAGGGTGGCGGCCTACGTGCCCCGCGACGTCGACATCGACGGATGTGTCTACCGGGAAGGGCTCAACGTCGTGCGTCTGGAGTCCGGCGTGGCGACCAACACGATCCCCGATGAGGCGTGGCTCTTCGTCAATTTCCGCTTCGCCCCGGACCGGTCAGGGGAGGAGGCTCTGGCGCACACCCTGGAGATCCTCGGCGTCGGTACGCCCGACGCCCCGGCTGAGGGCTTCTCGCTGGAGATCGACGACCTGTCCCCGGCCGCCCTGCCGGGTCTGAACCGCCCCGCCGCAGCGGCACTGGTCGCCGCCACCGGCGGCAACGTGCGTGCGAAGTACGGGTGGACCGATGTCGCCCGTTTCTCCGCCCTGGGCATCCCCGCGGTGAACTTCGGCCCCGGTGACCCGGGCCTGTGCCACACCCCCCAGGAGAACTGTCCGGTCGAGATGATCACGACCGTCAGTGACCAGCTCATCAACTACCTCACCACCCCTGCATGACCCGAGAGGACCCGACATGGCACCGATTCGACCGAACGACCCCGCCTCCCACGCCTTCACCTTCCAGGGGCCGGTGATGAGGCGCGGTGAAGCGCGACGGATCGCCCCGACCACGACCACCGACCAGCGGCTGCTCGGTGAGCAGTCGGACGCAGACTGGCTGCACACCGACCCGTGGCGGGTGATGCGGATCCAGTCGGAGTTTGTCGAGGGTTTCGGCGCACTGGCGGAGATCCCGCGCGCCGTCACGGTGTGGGGTTCGGCCCGCACCGCCGAGGACCACCCGTGGTACCGGTCGGGGGTCGAGACCGGACGCCTGCTCCACGAGGCGGGCTACGCGGTGATCACCGGTGGCGGCCCGGGCCTCATGGAGGCGGCGAACCGGGGCTGTGCCGAGGCGGGGGGACTGTCTGTCGGGCTGGGCATCGAGCTCCCGCACGAACAGGGTCTCAACGACTGGGTCAACCTGGGTCTCAACTTCCGCTACTTCTTCGTCCGCAAGACGATGTTCGTCAAGTACGCCCAGGCGTTCATCTGCCTGCCCGGCGGCTTCGGCACCCTCGACGAGCTTTTCGAGGCCCTCGTCCTGGTGCAGACCGGGAAGGTCAGCGAGTTCCCGATCGTCCTCGTCGGTACCGACTACTGGGAGGGCCTCGTCGGCTGGATCCGTACCCGGATGCTCGACGAGGGGCTCATCAGCGCCGGGGACCCCGACCTGATCTACCTCACCGACGACCCGGCGGACGCCGTCGCCCGGGTGGTCGCCGCCCATGCCGGCGGTCCGCTGGGCTGAACGTCCCGTCAACCTCCGGCGACCACCCGGTGAGGTAGGCTGACCGGCATGTACCTGCTCATCACCGTCATCGCCGCGCTGCTGGTGGGGCTCGTGCTCGTGGCGCTGGTCCAGACCACGTTCGGGCTCCCCGAGGAGCCTCCGGGCCGGCCTGACGGTGCAGGGGAACCCCGGTTCCGGGTGGTGCGCCGCGGCTACGACATCGAGGAGGTCGACCGCTACCTCGACACCCTCGAGTACAGGAGCACAGCACGCGAATGAACACCACGACCCCCACTCTCACGTCCGGGGACACCGTCACCGGTTCCGAGGTCATCGGCTGCCGCATCGTCGTCAGCGCCGCACCGACCACCGTCGTCCGGCCCGCCGCCGACGGCGTGTGGGAGGCCCACGTCCCGGATCATCCGGTCGAGCTCACCGATTTCGCGGACCTGTCCGAGGACAGTCGTCTCGGTGACGACGGATGGCGGGACGCGGGGGACCGGTTGATCCGCCGGCTCACTGCACTGCTCGCCGTCCACCCGGTGAAGGCGAAGCGCCACCTGGTGCAGGTCGGTGTCCCGGCGACCACCACCCGACGTAACCTGCGCAACCTGGCCCAGGGGCTGGTCGGTGCGGGGCATCCGCCGCTCACCGGGGGGGTCGACGCAGTCCCGGCTGTGCGGGACATCCGGGTCGACCTGTCCACCGTCCCCGCCGGTGTCGTCGCCGTCGCGGACCGGGAGCTCGCGCTCGGTGGGGAACTCGGCCGAGCCGCAGCCCTGGCCGAGGCTCTCGGCGCGGTGCCGGACGGGTCCATGACACCGGACTGGTGGCGCCAGCAGACGCGGGCGCTGTTCCACGGCCGCCCCGGGATACGGGTGAAGGTCCGCACCGACGAATGGCTGGAGCGTAAGGGCTTCGGCGGTCTCCGGACCGCCAGCGCGGCCCCGGAACAGGCCGCCGGGCTCGTGGAAGTCACCTGGGACCCCGCCGCCGCGGACGGGGAACTCACCGACGACCGCCCGGACGCCGTGCTCGTCGGTGGGGCGGTGGTTCCCGCGGTGCTCAGCGCACTGTCCCACCTGCACTCACCGCAGAAGGTCATCGGTCTCGTCCCGGTGACCGGGCGGCTCGCGGATCTGCGGCCCGCGTTGACGGGCCGTCCTGCGGAGATCGTCACCCACGTCGGGGGGAGCACCACCACCCTGCACCTCACCGGAGACACCACCGGACGGGCGGAGACCATCGCCCGACTGGCCACCGCCGACGCCCTGGCCTACGGGGCGCAGCGTCACCGGCCGCGCCGGATCATCAGTGCCGGGCCCACCTCCACCGGAGCCAAGGTCGCCCTCGGCACACGTACCGGGGCACTGTTCACCGGGGACCCGGTCCTGGCCCGCCGTCTCACCCTTCGTGGTGCGAAGGTGGGGGAACGGTGGTGGCCGCTGCCGCTGCCGGCGGAGATCGCGCCGGAACCCGATGGGCCTGACCTCCTCCGTTCGGCGCTGTACCTCCGGGGGTTCACCGGGGATGTCCCGCACATCCACCTGGACACCGCCGGTCCCGCCGCAGCCGTGACCCCGCCCGGCGACACAGTGACCGGGGTCACCGGTTTCCCGGCACGTAGCCTTGTAGAGTGGCTGCGTAGATAACCGTCACCGATCGTCACCGATCGGCTTTTCACGAGGAGAATCCCCAACCGTGCTGTCCGATGTCATCGATCTGCTCGCCGATCCGGTCGACGGAACCCCGTTGCGCGCCGGGGACGGGTCCTGGCGGACCGTTGTCTCCGGGTCCGGCCACAGTTACGATGTCGCCCGTCAGGGCTACGTCACCCTCGCCGGTGGTGCCGGCCTGCGCTACACCGGGGACGACGCCGACATGATCACCGCCCGTGAGGCCTTCCTCGCAGGTGGTCATTTCGCCCCCTTCGTCGAGGCGGTGTCCGACGCGGTCGCGGACGTTCTCGAGGACAACCGCCGGACCGAGGCGGACCGTCCGTCTGTCGTGGAGATCGGTGCCGGCACCGGCTACTACCTGGCGCACACACTCGACGCGGTCGCCGGATCGCGGGGAATCGGGATCGATGTCTCGGTCCCGGCTGCCAAACGACTGGCGCACTGCCACCGCCGGGTGGGCGCGGTCATCGCGGACGCCTGGTCCAGACTGCCACTACTCGACGACAGCATCGATGTCATGACCGTCATCTTCGCCCCGCGCAACGCCGCCGAATTCGCACGTGTCCTCACCCCCGAGGGGCAGGTCGTCGTCCTCACCCCGGACGCCGGACACCTCGCCGAACTGCGGGCGCCGCTGGGCATCATCGACGTCGAGGAGGGCAAGGTCGACCGGATGATCGCCCAGGCGTCCGGCTACCTGGTCACGGTCGGTGAGCCGGAGCGTCTCGAGTTCGTGATGAACCTGGACCAGGCGTCCATCGCGGCCCAGATCGGGATGAGCCCCTCTGCCCGCCACATCCACCCGAAGGTTCTCGCCGAGCGCATCGCCGAACTCCCTCCGGTGATGGAGGTCACCGCCCGGGCCACCGTGACCCGACTCGCCCGTGACCCCCGCACCCTGGGTTTCAACGGCTCCTAGGCGTCTCGGCGTCTGCGGCGGTCAGATCCCTGTCGGCCAGGGCGGCCTCGGCGATGAGGCGTTCCTGTTCCTCCGGGTCGTCGAGGTGGGCGAGTCGGCGCTGGAGGCGGCGCCCCAGTGACTCCATGGCGGACAGGACACGTGCCCCGGCGGTGGTGTCCACACGGAAGCTCGCGAAGGCGGCGTCCCCGGCGAGGGAACTGGTCAGAGATACCAGCCCGCTGTCGGCGAAAACCTCGCACACCGGGCCGTCGACGAGGACGGTGAGTGTGTCCGAGTCGCCGTCGGCGAGTGCGGCGGTGCGTGTGTCGCCCGACCCGTCGGCGGTTGGTCGGGTGACCTCGACACGGTCCCCGGAATGACGCACGGTCGCGAGAATCCCGTCCGACTCGTCGACCAGGGAGACGGTCACCGCGCCCCGAGAGACGTCGAGCTGAGCGGTGAACACCGCCGCCCGGTCCGTGTACGAACGCACCGCCGCAGGGACACCGACGATGTCCTGGTGCAGATGGCCACCACGCAGGGCGAGAAAACGGGGCACCGACAGACAGTTGGCCCAGGTGCCGGGGTCGGTGTCCGGGAAGGTCCCGACCAGGCCCAGGATCACCGGCTGGGCGCCCTGGACGACCCTGGGGCGGGTGAAGTCGTGGCCGTGGTCGAAAAGCTGGAAGCCGGTCTCCACGGTGAAGACGGTACCGGTCAGGGTTCCGATGAGGTAGCCGGCGTTCTCACCGCCGGTGACGGGGTAGGTGATGAACAGGACGTCACGGTCGGCCCCGGTGATCTCGTCGGTCATGGTGACGATGCGTGGGGCGAACGGACGGCCTCCGGGCACGGTCGCCCCCGTGATCTCCAGCGGCCCGAGCACGGTCCAGTGCTGCCGGTCGGCAGAGGTGAGCACCACGATGTCGGCGGCGGTGTCGTCGGTGAGATCCAGGGCGACCATCAGCCAGTGTCCGTCGTGGCGGATGACGCTGGGGGTGACAAGCGCCGTCACAGGGTGGGCGGTGTCGTCGACTGTCACGGGGCCGAGCCGTTCGACCTCCCGTCGGACGAGACTGGGGTCGTCGGAGACCTCCGCGGAGATGAGGTCGAGGTCGGTGATCCGGGCGCGCTGGATGCGGAAGTCACGTGGCCCACGCCGGTTGTGCGGCAGGTCGGAGCCCCGGACCACGGCGTCTGTGGTGGGGGTGGTGGTCACGAAGAACAGTTCCACGGTGCCGTCGCCGACGGGGACGGAGGACCCTGCCAGACAGTCGGTCTCGTCGCCCTCGGGGGCGAGGACGTCATCGCAGACGTCCCAGCCGTAGGGGAGGCCGGCGGCCACCTGGTGCGCCCACCGTGCACCGGAGTCCGGCGTGGGACGGAACTGGTGGAAGACATGCAGGGCATCGCCCTGTCTGACGGCTCCGGCCGGTGCCTCGAGGACGCCGGTTTCCGCGGTCACATGGAGTTCGGGTCGAAAGCTGTTCACGAACCCCTGTATACCAGGGCTCAGACAGCGGGCGGCGGGACCTGGACCGTCCCGGCCCCACCGGGGGCGGTGTCCGCGCTCCGGTGCCGGCCGCGCCACCATTCCAGGGCGAGCGGGACCACGGACAGCGCCACCAGGGCCACGATGATCAGGTCTACATGGGCGCGGATGAAGTCCACGCCGCCGAGGAAGTAACCCGCGATCGGGATGAGGCAGGCCCAGGCGATCCCGCCGATGATGTTGTAGGGCACGAAGCGGCGTCGCTGCATACCGCTGATGCCCGCGAGCACCGGCACGATGGTCCTGATGATGGGCACGAACCGGGCGAGGATGACCGCGTACGGGCCGCGGGTGGCGAAGAAGTCCTGTGCCTTACCGATCCGCTCCTCACCGATGAGCCGGGCCGCCCGGGAGCGAAGGATCGGCGGTCCCGCCCACCGCCCGATCTGGTAGCCGGTCTGGTCGCCGAGCACGGCGAAGACGACCGCCACGAGCAGCAGCTGCCAGATCGGGAACACCGGGTCGTCGCCACCGGTGAACAGTCCGGCGACGAAGAGCAGTGAGTCCCCGGGCAGGAAGAAGCCGATGAGCAGGCCGGTCTCGGCGAACAGGACCAGGGCGATACCGATCAGGCCGAAGCTGGCGACGATGTGCTCGACGTCGGTGATGCTGTGGTAGAAGTCGATGATGGAATCCACCGGGGGAACCATAGCACCGTTCAGCGTCGGGTGATCACTGTCATCCCCGCACCCAGTGGCAGCCGCGCGGTGGACACGGTACCCGCGTCCACCAGATCCCGCAGGTGGGACTCGGCGGCGCGGGCGGCCCCGGTCTGCCGGTCGGTGCGTGACGGATCGCCCGGGGCACCGTCGAGGAGGGAGTCCAGGAGGACGAGGACACCACCGGGGCGTAGTGCCGGCAGGGCGGCGTCCACCGCGGCGGAGAGGAGCTCGGGATCCACGTCGGTGACGATGATGTCGTAGGAGTCCGCCGCCAGACGCCCGATCCCGTCCAGCGGAGCGGAGGGCACGAAGCGGAAGGCCGTCGGCCGCAGCCCGAGTGAGGTGAAGGCCCCACGTGCGAGCTTCTGGTGCTGGACCTCGGGGTCGATGCAGGTGACGTGACCGCCGGGTTCCCCGTCGACACCGCGGAACCCCGCGAACAGGTGCAGGCCGATCACACCGCAGGCGGGGGACATCACCACGGCGGCGGGCTGGGCCGAGCCGGCGCTGCGTGCGGCGAGGAACGAGAGGAACTCGCCGGTGGCGGCGTCCGGGTACAGCAGTCCGAACTCGGCGGCGGCGGTACGTGCCCGGTCGAGGACGTCGTCGGAGGCGGCGGTGCCGTTGATGTAGGTTCGCACGGCGTCAAGGGCGGATCCGGTGTTCACATTCACAGGTGCCAGCTTAGGGGCCGTCCCCGCCGGCCCGGGGAGGAGGTGCCGGCGAGTCGGGGTGACGGGGGTACATTCGGTGGGAACAGGTCCCCCCGCGGGGCCCGCCGGGGTTCACAGCGAATCTTCAGCCCACGTGGACCGTGCCACAATCCCGGTGTCCCAGAATGGAACCCATGACCCCCCACACGTCCCCTCTGCCCACCTCCGGTGCCGGCCCCGACGGCGAATCTGTCGGCGGCACCGGGGCCTTCGACCGTGGGGAAGCAGGTATGCCCGGTTGGGGTGAGCTGGTCTCTGAGCACGCCGACGGTGTGTACCGGCTGGCCTACAGTCTCTCCGGCAACCGTCAGGACGCCGAGGATCTCACCCAGGACACGTTCATGCGTGTCTTCCGTTCCCTGAAGAACTACCGGCCGGGCACTTTCGAGGGCTGGCTGCACCGGATCACCACCAACCTCTTCCTCGACATGGTGCGCCACCGGTCGACGGTGCGGATGGAGGCCCTGCCCGAGGACTACGAGCGTGTCGCCGGCGAACACCCCGGACCTGAGCGGGTCTTCGAGTTCAACCACCTCGACCCTGCGCTGAGCCGCGCGTTGGACGATCTGTCCCCCGAGTTCCGGGTGGCGGTGGTGCTCTGTGACGGGCTGGACCTCAGCTACGAGGAGATCGCTGACACACTCGGACTGAAGATGGGCACGGTGCGTTCCCGGATCCACCGGGCGCGGGCGCAGCTGCGGGCCGCGCTGGACCGTACCTCCGGGGAGCTGAGCTATGTGGCCGGGAAGTGACGTCGGTCATCTGACCACTGAGGCGATCGCGGCACTCGTCGACGGGGAACTGGCCCGCGGTGCCGAGGACCGCGCGAAAGCACACCTGGTGCACTGCGGTGAGTGCCGTGAGGAGGTCAGGGTGCAGCGTCAGGCGTCGGCGCGGATGCGCAGCCAGGCGGGGACGATGTCGGAGGTCCACGCCCCGGGGCCGCTCCTCGAACGGCTCACCGGCATTCCGGCGTCCTGCCGGGACGGCGACGCCGCCTCCGGCGAGGCCGACGGGCACGGTTCGGTGGGCGTCGACGGCTGTCGACGGCCGGAGTCACTGGGGGACCGGGTGTCCACCTCGGTGCGTCGCCTGCTGCGCGTCTCGCAGACGGGGCGGGGTCGGCGGTAGAATCACCTGCGTCAGGGCACGAGACAGGAAGTCAGGTGGAACGCGGTGTTCTCCAGCGTCGGATGGGGCGAGGTCTTCGTCCTGGTCATCGTCGGCATCATCGTGGTGGGGCCGGAGCGGCTGCCCCGGATCATCACCGATGTGAAGGCGATGATCCACGCCGCCCGTAACGCGATCTCCTCGGCGAAGGAGGAGTTGGGCGGTGAGTTCACGGAGGACCTCGAGGACTTCCGTAAACCCCTCTCGCAGATCAACGAGATACGGCGGATGGGTGCCCGGGGTCTGGTGAGCAAGGCCCTGCTCGACGACGACCCCGAGTTCTTCCGGGATATCGAGGCCTCGGCCCGCGGGGTGAGCGAGGCTGCCACTGGTGGTAGCCCGTCGTCTACGGCGCCGACCGGACCCGCATCGGCGCCGCCGGCCGCTCCCAGGCCCTCTGTACCGCCCACGCCGCCCACGCCGCCGACGTCACCGGCGTCACCGGCGGGAGCGTCCGGTACCGGTGCCGGGGACAGCACCGCCGCCGACCCCGGGCGGAGCGGCGGCGGTGCGGACTGGGGTGCGATGGACGACGGCGACGTGCTCTGACGGTCCCGCGATCAGTGGTAGGGGGAGCGGTCGGTCAGCGGACCGTCAGCTGCGGGTGACACCGAGGTTCAGCGACCGCCCCGCCAGGGACTGTCGACGGGTGACGAGTTGGTCGGCCAGCTTCCCGAGAGCGACCCCGGACGGCGAACCAGGCTGAGACACCGCGATCGGGTTTCCCACGTCACCGCCGATGCGCAGATCCGGGTCCAGGGGGATCGACCCCATCAACGGCACCGGTGACCCCGTGATCTCGGAGAGTCGGTCGGCGACATGCTGTCCACCGCCGGAACCGAAGACATCCAGGACCGTGCCGTCAGGGAGCACCATCCCGGCCATGTTCTCGATGACACCACCGATGCGCTGCCGGGTCTGCTGGGAGATGGACCCGGCACGTTCAGCCACCTCGGCGGCTGCTGCCTGCGGGGTGGTCACGATGAGCAGTTCGGCGTTCGGGACCAGCTGCGCGACCGAAATCGCCACATCGCCGGTACCGGGCGGCAGGTCGAGCAGAAGCACGTCCAGATCACCCCAGAAGACGTCGGAGAGGAACTGCTGGATCGCCCGGTGCAGCATCGGACCGCGCCAGATGACAGGGGAGTTCCCCTCCAGGAAGTGCCCGATGGAGATCATCTTCACGCCGTGCGACTGCGGCGGGATGATCATGTCGTCCACCTGGTTCGGGCGGGCCGTGGAGCCCATGAGGTGGGGCACGGAATGACCGTAGATGTCGGCGTCGACGACACCGACATTGAGCCCGCGCGCGGCCAGTGCGGTCGCCAGGTTCACGGTGACGGAGGACTTGCCGACGCCACCCTTACCCGACGCCACGGCGTAGACACGGGTCGTTGAATCAGGCCGGGCGAAGGGGATGACGGGCTCGGTGGTCGTGCCGCGAACCTTGAGCCGCAGTTCACGACGCTGCTCATCGGTCATCACGTCCGTGGTGACAACGACCTTCCGGACGCCGTCGACGCTCTCGGCCGCCTCCCGGGTGCGCTCGGTCAACGTGGACTTCATGGGGCAGCCGGCGATGGTGAGGTAGATCTCGACGGCGACCTCGTCCCCGTTGACGGTCACGGACTTCACCATGCCCAGATCGGTGATGGGGCGGTTGAGCTCCGGATCCTCAACCGCCGACAATGCGCTGCGGACAGCGTCTTCAGTGACAGTAGACATCAGCACGCCATGCTACCACCCGTCGACGACGGATCAGCGGGGTCGGTCAGGCGGGCCGTCGGAACGGCTGTCGTCGTCGTGTTCGCGGTCCTCGAGCTTGTCCTCTATCCGGTGGAGCAGGTCCGTGAGGTCGTCTAGTTCATGGCGCAGGTAGTCACGGGTCACGTTCTCACCCACGGCGATACGCAGTCCGGCCAGCTCGCGCGCCAGGAACTCGGTGTCCGCCTTCGTCTCCGCCGCACGGCGCCGGTCCTCGTTGAGCGAGACGCGGTCCCGGTCGTCCTGGCGGTTCTGTGCCAGCAGGATCAGCGGTGCGGAGTAGGCGGCCTGCGTGGAGAATGCCAGGTTCAGCAGGATGAAGGGGTAGGGGTCCCAGTTCCACCACATGCCACCGACATTGAGCAGCACCCAGACGATGACGAAGACGGTCTGCCAGAGCAGGTACTTCCCGGTACCGAGGAAACGGGCGACCCGTTCGGCGCCGACGCCGATGGCGTCCCCGTCGAAGGAGAAGAGCTTCCTCCGTCGTGCCCCGGTGGGGGTGTCCAGCTCGGTGCGGGTGTAGTTGTCCGGCACGGGTCCTCCTTCGCGCAGTGGTCGTGCAGTGGTCGTGCAGTGGTCGTGTAGCGGGCGGGCCGTGATCATACGGCGGTCGTGCGGGGTCAGGCAGGGGAACGGTGGTCCCGCCAGTCATGGTCTCGCCAGTCCTCGGGGAGGAGATCATCGAGCAGGTCATCGACGGCCACGGCGCCGAGCAGATGCTGGTTGTCGTCCAGAACCGGTCCGCACACCAGGTTGTAGGTGGCGAAGTAGCGGGCGGCGGTCTCGATCGAGTCACCGGTACGCAGGGCGGGGAGATCGAGGTCGAGGATACCGCCGATCAGTGTCGACGGCGGTTCACGCAGCAGCTTCTGCAGATGCACACAGCCCAAATAGCGGCCCGTCGGGGTGGCCTGGGGCGGACGCACGACGAACACCAGGCTGCTCAGCGCCAACGGAACCTCGGGGTTACGGGCATGGGCGAGCGCCTCGGCCACGGTCGCCTGTGGGGTGAGGATCATCGGCTCGGGGGTCATCAGGGCACCCACGGTGTCCGGGGAGAAGTCCATGAGACGACGGACCGGCTCGGACTCCTCGGGGTCCATGAGCTCCAGGAGGACGTCGGCCTTGTCATCCGGCAACTCACCGAGCAGGTCGGCGGCATCGTCCGGGTCCATCTCCTCGAGGATGTCCGCGGCACGTTCGATCGTCAGGGTGTCGAGGATCGCGGTCTGCTCGTCGTCCGGAAGTTCGGCGAGGACGTCCGCCAGCCGCTCGTCGGCGAGTTCGCCGGCGACCCGGTAGCGACGGTCGACCGGCAGGTCGTGCAGCGTCTGTGCGACATCGGCGTTACGCATCTCCTTGAACTCCGCGATGAGCTCGGCGTCCGCGTCCTGAGGCCCGGCACCGGACGCGGACAGTCCGTGGACGTGGGTGAAGGGGATGACCGTCGGTGAGGTCCGGCGGCCAAGACGGCCACGGGTGATCACCGCGACCCGGCTGATGTCCCATTCGCGGGTGCGGGTGAACTCGAGTTCGACATCTGAGATCTCCACCGCGCGTCCGGAGAGATGATGGTGCTCGGGATCATCGATGTGGACGCGGGCCCCGATGAGATCGTCCATCACGGTGACCTCACCGGAGCGGGACTTGAACGGCCGCAGGCTCACCGAACTGGTGTTCATCGTCACCTCCTTCGGGTCGATGGAGGCGATCCGGAGCATGGGCAGGAAGATCCGACGTTTTCCGGCGACCTCGACGACGAGGCCCAGGGCACGCGCGCGCCGCGCACGGATACTCACGACCACATCCCGGACACGGCCCACGGACTCCCCGTCGGCGCCGAGCAGGATCATCCCGGCCAGGCGGCCGGCGAAAACGCGGGAGGCACTCATAGAGCAGAGGATACTGGACGCCCCGTCGCCGCCGGAAGCGGTGCAACCACCGGACCGCCGGTCAGTTGCGTCAGAGCCACCGGTTGTGCCGGAACAGAGCGATGAGACTGACACAGAACAGCACCATGATGGCGATGACCAGCGGATAGCCGAAGGACAGGCCGAGTTCCGGCATTCGTTCGAAATTCATTCCGTAGATACCCGCGATCAATGTCGGCACCACCGCCACCGCCGCCCAGGCGGACATCTTGCGCATGTCGGTGTTCTGCTGCAGCGAGATCTTCGCCGCTGCGGCGTCCACCAGTGAGGTCAGTCGCTCGGCGTAGTTCCCGATCCGGTCCGCGGCGAGGATCTGGTGGTCGAGGACGTCACGGAGGTAGTTGCGGCTGTCGTCCACGAAGTGGTCGTGATCGGTGACCAGGAGTTTCAGTGCGACCGTCAGAGGGTCGATGGCGTGCCGGATCTCCAGCACCTCGCGCATCAGCAGGTAGATCTCTTCGATGGAGAACCCGATGGCCGGGGCGAAGACGGTGGTCTCCATCGCACTGACGTCATCCTCGAGCCGGAGACTCACCTCAAGGTAGTGGTCCACGATCTCGTCGGCCAGGGTGTAGAGCACCGTCTGCGGCAGAAACACCCGTTCCAGGTTCTCCGTCAGCCGCTCCGAGGGGTCCGGGGTCGCCCCGTGACCCACGGTGACCACGAAATCAGCACCGAGGATGACCTGTACCTCACCGGTGGTGACGTCCGGCGTGAAGCCGTTGCCGGCGTCGCCCGGGGTGTAGTTGACGGTGCGGAGCACGAACATGAGCTGACTGTCGTAGCGCTCCAGCTTCGGTCGCTGATGCGCGGCGACCGTGTCCTCGACGACCAGATCGTGTATACCGAACACGTCTGCCACGTGGCGCATGAAAGTGCCGTCCGGCTCCGTGACGCTGACCCAGCAGAAATCGCCGTCCCGCAGGGACTCCCGTGCGTGCAGCAGTCCGTCGCCGTCCCCGACGGCGGCCGGGTCGAACCGTTCGACACGACCCTCGCCACCGGCGCGGTAGACGGTGCAGCGGGCATCCACGGTGGGGGCGGTACGGCTCATGGTGACAGTCAACCAGATACTCCCGTGACGAGGCCCGTGACGAGGCCCCGCGCTGTGACGAAGCGAACCGGTGCACCTCCGGCACAAGTGACTATTCTGGACGGGACGGACTCAGCTAACCGAGGGAAGGACCGGGTGACTGACAACCATGACCCGACTGATCGCCGGTGGTCTCTGCGGCCTGGCAGTGGTTCTCGCCGTCGCGGGAAACGCCCTGTGGATCCCGCACGCCGCGGCCGGCGCGGCGGCGACGACCGGGGCGCTCCTCAGCGACCGCAACAGGTGGTGGGGGTTGATCCCTTGGACGGCCCTGGTCGTCCTCATCCTGGTGGTGTGGTTCTGATGGGTGAGTGGTACGTGCGCCACACCCCCCGTCGGACCGGCACCACCGTGGCCGTGTTGACGGTGACGGCACTGACTGCACTGACGGTACCGCTGCTGGCGTCCTGCAACTCCGGACGGACCGTCCCCGGGCACGCAGCCCTCGCCGTCGAGACGGAGGCGGGGGTGACGGTCGGGGCCACCGACGACCCGCTGCAGCAGGCACTGGCGCAGAAGTACGGGAATGCCCTGTCGGAGGCCGGCCGCACGGTCACCGGGGCCACTGTCGCAGCTGGCGACCGGATCCGCCAGCTGCGGGACGGAGAGCTGACCGTGGCCACCGGGTGCGTCGGGGAACTTCTCGACACCCTCGACGCAGCCAAGGGGCGGGAGCTGCGTGGACTCTACCGCGAGGCGCGGGACGCCGGCGACGCGGACAGCGACACGTGGCGTGACATCACCCATTCGACGATGCTGTCTGCACTGCCCACGGACCTGCAGGCAACCGATCCAGGCATGGCGGTGGCCTGCGGGGACGACTCGCTGCCGCAGAACACGGTCGCCCTCTACCGCAAACCCACCATGGACCGGAAGGACCGGAAGGCGCTCAACGACGTCGCCGGGGGAGTGTCGACCCGGGACCTGTACGCGGCGGCGGAACAGGACGGATAGACAGGAGCGGCCGGGGCAGATGACGGTGGCGTGCCCCGGCCCGCCCCGGAAAAACAGAAGACCCCGGTACCGGGCAGGTACCGGGGTCTTCCGCGTTTCCTGCTCGGCAGGCTAGTCCGCGAAGGCCTCGTTGAGCAGGGCCTCCTGTTCAAGGTGATGGACCTTGGCCACACCGGTGGCGGTGGAGGACTGGGCCCGGCGGGAGACGCGCTTCATGGTGAAGCCCGGGATACGCTCCGGCAGGTTGAGGGCCAGGAAGGGCCAGGCACCCTGGTTGGCCGGTTCGTCCTGGACCCAGCGGACCTCAGCCCCCGGGTAACCCTCGACGACGGTCTCCCGGATCCGGTTGTGCGGGATCGGATGCAGCATCTCGACACGGACGATGGCGACGTCGTCGCGGCCCAAATCGGCGCGCTTCTTCTCCAGGTCGTAGTAGATCTTGCCGGTGCACATGAGCACCTTCCTGACGCGGGAACGGTCCGCGGTGTCCGCCGTGAAGCGCGGGTCGTCGATGACCGACCGGAACTTCGTGACCTCGGTGAAGTCCTCGACGGACGAGACGGCGGCCTTGTTGCGCAGCATCGACTTCGGGGTGAAGACGACCAGCGGACGACGCATGGTGCCCAGCGCGTGGCGACGCAGCAGGTGGAAGTGGTTCGCCGGGGTGGAGGGTTGCGCGATTGTCATGGAACCCTCGGCGGCCATCTGCAGGTACCGCTCGATACGGGCAGAGGAGTGGTCGGGGCCCTGACCCTCGTAGCCGTGCGGCAACAGCAGGATCACACTGGACAGCTGACCCCACTTGGCCTCACCGGAGGAGATGTACTCGTCGATGATGGTCTGGCCACCGTCGGCGAAGTCACCGAACTGTGCCTCCCAGGCGACCACGGCGTCGAGGTTACCCACGGAGTAGCCGTACTCGAAGCCCATGCCGGCGTACTCGGTGAGCGGGGAGTTGAAGGCACGGAAGGAACCGCCGTTGCCGGCCTCACGTGCGACAGCCTCCAGTGGGCTGAAGGGCTCGTTCGTCTTCGAGTCAAAGAGGATGGCGTGGCGCTGGGTGAAGGTGCCGCGCTGCGAATCCTCACCGGCCAGACGGACGAGGCGTCCCTCACGAGCCAGGGAACCGAACGCGAGGAGCTCGCCGAAGGCCCAGTCGATGTTGCCTTCGCGCGACATCTGGTGGCGGCGCTTCACCACCGGCCTGACGCGCTGGTGGATGTTGAAGTCCTCCGGGGCATCGACCGAGAAGCTGTCACCGATCTCGGCGATGACGTCGCGGGTGATGGAGGTGTCCAGCCCGGTGGACAGAGCCTGGCCACCGGCGATTCCGGTCTGTGCGGCCGGGGCGGCCCCATCCTTGACACCTTCCTTGACCTGGTTGAAGACGGATTCGAGCTGGCCGTGGAAGTCATCGGCGGCTCGCTGGGCGTCCTCCTCGGTGATGTCACCGCGTCCCACGAGGGTGTCGTGGTAGAGGGAACGCACCGTCGGACGGTCCTCGATGATGTTGTAGAGCTCCGGCTGGGTCATCGAGGGGTCGTCGGCTTCGTTGTGGCCGCGGCGACGGTAGCAGACCATGTCGATGAAGACGTCCTTGCCGAACTTGCGACGGTACTCCACAGCCAGGCGGGCGACCCACACGACGGCCTCGGGGTCGTCACCGTTGACGTGGAACACCGGGCAGTCGAAGCCCTTGGCGATGTCGGTGGCGTAGTGGGTGGAACGGCCACGGTCCGGAGTGGTGGTGAAACCGATCTGGTTGTTGACCACGACGTGGACGGTGCCGCCGACGGAGTAGCCGCGCAGCTGGGCCATGTTGATGGTCTCCTGCACGATGCCCAGGCCCGTGAAGGCCGCGTCGCCGTGCATGAGGATCGGCATGACCGGACGCTGGCCGGCGATCGGGGACAGATCCTGGTGGGCGCGGGCCAGGCCCTCCATGACCGGGTTGACGGCCTCGAGGTGGGAGGGGTTGGCCGTCAGAGTGACCTTGATGTCGTTGTCGCCGAACATCTGCGTGTAGATGCCCTCGGTGCCCAGGTGGTACTTCACGTCACCGGAACCACCGGCGGCGGCGGGCTCGATATTTCCCTCGAACTCGCCGAAGATCGTGGAGTAGGGCTTGCCGACGATGTTCGCCAGGACGTTGAGACGGCCGCGGTGCGGCATACCGATGACGACCTCTTCGAGGCCCTGCTCGGCCGCCTGGTCCGCGGCGGCGTCCAGCAACGGGATGAGGGCTTCGGCGCCCTCGAGGGAGAAGCGCTTCTGACCGATGTATTTCGTCTGGAGGAAGTTCTCGAAGGCCTCGGCGGAGTTCAGCTTCTGGAGAAGGTACTTCTGCTCGGCATTGGAGAGTTTCTGCTGACCGGCCTCGATGTGCTCCTGCAGCCAGAGGCGTTCATCCTTGTCGAGGATGTGGGTGTACTCGGAGCCGACCTTGAGGGTGTAGGCCTTGCGCAGGGTCGCGAGGACCTCACGCAGGGTCATGGTCTCGTGGCCGGCGAATCCGCCGACGTGGAACCTACGGTCCAGATCCCACAGGGTCAGGCCGTGGCTCTCGATGTCAAGGTCGGAGTGGTCCGGTACCGGCAGGCCGGGCTGGGTCCAGTGCAGCGGGTTGATGTCGGCGATGAGATGGCCGCGGGCCCGGTAGGACTCGATGAGCTGCATGACCCGGGTGGACTTGTCCACGCCGCTGTCGGGCATGTCCTGGCTCCAGCGGACCGGGGCGTAGGGAACGCGCAGGGAGAGGAAGATCCCGTTCCAGAAGTCGTCGTCGATGAGTTGACGGCTCATGTCGCGCAGGAACTCACCGGACTCCGCACCCTGGATGATGCGGTGATCGTAGGTGGAGGTGACGGTGACGAGCTTGCCGACTCCGAGGTCGGCGAGGCGGTCCTCGGAGGCGCCGGCGAACTCAGCCGGATAGTCCATGGCGCCTACACCGATGATCGCACCCTGGCCGTTGGTCAGACGGGGCACGGAATGGCGGGTGCCGATGCCGCCCGGATTGGTCAGCTGGATGGTGACGCCGGAGAAGTCCGCCATCGTCAGCTTGCCCTGACGGGCCCGGACCACAATGTCCTCGTAGGCGTCGACGAAGCCCTCGAAGGAGAGGGTCTCACACTCACGGATAGCAGCGACGACCAGGTTCCGGCTGCCGTTCTTGGAGACCAGGTCGATGGCCAGACCCAGGTTGACGTGCTCGGGGGTGACGACGGCCGGTTTGCCGTCGATGACCGCGTAGCTGTTGTTCATGGTCGGATGTGCCTTGACGGCGTTGATCAGCGCCCACCCGATGATGTGGGTGAAGCTGATCTTGCCGCGGCCCTGGGACCGGAGGTGGTCGTTGACCATGGCGCGGTTCTCGAACATGAGTTTCGCCGGCATGTCCCGGACGGTGGTGGCCGTCGGGATGGTCAGGGAGGCGTCCATGTTCTTCGCGATGGCTCGTTGCGCGCCCTTCAGCGGCGCCTCACCCGGGGTGAGCGGTTCGGCGGGACCCTTGGGGGCCGGTGGCGCGACGCGGGTGGGGATCGGGTTGGCGGACGGGGCCACGTTGGCTGCGATGGTCGCTGCGGCACTGGTGCGGCGCGCCGCGACCGGGGTCGTCGCTGCGGTGGCAGAGGCGACAGTGGCGGCCGGGGTGACTGCGGGGGTGGCTGCCGGGGCTGTCGCGGGCGCGTCCTGCGGAGCGGTGACCGGCACCGGGGTGGCTGTGCCGGTGGTCTGCCCGTCCGAGAAGAAGTCCCGCCATTCCTTGTCCACGGACTGCGGGTCCTCCTTGAACTGCTGGTACATCTGGTCGACCAGCCATTCGTTGGAACCGAAATTGGAGCTGTTCACAGCAGGTCCTCGCCTCATTTCATGATGTTGTCAATCTCGACCAACCACCCTACTACATGTGTCCTGTACCACGATGTCGCAGGGGTTGTCGGCGGAACCACGGAGAAACATTATATCCACAGCAGTTTTTCGGACCGGCGGGTGACAGCGCACCGGTCCCGTGACGGAGTGCCGTCCGAGTTGCGCGGGTGCCGTGGCCGTGCCACCCCCGTAGCCGGTCGGCTAGCATGGGTGACGGTTCCGACGGCGTGCCCGGGTGACGTGCCCGGGGCGAGACCCGTTCGGAGTGGACCGTAGGAGGTTCCCCTCGTGGGTTTCTATGTGGACATCGCCGAAGCACTCGATGCCGAGGGGATCGAGTCCCGTGTCAATGACGGCACCCTGTTCGTCCCGGTGTCGGAGGATCTCGAGGTTCAGTTCGTCGACATCACCGGGGGGACCGGTATCCCCGGGGCGAATGTCTTCCTCGCCATGGCGGATGTCGCCGAGGATGACGAGGAGTTCGAGGCGGCACTGGTCGGTGTCGTGTTCTCGGTCGAGGACGCGGTCGCCACGGTCGCCCGCCACGTCGCCACCGATCTGGTGGTCGGCACGGTGCGCGACCTCATCGAGGGTGCGGACCCGCGGGTCTCGGACCTGGAGTTCGTGCAGGATCCGGTGGACGCGCTCACCGTCAGCGCGGAGATCGGGGAGAGTTCCGAGATCGTCGTCACCTTCGAGGGGGAGGAGAGCACCCCGGTCGCCCGGGTGCGGTTCGTCACCCTGGGGGAGGACTTCGAGGACCTCATGGATCAGGCGGTCGCCGAGATCTGGGACGAGGAGGAGGATCCGGATCCGGAGGACATCGTCGACGGTGCCGCCCGGGCGTCCGAGGCGGACCGCCAGCGGATGCTGGAGGGGCTCGTGCACGACATCGCCGACATGACCGAGGAAGTGCTGGAACTCGGGTCCTACCGGGACTTCGACCGTCTCTTCGACGTGCTCTTCGTGGCGCAGGAGCAGGCGGTGGCCTGGGAGGAGCTGCTCGTGCCTCTGGAGGATCTGTGGGAGGACGCCGACGGCGACGATCCGGACCCTGCGCAGGACTGACAGGCTCCGGGCGGAATGACGCCCGCCGGTCCGGGATCCGGACGGGCGGGCGGGGGTCGGCGGGGGTGCCCCGGGGGTCAGACCAGCTCAGCGGGCTCCATGCGGACCGGGTACACCTTGGGCCGTGCACCCGCGATGTCCTCGACGATGCGGATGACCTGGTTGGAGTATCCGTACTCGTTGTCGTACCAGACGTAGAGCACGAGGTTCCTCCCCTCGGCGATGGTAGCCAGACCATCGACGATGCCGGCGTGGGTCGAGCCGACGAAGTCGGAGGAGACGACATCCGGGGACTTGATGTAGTCGATCTGCTGCCGCAGGTTGGAGTGCAACGCGACCTTGTGGAGGTACTCGTTCACCTCGTCGCGGGTGGTTTCGTTCGCCAGGTTGAGGTTCAGGACGGCCATCGACACATCGGGGGTGGGGACGCGGATCGCGTTACCGGTGAGCTTGCCGGCCAGCTCCGGCAGGGCCTTGGCGACGGCCTTGGCGGCGCCGGTCTCGGTGAGGACCATGTTGAGTCCTGCGGCGCGGCCGCGGCGCGGCCCCTTGTGGAAGTTGTCGGTGAGGTTCTGGTCGTTGGTGAACGAGTGGACCGTCTCGACGTGGCCGTGGACGATGCCGTAGCGGTCGTCGATGACCTTGAGTACCGGGGTGATGCCGTTGGTGGTGCAGGACGCTGCGGACAGCACACGGTCGTCGGCTGTGATGTCACCGTGGTTGATCCCGTAGACGATGTTCTTGACGTCGCCCTTGCCCGGGGCGGTGAGCAGGACCTTGGACACACCCCTGGACTCCAGGTGCTTCGACAGGCCCTCCCGGTCCCGCCAGGCGCCCGTGTTGTCGACGACGATGGCGTCGTTGATGCCGTAGGCGGTGTAGTCGATGTCGGCGGGGTCGGAGGCGTAGATGACCTGGATGGCGGTGCCGTTGGCCCAGATGATCCCGTTTTCCTCGTCGACGGTGATGGTCCCGTCGAAGGCGCCGTGGATCGAGTCGCGACGGAGCAGGCTGGCACGCTTCTCGATGTCGTCGGAGCTCTTCCTGCGCAGCACCACGGCACGCAGACGGACACCCCCGTAGGTGGCCTCACGGGAGATGAGGATACGGGCCAGCAGGCGGCCGATGCGTCCGAAACCGTAGAGGACGACGTCCACCGGAGCCTTCTCGGAGTGCTGGTCGAGGATGTCGGCGAGCTCGCGGTCGAGGTAGTCGCGCAGGTCCCCACCTTCGGCCTCGAAACCGGTGGCGAGGCGGCCGAGGTCGATGGAGGCGGTGCCGAGGTTCATCTCGACCAGTTCCCGCAGGATCGGCAGAGTGGCGCTCAGCGGGAGCTCCCGCTCGGTCACCAGTCGGGCGTAGCGGTGGCTCTTGATGATGTCGATGTCGGTGACATTGACGAGCAGTCGCCCGAAGATCGAGGTTACGACGTTGTGTTCATTGTGCAGGCGGGTGATCAGCGGGAGGATCTCCTGCGCCAGCGCGATGCGTTCGCTCCAGTCGCTCTGGTTGGCGGGGGCCTGTGCGGTCATGGGGGTCCTGTTCCTGTCGTGGAGACGGTATCTGACGGGCAGTGTCCGGACGCGGCGGGGACCGGGTGGGGTCCCGGGTGTGGTGCCGGTTCACCCCTACGGTAGTTCAGACCCCACAACGCGTCCTAGTCGCCTGTCTGTTTACGGGGTTGTGCGGGCGTCCCCCACCCCCTGCGGCGTCCCGCGCTTCGTCAGGGGGTAGAGCAGGGTCATGGCCACGGTGAAGATCACTCCGGCGACGAGGGCGGAACGGAAGTCCGCGAGCCAGAACATCGTGCCGAAGGTGAGGAGGATGACCGCGACGGCGAGATACTGGCCCCAGGGCCAGAACGGGACGCGGAACTTCAGGTTCGCCGGCTCCACCGGCTCGCGGCCGCCCCAGCCGTACCGGCTGGCGAGGTGGGCCAGGAGGATCATGAGCCAGACGAAGACCGTGGCGAAGGTGGCCAGGGCGGCGATGTCGGCGAAGAGGTCTGCGGCGGTGTCGTTGCCCAGCTGCAGGGCGACCGCGACGATGAGCACGAGGACCATCGCGACGACGGTGGTCACCGGGACACCGCGGGGACTGAGCCTGGCGAAAACCCGCGGTGCGAGGCTCTCACGGGCCATTCCGAAGATGACCCGGCCCGCACCGTAGAGGTCGGAGTTGATCGCGGAGAGTGCCGCGGTGAGGACGACGACGTTGAGCAGGCCGGCTGCCCAGCCGATGCCGAGGCTGCTGAATATCTGCACGAAGGGGGATTCCTCGCCGGTGATCTGCCGCCACGGGATGACGGCGACGATGACGAGGATCGCGAGGACGTAGAACAGCAGGATGCGCACCGGGACGGTGTTGATCGCCTTGGGTATGGAGGTCTCGTGGTCCTTCGCCTCGCCCGCGGCGACCCCGATGGTCTCGGTGCCACCGAAGGCGAAGAGGACGAGGATCAGTGAGCTGAGCAGACCTGAGGCCCCGTTCGGGAACAGTCCACCGTCGTTCCACAGGTTGTCGATACCTGACTGGCCTCCGGTGTCGACGTTGAACACGAGGATGGCAGCCCCGGCGACGATCATGGCGACGACGGCAGCCACCTTGACGAGGGTGAACCAGAATTCCAGTTCGCCGTACCAGCGGGCACTGGCAAGGTTGGCCGCGGCGACGATGACGAGGGCGACGGACACCCAGACCCAGCTGGGCGTCCCGGGGAACCAGAACTGCATGTACAGGGCGACGGCGGTGAGGTCGGCGAGACAGACGATGATCATCTCGAAGGCGTACATCCAGCCGGTGATGTACCCGGCCCAGTCGCCGAGCCACCGCCGACAGTACTCGGCGAAGGATCCGGCGACGGGCGTCGCCACGGCCATCTCGCCGAGGGCGCGGAGCATGAAGTAGACCACGGCGCCGCCGAGGAGGTACATGAAGACGACGCCCGGCCCGGCGGCCCCGATGGAGTCCGAGGACCCGTAGAACAGGCCGGTGCCGATGGCGGACCCGAGGGCGATGAAGTGGATGTGCCGGTGGGAAAGTGTCCGGCGCAGTTGCCGGGCCGTGTCTTCGGAGGTGTCAGTCACGCAGGTCATCCTAGATGGTGGCGCGCCGGGCCCTGTTCCACGGGCTCGGTTCGGGGTAGAATCCTCCGAATCGCTTTTATCACACCCGCACCGTACGATGGGGCTAATGACTGACACTGAGAACGTTTCCGGCGACGACAACAAGCCGGACACCTCCCAGTCGACGGTTACTCTGGACGATCTGCTCGAGACCCCGGTGGAGAACACCCCGGGTGTCGGTGACAACGTGGGCGCAGACGATTCCGAGAACACCGCGGACAGGGATGTCACCGAAGAAAATTCTGCAGAGGACACGACGACAGAGGCCGAATCGGGTTTCGCGGGCCTGGGCCTGCCGGACCGTATCCTCGCCGCTGTGGAGAAGGTCGGCTATGTCACGCCGTCCCCTATCCAGGCGGCCACCATCCCGGCCCTGATGAAGGGGCGCGACGTCGTCGGTCTCGCCCAGACCGGCACCGGCAAGACCGCGGCTTTCGCGCTGCCGGCCCTGTCCCGCCTGGACACCTCCCTGCGCCACCCGCAGGTGCTCGTCCTGGCCCCGACCCGTGAGCTCGCGCTCCAGTCCGCGGACGCCTTCGAGTCTTTCGCCGCCCACCTCGGCGGCGTGAGCATCCTGCCGATCTACGGTGGAGCCCCCTACGGTGCCCAGCTGTCGGGCCTGCGCCGCGGTGCGCAGGTCATCGTGGGTACCCCGGGCCGTATCATCGACCACCTGGAGAAGGGCAGTCTGGACCTGTCCGACCTGCGGTTCCTGGTTCTTGACGAGGCCGACGAGATGCTGAACATGGGCTTCCAGGAGGATGTCGAGCGTATTCTCGCCGACACTCCCGAGTCCCGCCAGGTGGCACTGTTCTCCGCGACGATGCCCTCCGCGATCCGTCGCCTGTCGAAGCAGTACCTCAACGACGCTGAAGAGTACACGGTCAAGTCTGAGCAGCGGACCAACGACAACATCACGCAGGACTACCTGATGGTGTCGCACCGTAACAAGCTTGACGCACTTACCCGGATCCTCGAGGTCACCGAGTTCGACGCGATGATCATCTTCGTGCGGACCAAGAGCGACACGGAGGAGCTCGCCGACAAACTGCGCGCCCGCGGTTTCGAGGCGGCGGCCATCAACGGTGACATCGCGCAGAACCAGCGTGAGCGTACCGTCGACCAGCTCAAGGACGGCCGGCTCGACATTCTCGTCGCCACCGACGTCGCCGCCCGCGGACTCGACGTCGACCGCATCACCCACGTCTTCAACTACGACATCCCGCGGGACACCGAGTCCTATGTGCACCGCATCGGCCGTACCGGTCGCGCAGGACGTACCGGCCGGGCGATCCTCTTCGTCACCCCGCGTGAGCGTCGGATGCTGAAGAACATCGAGCGGGCGACGAAGTCGCATCCCACCGAGATTCAGCTGCCGGGGGTCGACGAGGTCAACGAGGCGCGGAAGAACAAGTTCTTCACCTCGATCACCGAGGCCCGCAAGGGCAGGCAGGTCGACATCTTCCGCACGCTCGTCACCGAGTACGCCGAGGCCAACGACGTCACACCCACGGACATCGCCGCCGCCCTGGCAGCGAAGATCCAGGGACGCGAGGCTTTCTACGTCCAGGAGATCCAGGAGCCGCAGCGTCGTGAGCGTCGCACCCGCGACGACTGGGACCGCGGTGATGAGAACCCGGGCGTGCACCGCCCGTTCTCGGAGCGATTCAACCGTGAGGCCCCCAAGGTCACCGACCGCAACGGCAAGGAACTGGCCGTCTACCGCGTCAGCGTGGGCCACCGTCAGCGGGTCCGCCCGGGTGCCATCGTCGGCGCCCTGGCGAACGAGGGCGGCCTGAACTCCCGCGACTTCGGCCGGATCAGCATCTTCTCCGAGCACTCCCTCGTGGAGCTGCCGGCCGACCTGCCGAAGGAGGTCTTCGAGCAGCTCGACCAGACCCGGATCTCCGGCAAGCTGATCAACATCGAGCCCGACCCGGGCGCCCCGGCAGGACGTCCCGGACGCAACCGTCGTGACCGCGACGACCGCGACGGCGACCGTCGTGGCGGTGGCCGCGGCGGGTACAGCGGACGCGGTGGACGCGACCGGGATGACCGTGGCGGACGCAACGACCGTGGCGGCTACTCCGACCGCGGCCGGTTCGACCGGGACAAGGGCAACCGCGACCACGGCAACCGCGACCACGGTGGACGCAGCAGCTGGCGCGGCAACCGCAATGACCGGTACGACCGCAACGACCGGAACGACCGCGGCGGGGACCGCGGAGGATACCGGGGTCGGCGCGACTGATCCTGTGACGGGATCCGGGCTCACAGACGGCAGGTCCGGCGCGCGGCGTCGGCGTCGGCCGCGCTGATGCTCAGCCCGTAGTGGACCGACACCGCGAGGTAGCGGGCCACGTAGGCACAGGGGGCGGGTCCGTCGGCCGGGGGCAGCCATTCGGCGGGGGTTCCGTCGCTCTTCGACTGGTTCGCGTCAGCGGACACCGCGAGTAGGTTCCGGTCCACGTCATTGGCGAAGGCGATCCGCGTGGCGCGGTCCCAGGCGTGGGCCCCGTGGTCCCAGGCCGCGGCCAGTGGGACGACATGGTCGATCTCGACCTGCGACGGGGAGATCAGACCACCGGTGTAGACGTCGGTGGCTGTCCCGTCCGCGGTGGGGCACGAGGTGTCGCCGGCAGGGGAGGGGGACGCGGTGGCGAACGTGGTGAGCAGCACGATCTCCCGGGTGGTGCACAGTGCCCCCTCGGCGGTGACCGCTGAGGCCCATCCCCCGAAGTGACTGCGGTCGTACCCCAGGACGTGGATTCGCCGCGGTGCGGTCCTGACCTCGGTCAGCAGCGACCCGACGAGACGACGGTCCCCGTCGGCGGGTGTCACGGCGTCGTCGCGGGAGAAGGGGAGGAGAAGGGTCGCGGTGAGGGCGGCGCACACCGTGACAATGACGGAGGCCGGTCGTGGGAGTCGCATACTGTGTTGGACTCCGTCACCGGCCTGCCGGTTCACGTCGGGGAAAATCAGCTGGTGACGGCGTTACGGTCCTCGGCGAGGATCTGCTCGCGGGCTTTCGCGATGTCGAGGTCGGTATCGGATTCGGCGAGGCGGGCCAGGCGGGTGGCCTCGTCGAACTCGGTGACGACCTCGGCCTCCGGCTCCTTGGTCTGCAGCGTGACGATGACCATGACCAGGACGTTGATGAGGACGCCCGGGATCATCTCGTACAGGCCGAAGGGCTTGTCCATGACGTTGAACTGGGGCAGGCCGCCCCAGATGAAGGCGACGACCGCACCGGCGGCCATGCCGGCGACCGCTCCGGGCACGTTGAGGCGGCGCCAGAACAGTGCGGCGATGATCACCGGGCCGAAGGAGGCGCCGAAGCCGGCCCAGGCGAACTCGACGAGGCCGAGGATGGCGGAGTCCGGGTCGAGGGCGACCAGCGCGGCGATGATCGCGACGACGATGATCATCGCGCGGGAGAGGTTCTTCAGCGTGGTGTCCGTCGCCGACTTGTTGATCAGGCCGGCGTAGATGTCCTCCACCAGCGCGGAGGCGACCACGAGCAGCTGGGAGGAGACCGTCGACATGATGGCGGCGAGCACCGCGGTGAGAATCAGACCCGCGATCAACGGGTGGAACAGCACCTTCGCCATGTCCAGGAAGTTCGTCTCGTAGTTCGTGATGTCCGAGAACGAGGCGTCCGAGGTCTGGGCGAAGAAGGCGGGGCCGACGATGGCGATGAAGACCGCGCCGACCAGGCAGAGACCCATCCAGCTGACGCCCCAGCGGCGGCCGGCGGTGGCGTCGGAGGGCTTGCGCATCGCCATGAACCGCACGATGATGTGCGGCTGGCCGAAGTAGCCGAGACCCCAGGCCAGACCGGAGACGATGGTGATGAATCCGACGCCGCTGACCGGGTTGAACCAGCTTGAGTTCGCCGCGATCTCGTTCGCCGCGTCACCGTAGGTCTCGTTCAGCTGGAAGCTGAAGATGTCACCGGGGTTGTCCATGCTCAGGATGGCGAAGGTCGGCACGAGGATGAGCGCCAGGAACATCATGGTGCCCTGGACCACGTCGGTGTACGAGACGGCGAGGAAGCCGCCGACGAAGGTGTAGAGGACCGTCACGGCGCCGATGATCAGCAGACCGGTGAGGTAGTCACCGTTGAAGCTGGACTCGAAGTAGCGGCCGCCGGCGACCATGCCCGAGGCGACGTAGAAGGTGAAGAAGACGAGGATGATGATGCCGGAGAGGATGCGCAGGGTGTGGCTGCGGTCGCGCAGCCGGTTCTCCAGGAAGGACGGGATCGTGATCGAGTTGTTCGCGATCTCCGTGTAGCTGCGCAGCCGCGGGGCGACCCACTTCCAGTTGCACCAGCAACCGATGAGCAGGCCGACCGCGATCCAGATCTCGGAGAAGCCGCTGACGAACAGCGCTCCGGGCAGTCCCATGAGCAGCCAGCCGGACATGTCCGAGGCGCCCGCGGACAGGGCGGCGACGAACGGGTGGAGGCCGCGGCCGCCCACCATGTAGTCCTCGTATTCGTCGGTCCGGAAGTAGCTCCAGACCCCGATCCCCAGCATGGCGATCAGGTAGATCACCATGGCGATGATGAACCAGGTCTGTTCACTCATGACTGTCCTCCTCGTGCGTCGTCGGTACAGATTTCAGTCGATGAAAAGTCATTGCCGACCACACTAGAGGTTCTGCGGCGATATGTCTGTCTTCTCGGGTCGAACAGTGGTTCGGCACAGGCGGGCAGGTCCGTTGTCCGGTCCGCGTGGTACACAAGGAGAGTGACTGAACACCGGGTACATCTGCTGTGGCTCGCCGGCCGGGGTCTCCACCTCTGGGTCGAGCGGACCGACGGCCACGCCGTGGTGGTCGACGGTGCCGCGGTGGGCGACAGTGACCTGGATTCACCTCTCGTAGAGCTGGTGAGATCCAGGGCGCTGCGTCGTCGTGACGGGATGCGGGTCGCGACCCCGAAAGGGCAGGTCCGTGAGATTTCCCTCTACACTCAGGCATGGGCCCCGGAGCAGGCGCTCGTCGTGCTGGGCACCCTCTCGGCGTATCTGCGCGGGGGCGGGGACCGGGAACAGCTCAGTGCGGAGACGGTGTGGTTCGTACGGCTCTACGAGCTCCTCCTGGAGATCGTGGACACCGGCCGGGTCATGATGAAGCTCCACTTCGCCGACGGCCAGTGGTTCCCCGTGTGGTGCGTGTCGTCCTCCGGGGCGCACAACCGGACCCTGCGGGAGTTCCAGGCGTACTGCCCGGTGGTACTGACCCTCAACGGGGGAGAGGACGTGCTGCTGCGCGCCGCCGACGAGCTCGTCCACTGGATGTGCGTCGCCCGACTGCAGGACCGGTCGGCGGCGGCCGGCGCCGTCTTCGACAACCATTTCGTCTCCGCGCTGGTGTCCGGGGACGCCGACCGCAGGCTGACCCCCGTCGTCGCCGACGGCCTGGCGGCCTGGCGCCGCTCGGCCACCGAGGACTCGACGAAGCTCGTCCTCGTGCTGCAGGAGCCGCAGGGTGCTGCGGCGGACGACAGTGACGATGACGAGGAGACCGCGGACGCTGAGCCGGTCGACCCGGCCGCCCGGCGCTGGCGTCTCGGCGTCCGGCTGTCGGTGGATGACGCCCCGGCCGGGGAGATCTCCGCCTCCGAGGCCGGTGACCGGGAGAAGCGGGTGCTGCGCCTCGGGCTGGACGCCGCGTACCGGGCGTGGCCCCCGCTGCGGGACACCGCCACCGCGGTGGAGGGCTGGCTGCGTACCGGGGTGTGGTTCCCGGAGTCCGCGTCACTGACCGGCCGCCCCGCCGAGGACCGGGCCCTGTCCCTGGCGCTGACCATGGCCGATGTCGAGGATCTGTTGTCCGGGGGTGTAGCGGCGCTGACCACCGCCGGCATCGACGTGCTCGTGCCCCGTGGCTGGTCGACGGTGCGTCCGACGGTGAAGGTCCGGATCTCGCCCGTCGGCACCGGTCCGGCGGAGGGCCGCATGGGCACGGAGCAGGTGCTGTCCTTCGACTGGGACATCTCGGTCGACGGGGAGCGGCTCACCCCGCTGCAGAAGCATGACCTGCTCACCTCGGCGCGTTCCGTGGTGCAGGTCAAGGGGCGCTACGTGCGGCTCGACGGGGATTCCCTCTCCCGGGCGCGGAGCTACTTCCGCACGGTGACCCAGGCGCAGCAGGCGGCGACGGAGGAGGACGCCACCTCCGCCGGAAATGCCGACGACCCGCATCCGCTGGTGACACTCGGTGACCTGCTGTCCGCGGAGCTCGCCTCCCGGGACCGCACCTGGAACACCGACGAGGACCTCGAGATCGACGCCGAGGGTTGGGTCGGCCGGATGCTCGCCGCCCAGCACCCCTGTGAGGGCGACGGTGAGATGCCGGCACTCGCCCCGCCGGAGCGGGTGGAGGTGCCGGCGGCTCTGACTGTCACGCTGCGCGACCACCAGCAGCGTGGCCTCAACTGGCTGGTGTGGATGTTCCGCCACCGGCTCGGCGCGATCCTCGCCGACGACATGGGCCTGGGGAAGACCCTGCAGGTCCTCGCGCTGCTGGCCTGGGAGCGTGAGCACGGTGAGGTCACCGGCCCCACACTCGTCGTCGCCCCGACCTCGGTGCTGGAGGCCTGGAACTCCGAGGTGGCCCGGCATGCCCCGACCCTGCGCGTCCTCGTCGACCACGGCTCCGGAAAGGTGCCGGAAGACCGGTTCCCGGCGGCCGCCCGGGCTGTGGACCTGGTGCTCACCACCTACGGGACCGTGGGACGCAACCCGGCCCGCTACGCCGCGCTGCGGTGGGGACGCGTGGTCGCCGACGAGGCGCAGAACATCAAGAACCCGGGCACCGCGCAGTCCCGGGCGGTGCGGGGGATCCCGGCCGACCACCGTCTGGCGCTCAGCGGCACCCCGGTGGAGAACCGGCTGTCGGAACTGCACACCCTCATGGACTTCTGCAATCCGGGACTGCTCGGCTCGGCGAAGGCCTTCCACAAC
>NZ_CACZOO010000280.1 GCF_902782855.1 uncultured Corynebacterium sp.
CCGGCAGGGTCGTGTCGTTGACGAGCCACTGTCTGATCCAGTCGACGAAGACCGCCCACTGGCCGGTGACCAGCAGGATGCCGACGACGACCAGCAGTGCCCCGCCGACCATCTGGAGGGTACGGGAATGCCGGCGCAGCCAACCGACCCCGCGCAGCGCCTTCGACGAACCGAGCGCGACGAGGATGAACGGGACGCCGAGACCGAGACAGTACGCGAGGATCAGCAGCACGCCGCGGGCGGCGGTCATGCCCTCGGTACCGGCCGACACCGAGATGATGGCGGAGAGCGTGGGGCCCAGACACGGCGTCCACCCGAGGGCGAAGACGGCACCGAGCAGCGGCGCGCCGGCAAGCGTCGACCACCGGCGGGGGGTCATCCGCGTATCGGTCTGCAGCGGGCGGATGAAACCCATGAAGATCACACCCATGAGAATGGTCACCACCCCGCCGATACGCATGAGCAGGTCCTGGTTGACCTGGATCGCGCGGATCGCGCCGAAGACCGTCGCGGTGGCGAGGCAGAAGACGACGGTGAACCCGGCGACGAAGAGCAGGGCGGCGCCACCGGCGCGTCCCCGCCGCGTCGTCACCACGGTACCGTCGGCGGTGTACTCGGCCTCCGCACCGACGACGCCGGCGAGGTAGGAGACGTAGCCGGGGACCAGGGGAATCACGCACGGGGACGCGAAGGAGACCAGTCCGGCAGCGGCGGCGGCCAACAGGCCGAGCAGTAGCGGGCCGGTCGTCACGGCATCCGCGAAGGTGCTTCCCAGGTCACTCATTGAGCAGCGGCTCCACGGCGTCCCAGAGTTCCTCGGTCGTGATCTCCTGCAGGAAGACCTTCGCCGGACGGTGCTTCTTGTCCAGGACGATCGTCGTCGGGATGACGGACGCCGGGATCCCGCCGAGGGCGAGGGCCGACTTGAACGGCGGGTCGTAGATCGAGGGATAGGTCATGCCGCTGTCCTCATGGAAGTCCTGGGCCTTGGCACGTGCCGTGTCGCGGACGTTGATGCCGAGAACCGTTCCCCGGCCGTCCTTCTCCAGCCGTTCCTGCACGGTCTGCAGGTCATCGGATTCCGAGCGGCACGGCCCGCACCACTGCCCCCAGGCGTTGAGGACGACGACCTCGCCCTCGAAATCCCTGAGGCCGACGGTAGTACCCGGTTCCATGAGGGAATCACCCTCCAGATCGCCGATCTCCCGGCGGTCGCCCTCATCGTAGGTGATCACCGTCTGGCCGCCGGGTGAGACGAACTTGAACTCCCCGCCGATGGCGACGGCGTCCTTCCCGGCGGTGGAGTCCTCACCGCAGGCTGCGGCACCGAACAGGACACCCACCACCAGGGAGGACGCCGCTACGGCCCGGGCGGTCCCCGACACGTTCAGCATCTCAGATCTCCTGCGCGGGTTCGGAGTAGATGAAGTCGGTGAGCTCGTCACCGTCGAAGACGAGGGAGGAGACGGAGGCGAGGTTGCAGCGACGGCTGGCCGGGTTGTGCTGCAGCGGCAGGCCCTGGACGTCGCGCTGGACGCAGACCACCGGCAGCTGGTGGGAGACGCACACGGCCTCGTGGCCCTCGGCGGCGCGTCGGGCACGGTCCACGGCGGCCCACATCCGGTCGAGGATCCGCGGGTAGGGCTCACCCCAGCTCGGGACGCTCGGATTGGTCAGCATCGGCCAGCGCTTCGGGTTCCACAGGGCGGAACGGATGCCTTTGATGTGCAGCCCCTCGAGCCGGTTTCCCGCCTCAAGCAGGTCATCGTCAGTGACAAGGTCGAGCTGCGCACCGCTCCGGTTACCGTTGACGGCGTCCAGGATCGGGGCGACCGTCTCCTGCGCACGCTGGAGCGGGGACGCGGCGACGTAGGTGATGTCGTGGTCCCCGAGGTCGGCGGCGACGGCGGCGGCCATCTGCCGGCCACGGACACTGAGGTGCCAGCCGGGGAGACGCCCGTAGAGGATGCGGTCCGGATTGTGGACCTCGCCGTGACGGACGAGGTGGACGATCGTGCTCATGGGTTTTCAGCGTACCTGGCGTGGTGCTGAGGTCATAAGTGTGCGACGGCGTCCCCGGACCCCGGCACGTAGCGGTCGACCGTCCGACGGTTTCTCATTTGAGATCCGGCGGTACGGCACTCATCTCTCGCTTACCCCGTTCACGCTCATCTCGCGCTTACCCCGTTCACCCTCATCTCGCGCTCAACCCGTTCACCTGGGGTGCACCCTCACACGGCAGGCAGGTGACACCGTCCTCTCGTGTGAGGGGCGCACCGGAAGTGAACCGGTGCCCTCCGCTGTCCCCCGCCGACACTGTCACCCCTCG
>NZ_CACZOO010000281.1 GCF_902782855.1 uncultured Corynebacterium sp.
AGCTCCAGTATTCGCTCCTCGGCGATGTTTCCCTTGTTTGAGAAGTTGACGACCACAACGTTGTGCTTCTGGCCGAAGCGGTGCACCCGGCCGATCCGCTGCTCCACCCTCTGCGGGTTCCACGGCAGGTCATAGTTGATGAGCATCGAACAGAACTGGAGGTTGATACCCTCGGCTGCAGCTTCCGTGGCGATCATGATCGTGCCGTGATCCCGGAAGTAGTCGACCAGGGCCTTCCGTCGGTCAGCAGTGGCGATACCCGTGACCAGGTCACTGCCCTCGTTCTCGGCGAGCCAGGCCCGGTAGATCTCGGTCTGCTCCGGGGCGTTGTTGGAACCGTTGAACAGGACCAGCCCCTCACCCCTGCCCATCTCGGTCAGGGTACGGGCGATGTAGGACTGTGTCTTCGTGGAATCGGTGAAGATGATCGCCTTCTCCGCCGCGCCCAGGTCCCGGAGCTTGGCGAAGCCCCGGTCCAGGGCCTCTCCCAGCTTCACAGCCTTCTGGTTCACCGTGATGGACCGGGCCAGGGCCGCGTAGTCACGGAGTTCCCGGACCTCGTCCTTCATCGCGGCCACGGTCTTCGGGGCAAGTCCCGCATCAGACGCCGTCCGCGTCCTGCGGGACCGGTTGCCTGCTCCGTCCAGTCGCTCAGCGTCCTCCAGGATCTCCCCGGTGACCTCGTCGCCCGCCATGAAGTCCGACTCGACCAGGCCACCCCGACCATCCCGGTACTTACCCGCCGCAACCTCGTCGGCGAGACGGTTGGCGATGTTCTCCAGGGTGCTCGCCACCGCATAGGTCGATGAGCCGAGACGCTTACGGATGATCAGGGCAGACAGGTGCCGCTGGCTGCCGGCGAAGGCGAACAGCTCATCACGCTGCAGATAGTCGTTCACCAGGTCGTAGAGCCGGATCTCGTCCGTAGACGGGGTGAACTCCACGGTCAGCGGCAGACGCTTGGTGAAGTGGATGTACTTGTCGGCGTCCTTGCGCAGGGTCCGCTTGGCGATCAGTGCCACGCGGTCCACCAGGTCATCATCGCCGATGAGGTCCCGGTTCTTCACGTAGCGTTCCCGGAAGGCATCCAGGGAGTGGAAGTAACCCGGGTCAAAGACCGAGACCAGACCGTAGAGTTCCTCCAGTTTGTTCTGGAGCGGGGTCGCCGTCAGCAGCACCGTCTTGTGCGCATTCCGGATGATGTGGGCGATCGCCGCCGGGGACTTCGTCTTCCCGGTCCAGAAGTTACGCAGTCGGTGTGCCTCATCAGCGACCACGAGGTCCCAGGACTTCAGCAAGTCGTTCTCGTGTCGGGTCGCAAACTCGTAGGAACAGATCAGGACCTCGGCTCCCCGACCATCCACCTGCGCCAGCAGGGTGTCCTTAGTCTTCGAGTCAAGGATGCTCGCGGGGATGAGGAACTTCTCGTAGAGTTCCTGCTTCCACTGTTGCCGCAGGCTCGACGGTGCGACGATGAGAATCCGTCGACGACGCTCCGACCAGTACTGGGAGATGACAATGCCGGCCTCGATGGTCTTCCCCAGTCCAACCTCGTCCGCCAGGATCACGCCGGGAAGGAACGGGGTCTGCAGGGCGAACAGCGCAGCGTCGATCTGGTGCGGCTTCGGCTCGACCTGCGCATCGAACAGCAGACCAGCCAACTTGCCGACGTGGTCGTTGGCGTAGCTCCGCTGCAGCTCATAGGCGTAGTACTTCGCCTGGTAGTCGCTGAGATGCGAAGCGTCGGGTGTCATCGTGTTGATCTCCTCTGTACTGAACCCTGCCTCAGCCAGGACTCACATGCGTGTGACTCTACCGGGAGGTTACGAGACGGTAAGTACCTCCCCCAGCAGAGGTTCACCACGTGTACCCACGTCACCCTGTCCCGTACACCACCAACGGAAGTACTGAGGCCGGGCCGGTGGAGCTGTCCGTGACAGATTCCGCGGTCAGCCCGCGCAGCAGTTCCCCGGCCAGCGGGGCGCCGTTGCGCTCACACCAGGCGGCGTCCCGCTGCCGTGTCGCACTGTCGAGGACGCGTCGCCCGCCGAAGACCAGCAGTTCCAGCCACTCGGTGATCCGCCCGGCCGGAGTCGGGCCGGCGGGGACCGCCAATGGCGCGACCGGGGCGTCGTCCGCCACCGGGGCCCCGTCAGGGACCCCCTGACCTTTCACCCGGTCGAGTCCCGGGTAGATGACCTCATCGCCGAACCAGACCGCCACCGCCTCCCCCGACGAGGTGACGACGGTCACCGGGGTGGCGCTCTCCTGAGCACCCTGCAGCTTCGTGACCAGTCCGTCGACCCCGCAGGCCCGCGCCGCCCGGGAGAAGCGCGCCGACCCTGCCATACCGTCACAGTCAAGTTCCACGCCTTTCCTGGACACCGAGAGAACAGTTCCGGTGAGCCCGGTGGGCACAGTGGGCACGGTGAGCACAGTGGGTACCGTCTCCGACGGACCGGACACCGCCTCCCGGACATCGTCGACGGTCAACGGCGCACCGAGCGCGGCGCGCACCGCCTTCCCCGAACCGAGCCGACCGTCGGCGGAGACCGTCGCCCCGGACACCAGCACCTTGTGCCGCGCCAGCTCTGACAGGGACGCACGCACATCACCGATCCCCGCCGGCCCGTGCCAGATCCGGGGGACGTCGGCGCGGTCCCCCGGCGGAGTCCTTCCCAGGGTGTAGCGTGACCCCGCCTCCGGCACCTGACCGGCGAGGATCACCGACGCGCCGGCGAACCCGGACGCGGTGACCACGGGTTCCGCACCGACCGGGACCAGTGTCGCCGACCCGAGATCACCGTAGACGCGCCGGGCGGTCCCCACCGCGTCCGCGTCGCCCCGTCGCAGCAGGTGGCAGGTGAGCAGAACGCCGGTGACCGAGTCGGTCACGGACGCACGGTTGACCGGACGCCCCTCCCGCAGGTCAGTCGCCGCAGCCACCACGCCGGTCAGTGCCCGCTCCAACCGGTGCAGCCGGGCGACCCGCACCCGTTGCAGGCTCGCCTCCAGGGCGACCGCGTGGTGCAGCGGCAGATCGGTGAGCCCGTACCGCAGCACCTCGGCGAGACCGTCGGTGACCACGTCGACGAGTTCCACCGCGTCCCGGTCGAGCACCACCTCCCGCGTCGCCGACGCCGGGGAGGACGCCGGCTCCACCGGACGGCCGGTGTCCGACGTGTCCGGCCTGTCCGAACCGTCCGATCCGTCCGATCCGTCCGAGGTCACCGTCAGACACACCGCCCCGACATGGGCGCACCGCGGCGAGAGCAGGCAGGTGCAGGTCAGATCGGCCAGGGTCACGGTCTCGGCACCGACTGTGACCGCCGGTCCGGCCGGCCCGTCGACCGGATCGCCGACCTCCAGTGTCTCCGCCCTCCTCCGCAGTCGCCCGGGCAGCGCGGCAAGACGCTCGGCAGCCAGCCCAGGAGACAGCCCAGGAGACAGCCCAGCGGCCGGCACAGGATCAACGCTCATGGGCACCCACGGTACCCACCTACAATCGGACACCGTGCAGCCCGCAACGCAAGCCCAGCGTCCCACCGCCGAAGTCCGCCACGCCGACGAACTGGCGGCCCTCGCCGCCGTCGAGGGGCCACGCCCTCCCGGTTGGCGGCTCACCCCGCGCGCCGTCGTCGAGTTCGTCTGCGGCGGAGAAGACCCGAAGTTCGTCGGGGACCGGGCGCTGGTCGAACGCTGCGTCGTCACCCTCGCCGGAGCCCGTGGCCTGCTGCTCGTCGGTGAACCGGGCACGGCGAAGTCGATGCTCTCCGAACTGCTCGCCGCCGCGGTGTGCGGCACCAGTGAGCTGACCGTGCAGGGCAGCGCGGGCACCACCGAGGACCAGCTGCGTTACGGGTGGAACTACGGCATGCTGCTGGCGTCCGGACCGAGCGAGGACGCGCTGGTCCCGTCCCCGGTGATGACCGCGATGCGCACCGGCCGGGTCGTGCGCGTCGAGGAGATCACCCGCTGCCTGCCGGAGATCCAGGACGCCATCGTCCCACTGCTGTCCGAGCGCCGCCTCGCGGTGCCGGAGCTCGGGGCGTTCTCGGTGGAGGCCGCGCCCGGGTTCTGCGTCATCGGCACGGCGAACCTGCGGGACAAGGGCGTCTCGGAGATGTCCGCGGCACTGAAACGACGCTTCAGCTTCGAGGAGGTTGAACCGATCGCCGACCGGGATCGGGAGATCGCGCTGGTCACCCGGCAGACCGCGGAGGCACTCGTCGCCGCCGGCGTGCCCGCCGAGGTGGACACCCCGCTGGTGGACGCCCTGGTCACCGTCATGCGGGACCTGCGTCGCGGTGTCACCGGTGAGGGGTGGGCGGTGGAACGGCCGTCGACGGTGATGTCCACCGCGGAGACCGTGGCGATCTCCCAGTCACTGGCCCTGGCGAACGCCTTCTTCCCGCCGACAGAGTCGGAGG
>NZ_CACZOO010000282.1 GCF_902782855.1 uncultured Corynebacterium sp.
CAACCGTCCGGAATCGTGGTCGACGACGACGGTGAGGTAGCGCTGGCCCTTCTTGTGGCTGATCTCGTCGATGCCGATGCGCCGCAGCCCGGCGAACAGGTCCACGCGTGCCTCGACGCCGGCCCGGACCCGGGTGATCGTCGCCCCGACGGTGCGCCAGGTGATCCGCATCAGCTCACAGACCGCGGACTTCGACACGTGCGTGGCCAACCATGCGACCTGCTCGTCGACACCACGGGTATGGCGGGCACCGTGGCGGGCCCAGGGGACTTCAGCGACGGTGACTCCGCAGTGTGGGCAGTCCACCCGTGGGGTGGGGGCCTGGAGGAACACCGGTGTGGTGCCCAGGTCCAGTCCCCGCCGACGGCACAGACCCTCGCCGGGGTCGTAGCGGGCGCAGATCATCCCGCAGGTCCCGCAGCGGGGGCGGCGGCGTCTGGTGGGACGGACCGCGGCGATGACGATGCCGCGGTCGCCTCCGTGAGCTTGTCGCGCACCGCGCTACGGTACCCAGTGAACGCGTCCATGGTGGTGATCTCCACCGCCGCAGCGAAGGGGCCTCATCCCGCTCGTGGAGTGTCGGCCGATTCTTCTTGATCGTCATGATATAGGCCCCACCGGCATCGATGTGCGGACAGGGCTGGGAGGAGCCGGGCAGGAGCCGGCCAGCCGCAGATCAGTACCGCGGGCCGTCCGGGTACCAGGCCTCGCCCTCGGCGTGGGCGCCGACGGTCGGGATCTCGATGTGTTCGAAGGCCTTGAACTCCTCGAAGAACGTCGGCCAGTTCTCCTTGGTGATGTCGGTGGCCATCCGCGCCGCAACGCGCGTCAGACCGGCGAAGATACCCGAGAGCTGGTTGCCCGCCACACCGTGGGAGGCGCGGGCGCCGGTGGACAGGTGCACCAGGCGGGGGATGTACTCCTTCGCCTCGGCGGACGCGGCGTCCTTCGCCTGGAACTGGAAACCGTCGCCGAGGTAGGGGCAGCAGCCCATCGGGTGGCCTTCGGCCGGCCCGTACACGTCGGACCACAGGGCGATGTCGTCGAGGAACTCCTCCAGTTCCGGACGCAGCCCCAGGTCCACGGTGTAACCGGTGGCGGAGATGACCACGTCACCGACGTGCTCCACGCCCTTGTCGTCGGTGATGACGACCTCCTCGACACCGTCGGTGACGCGCACGGAGGCGTCCGCCCAGCGGGTGTCGGTGAGCATGGAGAAGTTCTCGTGGGCGAAGCAGCGCCACACCGAGGCCTGCGTCGGCGGCTGCGGCAGACCACCGTTGAACAGGGAGAAGTCCCACTTCTGCTCATCAGTCAGATCATAGAAGTGCTCCTGCATGCCGGGGAACTCCATCCAGCGCAGCGAGTTCTGGCGCGGAATGTCGGAGCGGCGCACGTGCATCTCCACGGATGCGGCACCGGCCTCCAGGGCGGTACCACCGTTGTCGAAACCGGAGGCGCCGCCACCGAGCACGATGACGCGCTTGCCTGCCAGGGCGTCGAAGTCGATGTCGTCCTCGGTGTGGAAGCGCAGGTGCTCCGGCAGGTTCTCGACCAGCGGCGGAAGGAAGGTTCCGCCGCCGCCCTTGAGCCCGAGGGAGAAGATGACGCGGCGGGCGCGGTACTCGACCCCGGCACCGTCGCGCACGGCGGTGACACGGAAGTAGCCCTCGGCGTCCGGCTTGTGGACAGCGGTGACGGTGGTGTTGAAGTCCACGTCCGCGCCGGTGACGTCGCGGTACCAGGTGAGGTACTCGTTCCAGTCCTCGCGGGGGACCAGGTCGGTGGCTTCCCAGGCCGCCTTGCCGTACCTGGCCTCGAACCAGCGCCCGGTGTGCAGCGAGGGAATGTCCAGCTCGATGCCCTTCATGTTCTTCGGGCTGCGCAGGGTGTGCATGCGCGCGTAGCGGGTCCAGCAGCCGACCTCGTGCGCCGGGCCGGACTCCAGCACCTTGACCGCGCCGATGCGGTGACGGGACAGGGCGAAGGCGGAACCGAGACCGGCCTGGCCACCGCCGAGCACGAGGACGTTGTACGCGCCCTCGGACGGGGCGGGCACCCAGTCATGGTTGTGCCCGATCAGCGCCATGTCTGCGCGGGCCTGCTCTGCGAGGGCCGCCAGGCGGGCGGAGGCCTCCGTATCCGGCAGGGGGACGGGGCGGTTGCGCTCCGGCTTGGTCGGGTCATAGGTGACGGTCATGCGGTCAGCATATTCCGCCCGTCAGGCCGCTCTGCTACAGGCGTGTTACGGGCAGGTTTCGACGGCCGTCGCAGGTCAGGTCGGCTACCAGCGCGCCTCGACGGTACGGCGCCCTCCGTCGGTGAGGTCGCCCCACACGCGGAGCCGGGCGATGCCGCCGTCGGGGTAGACGTCGGCGCGTACGGCGACGACCGGGGTCGGTCCGGTCTCACCCTCGTTCGGGTCCGAGACCAGGAACCGGTGCCTGGTGTCCGGTAGGGCACGGGTCTTCGCCACCAGCTCGATCTCCTCGCCATCGGCGGTGACACCCGTGAGGCTCACATCGCCGGGGGAGTTGAAGACGAAGTAGGAGGTGTCGATCTCGACCCAGCGCACCCGGCCCTCACCGGCGAGCTGCACGGTGACCGAGTCATTGCCCTCGGTGCGTCGGCGGGCGTTCTCCCAGCCCTCGCCCATGTTCCGGGTGCGGCCCAGGGAGATGACGTTGTTCGGGCTCGAGTAGAACATGTTGGTGCACCCGGTCACCCGGCCACCGTTCTCCACGGCCGCGAGGTCGAGGGTGCAGCCCAGGAAGCGGGGGTCCGGCACCGGCTGACCGTGGACGCGCAGACGGGCGATGCCGCCGTCGGGGATCATGTCGAGGCGCACATGGGTGAAGCGCTGTTCGGCGGCGGCACCGGCGGGGAAGATCTCGAAGTAGTGCTTGTGGTCACCCTGGGCGTCGGTGACCGGCACCAGCGTGGTCCAGTCACTGTCCGGCAGGGCGGCGATCTCCTCGCCGGTGAGATATTCGTCGCATGTCAGGCCGTGGACGGCGATCCGGGGCGGGTAGTTTCCCCTGAACCAGGCGGTATCGACCACGATGCCCTTGACCTGACCGGGGACGCCGAGACGCACGATGGCGGCGTCGTTGCCGCCGATCTCGTCATGGCGGCGGCGACGGGTCTCCCAGCCGTCGTAGACCTTGCCCTTGTTGCCGAACTCGTCAGGGTCGAACTCAGGCTCGTGGGCGGCGATGAGGTTCTCACGCTCGGCGAAGGATTCGTCGGACGCCCAGACCACGGAGCCTGCGAGGGCGCGGCTGGCCAGGTCCGGCCAGATCGTGAAGTCGGGTTTGTCGGCGGAGGATTCATTCATGGGACAGTTCCTTGGACGGGGTAGCGGCGGTGCGGGGGCGCAGGGTGAACGGCTGGACATCGGCGGGGAAGACCGCCAGATCGCCGGGCTCACCGGCGGCGGCGGGAGTCCGGGGGGTGGTGGGACGGATGTAGACGGTCTCACCACCGATGAAGCTGCGGGTCACCACACCGGCCAGGGCACGTTGGGCGTAGGCGGTGACCTTGTTGCGCTGGTTGAGGTTCTCCGGCAGGACGACGAAAGCGTCGTCCGCACTGACCTGGGCGAAGTCGGCGCGGCGGCCGACCTGGATGGCACCGCGGTCGGACAGTCCGGCCCATTCGGCCGGGTTCTGGCACATCCAGCGGACCACGTCGGTGAGTCCGAGGCCGCGCAGCCGCGCCTGGGACCAGACCACCGGCAGCCCCAGCTCGACAGCTCCGATGCCGCCCCAGGCGGTCCCGAAGGAGCCGCCGGAACCACGGTGGTCGGCGCCGCCGGCACCGAGGTCGTTGCCCTTGGCCGCCAGCGCGGCGAAGGCGGTGAGCTCATTGCTCTCGTTGGCGGACGCCTGGGCCTCGGCGACCTCCGCGAAGCGCTTCAGCTCGGCGGTGCAGGGGGAGTGGTCGGAGACGACGGTGCCGATGACACCGTCGACGAGCCCCTTCCACAGACGCTCACGGTTGCCCGCGGTGCGGATCGGCGGGCAGCACTTGTACTGGGTGGCTCCGTTCTGGATCTCCTCGCTGAACAGGGAGAGGTAGTGCGGGCAGGTCTCCGCGGTGATCCGGACGCCACGGGCCCGGGCCGCGGCGATCTGGTCGATCGAGCCGGAGTCCGACAGGTGCAGGATGTGGGCGCGGCAGCCGGTCTCTTCGGCGGCGGCGATGACGGTGGCGACGGCCTTCGCCTCCGACGACGACGGGCGGGACGCCAGGAAGCTGTCGAAGGTCTCGTCGACCCCGCCGGCGGCGTCCACCTTGGCGGTGGCCTCGTCGATGATCCCGCCGTCCTCGGCGTGGACGATGAGCAGCCCGTCGAACCCGGCGATCTCGGTCATGGCCTGGTGCAGCTGTCCGGTGCTCAGCGGTGCGAACTCGTCGACACCGGAGTGCAGCAGGAAGCACTTGAAGCCGAAGACGCCACGGTCCCACAGGGCCTTCAGGTCACCGGTGCCGAGGTTCTCCGGCACGGCACCTCCCCAGAAACCGACGTTGACCTTCACCTTGTCCTTCGCAACGGCCTGTTTGGCGTCGAGGGCCTCGACCGTGACGGTGGAGGGGATCGAGTTCAGCGGCATGTCGAGCAGGGTCGTGACACCGCCGGACGCCGCGGCGCGGGTGACGGAGGCGAAACCCTCCCACTCGGTGCGTCCCGGCTCGTTGACGTGGACGTGGGTGTCCACCAGACCCGGGATCAGGACCTGGTCGGCGGGGACGTCGATGATCTCGGCGCCGTGCCCGGCGTGGATGTCCGAGGTCAGTCCCGGGGTGACGGAGACGATGGTCTCACCGTCGGTGACGACGGTGGCGGGGCCGAGGACGGGTCGGGCTGTACCGTTGCTGCCTTGGGCGTCCTCCGGGAGATAGACGGCGTGTTCGGCTCGGAAGATGCGGGTGTTCATGGGGTGTTCATGGGTCCTTTCGTTACAGACGCCCGGTGACCTGAAGGGTGTGCAGTTGGTCGGGGGAGACTCCGGTGGTGGCGAGTTCGGTGTCGGTGACGGCACCGCAGGCGTGCGCACGCAGCAGGTACCCGGCCATGGCCTTGGCGGTGGCGGGCTCGTCCATCCAGCGGGTCCCGTCGCCGGCGACGTAGTCGCGCAGCCGCTCGGCGCTGGTCGCCCAGGACGCGCGGAAGTAGGCGATCGTCGCCAGGTGGCGGGTGACGAGCTGGTGGGCGTGCAGGTCCCAGCCCTGTCGGATGCCCCGGCGCAGATGCCGGGTCACCAGGCGGTGATGGATCCGCCAACCGTCGAGGATCTGGTCCGCGGTGCCGACCGGAATACGGTTGGTGGAACCGTCGGACAGTTCCACGCCGACGGCGGTGGTGGCGACCTGGAGGATGTCCTTGGCGTGGTCGGCCACCGGATGCTCCATCGACTGCTCGGCGGCGTCCACCCCGAGCGAGGCGGAGTAGTCGTAGGTGCCGTAGTGCAGTGACAGGATCCGGCCCGCTCCGGCGGCGAGGATGCGGGCCGGTTCGGCCTCACCCCCGACACCGACGACGGCCTGCGGGGTCTCGATCTGCACCTCGAAGAGGATCTGCGTGCCCGCGGGGAGACCGAAGACCTCCTCCAGCTGTTCCAGGATCTCGACGAACGTCCCGACCTGGCGGTGGTGCTGGACCTTCGGCAGTGTCAGACGCAGGGAACGGGGGTTCTCCGCCAGGACCGTACCGAGGACACCCCGGTCGTTCAGCACGGACAGGACGGTGACGAGGGTGCGGAGCCCCCGGTCCCGCACCGCCGGGTCGAACGACCTGAAACGGATCCCCGCGTAGGCGGGGGCGTAGGCGGGACGGTCGCCGAGGGTGTCGGTGGTGAACCAGTCGGCGAGGATGCCTGCGGCCTCGACGGCCCGGGCGTCCTCGTCGGCGTCCCTCTCCGCCACGGGGACGCCGCGCTGGGTGAAGCCGTCCTCGAAATCGATGCGGAGATCCTCGACCGGCTCGCGCCGCAGTTTCGCCACGGTGAGGCCACCGACGGTGGCCGCGTCCTGCTCCGGGACGCCGAGTTCGCGGGCGAGACCGGTGGCGGCGTCCTCGGCGGTGGCGGCCCCGCCGTAGGCGGTGAGGGCGGACAGGGCGGTGTCGCCCCAGCTCCGGGCGATGTCAGGGTCCCGTGCTGCACCGGTCATCAGGTGGGCGGGGATGTAGACCGTGTGCACCGGCTGGCGCCAGGTCACCGGGTTCGCCCACGGGCCGCGCACCAGGGCATCGGTGCCGGTCAGACGGGCGTCGGCGTGCCGTCCCAGTGTGACGCAGAGGGCGTCGGTGTCGGAGGCGGAGTTCACGGAGGTCACGTCCACAGCTTAATCCAGTGCGCGCGCGGTGTTCGCCCGAGCGGTGGCGTCGGTGGCGGTGGCGGCAGCGGCGGTGGCGTCGGTGTCACGCATGATCACCGACGGGCGGATGTTCTCCAGCAGGATGACGAGCACACCCGCGAGAATCGCCCCGATGAACCAGGTGTACGTCGCGGCGTCCGTGAACGCGGGGACGACCACGATGACGATGCCCACCACCGCCGCCGCACAGACCGCGATGACCGCGTTCACGTTGAACCCCCTCGAATAGTGGTACGCGCCGGCGGGGGAGGCGTCGAACAGGGCCGGGATGTTCAGGTCGCCCCGGTTGATGACGTAGAAGTACGCGATGAGGACGCCGAACACCGGTCCGATGAACGCGGCGAGCGTGTCCAGCGTGTAGTGGATGGTGTCCGGGGAGTTGTACAGGTTCCACGGGGTGAGGAAGACCGAACCGACCGCGGCGATCATGCCGCCCGTCCGCCACGAGATCAGTTTCGGGGCGACGGTGGAGAAGTCGAAGGCCGGGGCGATGAAGTTCGCCACGATGTTGATGCCGACGGTGGCGATGAGCAGGGTCAGGGCGCCGAAGGCGATGGCGACGGTATTGTCCAGCTCGGCGATCGTGTCCACCGGGTCGGTGATCATCCGGCCGTAGACCGGCACCGTGGCGGACGCGGTGAGCACCACCATCACGGAGAAGACCAGGAAGTTCAGTGGCAGGCCCAGGAAGTTGCCGACCTTCACCGCCTTCCGGCTCCTCCCGTAGCGGGAGATGTCGCCGAAGTTGAGCATCGGGCCGGAGAAGTAGCTCACCGTGGTGGCCACCGCCGCACAGAAGGTCGAGAAGACGGCGAAGCCGGTGAGCCGGTGGTCGGAGAGGTTGAGGTCGACGTTGCCCCAGCCGGCCCTGCTGACCAGGTAGATCGCCAGGACCGCCATGACGACGTAGACCGCCGGGCCGCAGAAGTCGATGAACTTGCGGATGGCGTCCATGCCGCGCCAGAACACCAGCGCCTGGACGACCCAGAGGACAGCGAAGGCGATGTAGCCGAGGACCGACAGCCCGAGGACGCCGTGCAGGTCCTTGTCCGCGAGGTCCGCCCAGTCCGGCCGCAGCTTCACCATGAGGATCACCAGCGCGTGGGACGCCAGGTAGGTCTGGATGCCGTACCAGGCCACCGCGATACAGCCACGGATCAGGGCGGGAATCTTCGCACCCCGGACGCCGAAGGCGGCACGACAGACCACGGCGAAGGGGGTGCCGGAGCGCTGC
>NZ_CACZOO010000283.1 GCF_902782855.1 uncultured Corynebacterium sp.
AGTCACTGAAACCCCTGCTCTCCCCGACAAGACACCGGACGAGACACCGGACGAGACACCGGCGGAAACTGCGGAGGAAGCTCCGGAGGAGACTGCGGAGGAGGCCGTGGAGCCTGAACCCGCCGCCGAGCCGGTGTCGGCGTCCACCGCCGTCGAGGAGATCGCCCCGGTCGAGGGGCGCCTCGGCCGCCTGCGTGGCAGCCTGTCGAAGTCGCAGAACGTCATCGGACGTGGCGTCCTCGGCATCCTCTCCGCCGGTGACCTCGACGACGACGCCTGGGAGGAGATCGAGGACACGCTGATCATGGCGGACCTCGGGACGAAGACCACGGTCGCCGTCGTCGAGAAACTGCGTGACCGCATTGCGACGGAGGGCGTGTCCAGCGAGGCGGAGGCCCGCGCGATGCTCCGCGACTGCCTTGTCGAGGCCTGCCGGCCCGAACTCGACCGTTCCATCCACGCGATGCCCTACGACGGCAAGCCCGCGGTGATCATGGTCGTCGGCGTCAACGGCACCGGCAAGACCACCACGACCGGCAAGCTGTCCCGCGTCCTCGTCGGTATGGGGCACAGCGTCCTGCTGGGTGCGGCGGACACCTTCCGCGCCGCCGCCGCCGACCAGCTCGAGACCTGGGGGCGCCGCGTCGGTGCGCAGACCGTGCGGGGCAGGGAGGGGGCGGATCCGGCATCCGTCGCCTTCGATGCGGTGGCGAAAGGTGTGGAGGAGGGTGTCGACGTCGTGCTCGTCGACACCGCCGGTCGGCTGCACACCTCTGTCGGCCTGATGGACCAGCTCGGCAAGGTCAAGCGCGTCGTCGAGAAGAAGGCGAAGGTCGATGAGGTCATCCTCGTCCTCGACGCGACCGTCGGCCAGAACGGACTCATGCAGGCCCGTACCTTCCGTGATGTCGTGGACATCTCCGGCGTCGCCCTGACCAAGTTGGACGGTTCCGCCAAGGGAGGCATCGTCTTCCAGGTGCAGGAGGAGCTCGGCGTCCCGGTGAAACTCGTCGGACTGGGGGAGGGGGCGGACGATCTCGCGCCGTTCGAGGTTGAGAGTTTCGTTGACGCGCTGCTGGGGTAGCGGGGCCGGGCGCCGCTACCGGAGGTGACCACCGGGTGCTGTTCGATGTCGACGGTGTGGCATGGGCCGCCGTTGCAGGAAATGTTCCTGTAACAGCGGCCCCGCCTCATTTCATGTGCACGAAATGTTCCGGTGCCGACCTGCGAAACATGCCTGCACTTGACTGTCTCCTGTGGCCGGTGGCTGACGCCGGCGCTAACAACTCCGAGGAGATGGAAATGACCCCAGAGGAAATGGTGACCGCCACCGGTGACTCCGCCTGGATGCTGATGAGTGCTGCCCTGGTGCTGCTCATGACTCCGGCTCTGGCCCTGTTCTACGGCGGTATGTCCCGACAGAAGTCCGCCATCAACATGATGATGATGTCCTTCGGCACTCTCGGCCTGGTGGGCGTGATCTACGTCCTGTGGGGCTGGTCGATGTCCTACGGCACCGAGTCAGTGGGCGGTTGGTTCGCCAACCCCTTCGAGTACTTCGGACTGAAGGACTCGGTCACCGACGAGGCCGGCAACTACATTGCCGGGGCCTCCGGCTACGCCAACGTCATCGACATCGGATTCCAGCTCACGTTCGCGGTGATCACCGTGGCGATCATCTCCGGTTCCCTGGCCAACCGCGTGAAGTTCTCCACCTGGATGGTCTTCGCCGGGATCTGGGTCACCTGCGCCTACTTCCCACTGGCCCACATGGTCTGGGGCGGCGGATTCCTGTCCGGCTCCGAGGACGGTATCGCAGCCAAGCTGTTCGGCACCACCGACGGTGAGGCGACCATCGCCCCGATCGACTTCGCCGGCGGTACGGTCGTCCACATCAACGCCGGTATGGCGGCACTGATCCTCGCGCTGATCATCGGTCGCTCCCGCTCCTTCATGAAATCAGACGCCCGCCCGCACAACCTCCCCCTCGTCATGCTCGGCGCGGCGCTGCTGTGGTTCGGCTGGTTCGGATTCAACGGCGGCTCCGCCTTCGGCGCCAACGGGGACGCCGGCCTGGCCTGGCTGAACACCACCGTCGCCACCTGTGCGGCGATGCTCGGCTGGCTGCTCGTCGAGCAGCTGCGGGACAAGCACGTCACCTCGCTCGGCGCGGCGTCCGGTGTCGTCGCCGGCCTGGTCGCGGTCACCCCGGCCGCCGGAAACCTCACCCCGGTCACCGCGATCATCCTCGGAGCCATCGGTGGTGCCCTCTCCGCCGTGGGTGTCGGCCTGAAGTACCGGTTCAAGTTCGACGACTCCCTCGACGTCGTCGGCGTCCACCTCGTCGCCGGCCTGTGGGGCACAGTCGGTATCGGCCTGCTCGCCACCGACGACGGCCTGCTCACCGGTGGTGGCGGGGACGGCTTCAAGCTCTTCGTCGTCCAGATCGTCATCGCGGTGGTCGCCCTGGTCTACACCGCGGTCGTCACCGCGGTCATCGGACTCATCCTCAAGAAGACCATGGGCTGGCGTATCTCCGGTGACGACGAGGTCGCCGGCATCGACTCCGCCCTGCACGCCGAGACCGCCTACTCCCGCGACGGGGACCTGACCGCCCTGGAAGCGGAACAGGACGCCGCAGGCGCTGCAGCGAAGGGCTGACGCTCCGCACGCGGTGTCCTTCCCCGGACCCGCGTGGCCGTGGGGCAGGGCCCGACGTCCCGCTGTGCGCGAACTCCGCTGTGCATCAGGACCGCGTCCTTCCGGGGGACGAGGGGCGCCGAATGTGCCACCCCGGGCACACCGGGTACTGTGGTGTGGTCAGAGACCGTGACCCCAAGGGAGTAGTTCCACAGTGTTTGAGTCCTTGTCAGACCGCCTCGCAGGCGCCCTCAAGGGGCTGCGGGACAAAGGCCGGCTGACCGAAGCCGACATCAACGCCACCGCACGTGAGATCCGGCTCGCACTGCTCGAGGCCGATGTCTCCCTGCCCGTGGTCCGCGGCTTCATCAAACGGGTCAAGGAACGCGCCAACGGCGTCGTCGTCTCCGAGGCACTCAACCCCGCCCAGCAGGTCATCAAGATCGTCGACGAGGAGCTCAAGGAGATTCTCGGCGGTGAGACGCGCCGGCTCCACCTGGCGAAGAACCCGCCGACGGTCATCATGCTCGCCGGTCTCCAGGGTGCCGGTAAGACCACGCTGGCGGGAAAGCTCGCCAAGCACCTGGTCAAGCAGGGGCACACCCCGATGCTCGTGGCCTGTGACCTGCAGCGTCCCGGTGCCGTCCAGCAGCTGGAGATCGTCGGTGAGCGCGCCGGCGTCACCACCTTCGCCCCCGACCCGGGGACCTCGATCGACTCCCTCGACCACGAGATGGGCACCAGTCACGGTGATCCGGTGGCCGTGGCGCAGGCCGGCATCGAGGAGGCCCGTCGCACCAAGCATGACGTGGTCGTCATCGACACCGCCGGTCGCCTCGGCATCGACGAAGAGCTCATGACCCAGGCGCGGAACATCCGTGACGCGGTCGACCCCGACGAGGTCCTCTTCGTCATCGACGCGATGATCGGCCAGGACGCCGTCACCACCGCGGAGGCCTTCCGTGACGGCGTCGACTTCACCGGTGTGGTCCTCACCAAGCTCGACGGTGACGCCCGTGGTGGCGCCGCCCTGTCGATCCGTGAAGTCACCGGCAAGCCGATCCTCTACGCGTCCACCGGTGAGAAGCTCGAGGACTTCGACATCTTCCACCCGGACCGCATGGCTGACCGGATCCTCGGTATGGGTGACGTCCTCACCCTCATCGAGCAGGCCGAGCAGGTCATGGACCAGGACAAGGCCGAGACCGCGGCGCAGCGGATGGCGTCCGGGGAACTCACTCTCGAGGACTTCCTCGAGCAGATGATGATGATCCGTCGGATGGGTCCACTCGGCAATATCCTCAAGATGCTGCCCGGCGGTAAACAGATGAGCCAGATGGCAGACAACGTCGACGAGGGCCAGCTCGACCGGATCCAGGCCATCATCCGCGGCATGACGCCCGCAGAGCGTCAGGACCCGAACATCCTCAACGCCTCGCGACGCAAGCGCATAGCCAACGGTTCCGGCGTGTCGGTGGCGGAGGTCAACCAGCTGGTCAACCGTTTCTTCGAGGCGAAGAAGATGATGGGCAAGATGGCCGGCCAGCTGGGGATGGGCGGTATGACCCGCTCGGCGACGAAGAAGAAGCCGAAGGGCCGCAAGGGCAAGAACGGCAGGCGTAAGCCCCCGAAGAAGGGCGGCGGTCAGCAGCGTCCCGGGCCGGGTATGCCGGGTATACCCGGGATGGGTGGCATGCCGGGCGTGGGCGGTGGCATGCCGTCGATGGCGGACCTGCAGAAGATGCAGCAGCAGATGCCGCCCGGGTTCGAGAACGTCGACCTCAACAACCTCGATTTCGGGAAGGGGAAGTAGGGGACGGTCCAGTGGCCGGTCAGATCGGTGCCGGTGCCGGTGCCGGTGCCGGTTTGTCGGGGGAACCGGGGGTCGGGTAGAGTGGGCGAGTCTGCGTAACACCGGAACCGACCACGGTCGGTCGGTGGTCACGCGCAGGGTAAATCCAAGGGTTGAACCGGCCCGGCACCGCACCGTAGAGGTGGGTGGCGGGTGTCCGCACTGCCCGGTGACCGTCTAGAAGAAAGAGGACCAGCAATGGCCGTCAAGATCAAGCTCCAGCGTCTCGGTAAGATCCGGACCCCGCACTACCGCGTCGTCATCGCCGACGCCCGCACCCGCCGCTCCGGCAAGGTCATCGAGAACATCGGTACCTACGAGCCGAAGGCCGACCCGTCCGTCATCAAGATCGATTCCGAGCGCGCCCAGCACTGGCTGTCCGTCGGCGCCCAGCCGACCGAGCCGGTTCTCGCCCTGCTCAAGGTCACCGGTGACTGGCAGAAGTTCAAGGGCCTCGACGGTGCTGAGGGCACCCTAAAGGTCGCCGAGCCGAAGCCGTCCAAGCTGGACCTCTTCAACGCCGCGCTGTCCGAGGCCGCTGACGGCCCCACGGCCGAGGCCATCACCTCCAAGAAGCGTGAGGCCAAGGCCGCCGCAGAGGCCAAGGCTGCTGCTGAGGCCGAGGCTGCCGACGCCGCTGAGGCTGCTGAGGCTCCCGCCGAGGAGTCCGCAGAGTAGGCGCCTCCCGGGCACGCAACCCCCGGGCACACAACCCCACTGCCGCACCCCGGTGCGGTGGTGGGGTTTTCTGTGCTGCCGGGGAAGTCCGATTGTTTCGGGGCGACCTCGGTCGCCCCCGAATCCGTCGCACAATCACCCCCGAAATCCCGGGATGCGGGAATATTGTTACGGACAGGTTTCGTGGGGCCGTGAGTGTTGCGGAAGAATTACGGGCATTGTGCCGGCACTGTAAACTGACTCCGTTGTTTTGTTACGTACCGGTTACCAATACTTGAGGAGCACGATGGACGTCGATTCCACAGTCAAGGGCTACTACGAGAAGATTCTCCAGCGCAACGCCGGTGAGCCTGAGTTCCACCAGGCCGTCGCCGAGGTGCTCGGCAGCCTCCGTTTCGTCCTCGCGCAGGATCCTCACTACGCCGACCAGGGTCTCATCGAGCGCCTTGCGGAGCCGGAGCGCCAGATCATCTTCCGCGTCCCGTGGATCGACGACAACGGCCAAGTTCAGGTCAACCGCGGCTTCCGCGTCCAGTTCAACTCGGTGCTCGGCCCGTACAAGGGGGGTCTGCGTTTCCACCCTTCGGTGAACCTCGGCATCATCAAGTTCCTCGGCTTCGAGCAGATCTTCAAGAACTCCCTCACCGGTCTGCCGATCGGCGGCGGTAAGGGAGGCTCCGACTTCGACCCCAAGGGTCGCAGTGAACTGGAGATCATGCGCTTCTGCCAGTCCTTCATGACTGAGCTGCACCGCCACATCGGGGACAAGACGGACGTCCCCGCCGGAGACATCGGCGTCGGCGGCCGCGAGATCGGCTACCTCTTCGGCCAGTACCGTCGGATGACCGGCCGTCACGAGTCCGGCACGCTGACCGGTAAGGGCCTGCAGTGGGGCGGCTCCCTCGTCCGTACCGAGGCCACCGGCTACGGCTGCGTCTACTTCACCCAGGAGATGATGGCGGCACGTGGTGAGCGTCTCCACGGCTCCAGGGTCATCGTCTCCGGATCCGGCAACGTGGCGATCTACGCCATCGAGAAGGCCCAGGAGCTCGGCGCCACCGTCGTCGGCGTCTCCGACTCCTCCGGGTACGTCTCCACCCCGGACGGCGTGGACGTTGAACTGCTCAGGGAGATCAAGGAGGTGCGTCGCCTGCGGGTGTCGGACTACGCCAAGGAGGCGGCTACCGCGACCTTCCACAAGGGCGGCAACATCTGGGAACTCGAGGCCGACGTGGCTCTGCCGTGTGCCACCCAGAACGAGCTCGACGGCGAATCCGCGAAGCTGCTCGCCGACAACGGCGTGAAGTACGTCAGCGAGGGCGCGAACATGCCCTGCACCCACGATGCCGTCCAGGTCTTCCACAAGCGTCGGATCGACTTCGCCCCGGGCAAGGCAGCCAACGCCGGCGGTGTGGCCACTTCCGCCCTCGAGATGCAGCAGAACGCGTCCCGCGATTCCTGGACCTTCCAGTACACCGACAAGCGTCTCCAGGACATCATGCGGAAGATCTTCAAGAACACCGCGCGCACCGCCGCCGAGTACGGCGTCGAGGGCGACTACGTCGTCGGTGCGAACATCGCCGGTTTCAAGAAGGTCGCCGACGCCATGATCGCCCAGGGTGTCATCTAGACTGGTGTGCTCCCGGAGGCGGTGCGTCCTCTAGTCTGTAGGGTATGACAGAACTGCAGATCGGCCGGGTCATCAAACCACACGGCGTGCGCGGCGAACTTGTCGTCGACGCCACCACAGATGACCCGGCCACCCGTTTCGCGGTGGGGACGGAGATCACCGGACGCCAGGGGGGGAGTGCCCGCGGCGGGAGATCAGGCAACCCCGGCAGGCAGACCACGCTGACGGTGAAGACGGTGCGCCCCCACCAGGGCCGACTGCTCATCACCTTTGACGAGGTCACCGACCGGACCGCCGCCGAATCCCTGCGCGGCATGCAGTTCTTCGCCCCACCGGTCTTCGACGAGGACGACGACGGCTACTACGACCATGAGCTGGAGGGGTTGCGTGTCCTCAACTGTGGACCGGTGGACGCGGAGACCGCGACCGCCCGGGCCTACGAAGGAGTGCAGCCCGAGCCGGTCGACATCGGTGAGGTCACCGGCGTGACCCATGGGCCGGCCGGCACCCTGCTGGAGATCGCGGTGGATGCCGACGCCGCCCTGCCTACCGCCGGTGCGACGATCCTCGTGCCGTTCCGCCACGCCATCGTCCCCATCGTCGACCTCGACAACGGCGCCCTGGTCGTCACTCCGCCGGAGGGGCTGCTCGAACTGCGGTGACCGGTCACTATGATCGGTGCAATGCGCATCGACGTCGTCACCATCTTCCCCGAGTACCTCGACCCGCTGCGGCACGCACTGCTGGGGCGCGCCATCGAGCGGGGCATCCTGACGGTCGGCGTCCACAATCTGCGTGACTGGGCCCATGACGTGCACAAGGCCGTCGACGACACACCTTTCGGCGGAGGGCCGGGCATGGTCATGAAGCCTGAGGTGTGGGGCCCGGCGCTCGATGATGTCGCGGCGTTGACCGGTCCGGCAGGCCGGGACCCGCTGCTGGACTCGGCGTCCCCGCATGTGCGGTCGGGACTGCGTGCCGGCAAGGAAGTCACGCCGGACACCACGCCGGGCACCACGCCGGACACGGACCGTTCCGACGACCGTCCCATCCTCATCGTTCCGACCCCGGCGGGCCGCCCCTTCACGCAGGACATGGCGCAGCGGTGGGCCGCAGCTGACCGTCTCGTCTTCGCCTGCGGCCGCTACGAGGGCATTGACCAGCGGGTCTTCACCGATGCGGAGCAGCGTTACCGGGTCGAGGAGGTGTCACTGGGGGACTACGTCCTCATCGGTGGGGAGGTCGCGGTGCTTGTCATCGCCGAGGCCGTGGTGCGGCTGATCCCCGGCGTCCTCGGCAACCGCGCCAGTCACGAGGAGGATTCCTTCCAGGACGGGCTGCTCGAGGGGCCGAGCTACACCAAACCCCGGGTGTGGCGGGGTCTGGAAGTGCCCGAGGTGCTCACCTCCGGCAACCATGCGAAGGTCGACCGGTGGCGCCGGGACGAGTCGCTGCACCGGACGCTGAGCGTGCGGCCGGAACTGGTGGCGGCACAGGAGGCGGCGGGGCAGCTCGACAAGAGGGACCGGTCCACGCTCCGGGGCCTCGACGGTGCTGCGGCCTGGGCGGATCCGGCGTCGGCCCGGGTGCCTGATCCGGCGCAGGAAAAGTAGTCCACAGGGGCCGGGTTATCCACAGGGCCCGGGGTTTTCACGGTTCGACCCCGTGGTGGCGTCCCGCAGGCACGCTAGTGTCAGCCTCCACGCCCCAGGGAGCCGGACAGTCCGGCGCAGGGGCGGGGAGGGCAACGTCATGCTGTACAAGGACCCGGTCGACCATCCGACCATCGAGGAGATCACCGTCTACCCGCTCAACCGCGCGGAACTGCGCATGGCGGACGCCTACGTCACAGACCGCTCGTCGGTGGAGCGGTCAGCCCTGGAACAGGCGGTGCGGGGCCGGGGGACAGCCTATGCCGCACGGTTCCGGCACACCACGGAGATGTCCTGGCGGATGCCGGTGCTGTACTCCGAGGCGCTCGCCGACGGCCGGATGACCATCGACCACCTCGACACCGTGTGGCGTCGGCTCGACCGGCACCCCGGGGTGCGCGCCGAGATCGACGACCAGATGGTCCGGCGGGAGCAGCGCAAGGCCGAACGGGAGAGACGGATCAGGGCGATGCAGGACGCCGAGACGGCGGAGGAACCGGTGCCGGACCGGTCAGGGGAGGGGGACTACGACGACGGGTGGAGTGAGCGGTGCTACGACGGAGCGTACAGCAACTACGACCACCCGTTGCCGGAGTCGGAGAACGGGCACTGTTCCCGCATCGACCGGTCGGTGGAACGGGAGGTCGTCGACTGGCTGCGGACCACCCCGCAGCGGTTGTCCTGTGTCGACGGTTCCCGCACGGCCGTCCCGGCACCGTCGGTGACCGTCCACAAGCTCCGGGACATCGTCGACCGGGCTGCGGACACGGCGGTCGAGGACTTCTCCCGGATGAGGGAGCAGGCGCTGGAGTGGGGGGAGGAGGCGGAGCTGACGGCGGCGTCGGAGAAGGCAGCCGAGAAGGTAGCCGAGAAGACCGGCGAGGAGACCGGCACCCCGGTTGAGGGGCTTATGCCGGGGGAGCACGGGTTCCCGTGCTGATCTCCCGGCGCCCCGGCTACAGTTGTCCGAATGACCGTACGTGAGAACAACGGACAGACGACCACAGCAGTGATCAGGACGATCGCCCGGGAACTCGGGGTCGCCGAGTCCCAGGTGTCGGCCACCGTCACCCTGCTCGACGAGGGGAACACAGTGCCCTTCATAGCCCGCTACCGCAAGGAGGTCACCGGCGGTCTCGACGACGTGCAACTGCGCGCCCTCGAGACCCGGTTGACCTACCTGCGGGAACTCGAGGCCCGCAAAGCCACCGTCCTCGCGGCGATCGAGGAGCAGGGCAAGCTCACCGACGAGCTGCGCGACCTCATCCTCGGCTGTGAGACCAAGGCCCGCCTGGAGGATCTCTACCTGCCGTTCAAGTCCACCCGTCGCACCAGGGCGACCATCGCCCGCGAGGCGGGCCTGGAACCGCTGGTCGAGACCCTGCTCGCCGACTGCGACACCGACCTCGCCGAATTGGCGGCGTCCTACATCACCGAGGGTTTCGACGATCCGAAGGCGGTGCTCACCGGGGCCCGTGCCATCGTCCTGGAGGAGATCTCCACCGACGCCGACCTGGTCGGCGAGGTTCGCGAGCGTTTCTACACCACCGGTGCGATGACCGCCGGTGTCGTCGAGGGGAGACAGGGTTCCGCCGAGGCCCAGAAGTACCGTGACTACTTCGAGTTCGCCGAGCCCTTCACCACGCTGCCGTCCCACCGCATCCTCGCGTTGCTGCGCGGCGAGTCCGAGGGCATCCTCCAGCTCACCCTCGACCCCGGTGAGGACGAGATCTACCAGGGCATGATCGCCGCCGCCCGTGGCCTGGAGCCCAGGGGGGACGCCGCCGACCGGTTCCGCGCCGAATGCTGCCGCTTCGGCTGGCGGACGAAGCTGCAGATCTCCTCGGGAGTGGACGTGCGCATGCGTCTCAAGGAGAAGGCGGACGCCGCGGCGGTCGACGTCTTCGCCCGCAACCTGCGTGACCTCCTGCTCGCCGCCCCGGCAGGTCAGCGCGCGACCCTGGGTCTGGACCCGGGGTACAACCACGGTGTGAAGTGCGCGGCCGTCGACCCGACCGGCAAGGTCCTCGACACGGTCGTCATCTACCCGCATAAGCCGCAGAACAGGTGGAACGAGGCTGTCGACATCCTCGCCCGGATCTGTGCGAAGGACGGGGTGGACCTCATGGCCGTGGGCAACGGCACAGCGTCGCGGGAGACCGAGAAACTGGCCCGTGAGATCTCGGAGAAGGTCTTCGCCGCCACCGGTCGGCACCCCACCCCCGTCGTCGTCTCCGAGTCCGGGGCCTCGGTGTACTCCGCCTCCGAACTCGCCGCGCAGGAATTCCCCGACATGGACGTCTCGCTGCGTGGCGCGGTGTCGATCGCCCGCCGTCTCCAGGATCCGCTGGCCGAGCTGGTGAAGATCGACCCGAAGTCCATCGGTGTGGGCCAGTACCAGCACGACGTCAACCAGGTCATGCTCGCCGACAGCCTCGATTCGGTGGTCGAGGACGCGGTCAACTCGGTCGGCGTGGACGTGAACACCGCCTCGGCGCCGCTGCTGCGCCGGGTCGCCGGGGTGACCGCCACACTCGCGGAGAACATCGTCCACCACCGGGAGGCCAACGGCGCGTTCCTCTCCCGCCGCCAGCTCAAGGATGTCCCGCGGCTCGGCCCGAAGGCCTTCGAGCAGTGCGCGGGTTTCCTGCGGATCCGTGGGGCTGAAGACCCGTTGGACGCCTCTGCGGTGCACCCCGAGACCTACCCGCTGGTCAGGAGGATCACCGAGCGCACCGGAGTAGGTGTGGCAGATCTCATCGGAAACACCCGGGTGCTGTCGGGAATACGTCCGGCGGATTTCGCCGACGACACCTTCGGCGTCCCCACCGTCACCGACGTCCTCGCCGAGCTGGACAAGCCGGGTCGTGACCCGCGCCCGGAGTTCCGCACCGCGGAGCTCAAGGAGGGGATCGAGCGGATCTCCGACCTCACTCCGGGGATGGTGCTGGAGGGCACTGTCACCAATGTCGCCGCATTCGGCGCATTCGTCGACGTCGGAGTGCACCAGGACGGACTGGTCCACGTCTCGGCGATGTCCGACAGGTTCGTCTCCGACCCGCACGAGGTCGTCCGTTCCGGTCAGGTCGTCAAGGTCAAGGTGATGGAGGTCGACGTGGAGCGTCAGCGCATCGGGCTGTCGCTGCGACTCACCGATGAGCCGGGCGCGCCGGTGCAGCGGGGCAGGGGTGGCGGCAGCGGCAACGGCGGCAACGGCGGCAACGGCCGCGGACACCGTGACGGGGGTCAGGGGGGTCAGCGTGGCCAGCGCAGTCAGGGCGATCGGCGTGGCAACCGGCGTGGTGGTGGGGCGGCAGCGCCTGCCGCGTCCGGGGCGCTGGCGGATGCCCTGCGTCGCGCCGGGAGGATCTGATCCGGGAGAGTCTGCGCCGCGGGAATTTGATCCCGGCGTCCGACCGCTGGAATACTTGACCGGTTGCGTGCAATGCGAACAACAACTCAATGGTGTGGGCACGAACGCGCCGACCGTCGGCGGCAAGCCGGCGGCGTCGTGGGTCCTCTGTCCGATCGAAAAGAAACAGGAGTGCCACATGCACTATCTCGACAAGGTCGACGCCGCTCAGCTGCGTTCCGACATCCCGGACTTCCGTCCCGGTGACACCCTCGACGTCCACGTCAAGGTGATCGAGGGCACCAAGAGCCGTATCCAGGTGTTCCGCGGCGTGGTCATCCGTCGTCAGAACTCCGGTATCCGTGAGACCTTCACCGTCCGAAAGATCTCCTTCGGCATCGGCGTGGAGCGCACCTTCCCGGTCCACTCCCCGAACATCGACCACATCGACGTTCTGACCCGTGGTAAGGTCCGTCGCGCGAAGCTGTACTACCTGCGCGATCTGCGTGGCAAGAAGGCGAAGATCAAGGAGCGCCGCTAGGCGCCACCCGGTCTCCGACCGAGCCTCTTCTGTACAGCCCCCGTCCGGTGTGGCGCCTGAGTCAGGTGTCCACCGGGCGGGGTTCTGTCATGCCTGTCCGACCGTGGCATGCCCCGGAAGCCCCGGAAGCCCCG
>NZ_CACZOO010000284.1 GCF_902782855.1 uncultured Corynebacterium sp.
CCGGAGGCGCCCGGGGCCGCGTCATCCACGCCGACCACCGTGGCCGGCGGTGTCGACGGTGACTACCGGTCCACCGATGAGCCGGTCACCGCGGTCTGCGACAACCCCGACGGCACCCGGATCGTGACGGCTGTGTGACGTAATCCCGGCTACCCAGCTACCTACCTGGATTCCAGGGACTCCTCGGCCAGCATCACCACGGACCGGTCGACGACGCGGGCGATGTCGGCCCGCACGTGGCGTCCCTCCCCGGCGACCCGGTCGACCGCGTCCTCCAGCGCCCGCACCCAGGCGGCATTCGTCACCGCACCGTCGGCGACGCTGATCCCGCTGACCAGGCCCTCCGCACCGAACTTGTCGAGCGTCTCGCCGATGATGCCCGTGGCGAGGTTGCCCAGTGAACCGATCACGTCCGGATCCGAGACATTCCGGTCGTCCCGCCACGTCTCGCGCAGGGCGTGCACGGCGGCGTCCTGCGCGGTGGTATAGACAATCTCGAAGGTCACCCCGTGTGGGCAGCGGATCTGCCCCGACGCAACGGGGGAACGGGTAGTTGATGTTCGTCGCGAGGGACCGCACGAGGATGTCGGTGAGGGTGTCGGTGCTGATTCCGGTGATCTCGGCGGCGTCCGGGGCGATCTCCTTCAGGGTCTCCACCCACCAGCCCTGCAGGAGTTCCGGATCCCGGGTGTGGAGCTCGTCGATCCTGGTCAGCGTGTCCTGATCCTGGTGGAGCACGACGATCGCTTCGCCGTGGACGGGAGCGGTCAGACCGTGGCGGGCGTCCGCACTGTCGTCGGTGTGCAGGCAGGTCACCGACAGGACCCGGTCGCCGGATCCGTACGGGTCGTCGATGACGCCGATGTCGAAGATCCGGTCATGCCGGTCGGACCCGGTGACGGCCTGGATGGCGGAGACGGCGGCGGTGCTCAGGACCGCCCAGATGTCGTCGGGGATCTCGCCGAGGTCGAGCGTGCCCCAGGCATGCAGACGGGCCTGGGCCTTGTCCATCGGGAACCTCTCGGCGGGGCGGACGCCGGACGCCGCGGCCTCTCTCGCGCGGGTGGCGTCCTACTGCCGGATCTGTTCGGCGACGGCCGCGACGACGGTTTCCCCGAGTGTGTGAAGATCGGTGTGTTCCCCCGTGGTGCTCATGCTGTCGTAGATGACCTGCGCCCGGCCCGCGTCGGGGCCGGAGAATCGTAGAATTTTCCCCATGGCACCGCAGCGTAGCAGCCGCCGGGTCGCGAGGGAAGGGAAACAAAAATACTCCGGGCTGGACGCAGCGTGGCGTCCACCGGATGAGCCACCTACTCCAGCGACACCGCCGGATCGAGGAGAACAACTGCAAGGAAGCGGAGTTTCGGGGCAGCCGGCAGTTCTTCCTGCCCAGCGGCAGCTCTTCCTGTCGCCTGAGCCAGCTGAGGCGACAGGAAGAGCTGCCGCTGGGCAGGAGCAGCTTCCACAGGGGTTTCGCTGGACACAGGGGCTACAACGGAACGGGGAACATCACCTCAGCAGGAGCGGCATGCTGCTAACTGAACCGCACGTCCTCCAACGTCAGGGCGTCAGCCACCGGGCTCCTTCTAGAGGGGCCTGCGGCCCCGCGGTCACCACATAGGCTGCAGTGTGTTCGATGAGTCCCCGCCGCTCCTCGTCACTCATCTCCCGACGCACCTTCGTCGGCAGCCCGGTCAGCGACTGTGACGTACCGCAGTACCCGCCACCTGGTCGTGGAGGGGGCGCCCGCCGCCGAGAACCGACCACACCATGCCGATGAGAAGTCCGTAGGACGCCACCAAGGTGACCATCGTCAGCGGGCGGGCGGTCTCGAACCCGCCGAAGGCGCCGGTGACGGTCGCTGTGTGCCCGACCTGCCAGGGAACGAGGATCTTCACGCTGTTGCGCAACAGGGTCATCGGGACGGTGGGGGATGCACCGGTGTCCCGGTTGACGACCTGGAGCCGGAACCGGCGCTTCCCGAAGGTCGCCGGATTCTCCTGTCGTGATTCCCCCACGTCGCCCACACTGTCGCGAGCACCGGTGGGATCGCGCTGAGAGCGAGCACCTCACGTTCAGTCGGTAGGTGCCGGCGGTTCAGCGCCAACCCGAGCGGCACTGTCGTCGCGGCGAGCCCCAGATACCCCAGACAATCGGCGGCATAGGCGAGGACGCGGCGCTTCGCGAGCGGATGGATGCGTACCTGCATGATGGGCCTCCCGGTGTTCGGGTCCGCGTATCCAGGTTAGTCGCCGGTGGTGATCAGGACCTTGGCGCCGACAGATTTTCGAACGCTGGAGTGGAGCTGTCCGGCGTGGACGTTACAACTGATCCTGACCGGGAGCCGACCGACTCTTGTGATCGCAGGAGAGACATGACCATCACGAAGTTCACCGCCGGCGCTCTTGCCCTGGCGACCGCTCTGGCACTGGCAGCATGCGGCAACGACGACGACGCCACTGACGCCGCCCCGGCCATCACCACCGGGCAGGAGGTGGAGAGTACCGACCAGCCCGTCTCCGACATCCAGGCTTCGGTCGACACCTTCATCAGTGCCCTCGATGATCTCGGTATCGAGCATTCGGAGCCGGTGCGCGGCCAGGCGCAGCTGTCCGGGGCAAAGGCAGTCTTCGACCTCACCGTGAACGGGTACGACACCGGCATCAACGTTTTCCCGGATGCGGAGACGATGGAGACCTGGCAGGAGGCCAGTGACTCCTTGGGCGGTATCCATGTCGCCAAGGATCTCGCCGTGCTCACCCTCAACACGAGCGAAGGGGTCGCCGACTCGGCGGAGATCGCCCCGCGCATCGCTGAGCACATCGACGGCACCGCCCGCGGCGTCTGACAGACGGACTCCGGCAACACCGGCAAC
>NZ_CACZOO010000285.1 GCF_902782855.1 uncultured Corynebacterium sp.
TACCACGGGGCGACCTTCCGGATCTTCAAGTTCCGCAGCATGCACACCGACGCCGACGGGCGGCTGCAGAAACTGCGCGAGGAGACCGGCGCCGAGGGACTGTTCAAGATGAAGGACGATCCGCGGATCACGAAGGTCGGCAGGTTCCTCCGCAGGACCAGCATCGACGAGCTGCCCCAGTTCTTCAATTCCCTGCTCGGCACGATGAGTGTCGTCGGACCCCGCCCCCACCTCAGCCACGAGGTGGACGCCTTCAGCCCCGACATGCGGATGCGCATGGAGGTCCGCCCCGGCATCACCGGCCTGTGGCAGGTCTCCGGCCGCTCCGACCTGACCCCTGAGCAGGCTGAGCGGCTCGACCTCTACTACGTGGACAACTGGTCGCTCGCCCTGGACGTCAAGACCATCGCGCGCACGTTCCGCGCCGTGGCCCTGTCACGTGGCGCCTACTGAGCCGGGGAAGCCGGAACAACCATGAAGATCCTGCACGTCACCGACTGCTACCACGGTGGAGTAGCCACCGCAGTCGAGCAGTACGCCCGACTTCTGCCCGACCACAGGCACCTGCTGCTGTCCGACAACGCCCGCGGCTCGTCCCCGCCCGCCCCACGCAGCCCCGGTGTCTTCACCGGGGACCGGGAACTCCCGGCGTCCCCCCTCGCCGCGGTGCGCGCGGTCCGCGACGCTGTCGCCGAACTGCGCCCGGACATCGTCCACGCCCACTCCAGTTTCGCCGGGGTCTACGTCCGCCTCGCCGCAGCACTTGACCGCATGACACCCGGCCGCGACGCCGTCCCGGTGGTGTACACCCCGCACAGTTTCGCCTTCGAGCGGGCCGACATCACCTCCACGCAACGCCACGCCTTCCGGCTGCTGGAGAAGATGCTCTACCCGTTGACCACCGTGGGGGCGCCCTGCGCGGTGCGGGAGGGTGAGCTCATGTGCGGGCTCGGACACGGGCTGCCGTGGACAGTGCCTGTCACCGTGGTCCCGAACGTGCTCGCCGAGGACCACCCCGCCCCCGCGGACAGCTGGTCACCCGCGCTCCCACGGACGGTGGGCGTGGTCTCCCGGGTGACCCCGCAACGCGACCCGGCTTTCTTCGCCGCTACCGCCCGGCTGATCCGCGAGGAGCTGCCGGAGACCCGCCTCGTGTGGATCGGGGACGGGGACGGCAAAGACAGCTCCCTCATTCCCGCTCTCGAGGACGCCGGGGTCGAGGTCACCGGCTGGCTCAGCGGAGATGAGCTGCACCAGCGCATCGCAGAACTGTCCGTGGTGGTCCACACCGCCAGGTGGGACGGGTTCCCCATGTCGGTCCTCGAGGTCCGCAGGATCGGCGTCCCCCTCCTCGTCCGGGACATCCCGGCTCTGCAGGAGTGCCCGGCCGAGGCGAGGTTCAGCACTCCGGAGGACGCCGCGCGCAAGGCCGTCGGGATCCTCACCACGGGCAGGGACCCGGCGGACTGGACGTCGCTTGACCGTGCACACTCCCCGCAGACCCAGCGGGACCGGCTCACCTCGGTTTATGACCTGGCGGTGGGGAGAACCTCCGACCGGAAGGCAGAGTTGTGACTCCACGGACCGACAACCGTCACATCCGGGGGCCGGCCTCGTCGCCCCCGGTCCTCGGGGTGTGCCTCGGCGCGGTCGCACTGGCGGTGGGGCTGCTCATCCGTCCCAGGCTCACCGGACTGTTCGGCGGATTCGGCAATGACGCCACCACCATCCGCTGGATCATGTCGTCACCCTTCGACGCGGCGGACCTCGGCGCAGGTTCGTACAGTGCCATCGCCGCGTTCTACACCCGCATCGGCATGGTGGAGACCCCGACAGCCGCCGCCGCCCTCGGCGTCGTCATCGGCGCAGCCGTCCTCGGGGCCGTGCTGACACGTGTGGACAGTGTCCACCTGAGCACCCCCGCCCTGGTGCTCGCGCTGGTCACCCCCCTGGCCGTCGGCGTGTACCAGGCGGCCTACACCAAGGAGGTGGTCATCTCCCTGGCGATGCTGGTCATCGTGCTGATGCCGGTCAACCTCCTCGGCGAGATCCTCGTTGTCGCGACCATGGCACTGCTGGGGGCGGAGTTCCGCACCTACTGGTTCATCGTCACGGGCCTCTACGTGGTCTTCCGGGTACTGCTCAGCCGACGCCCGGCCGGCCCCGCGACCCGCACCACCGCACAGGTGGTGTGGATGATCGTCGGTGTCGCGGTGGTCACCGGACTGGCGGTGTGGACCGTGATGGGCGTACCCGCGGACAGTTTCCGCGTCGACGCCAACGACACCGCCGACAGGCAGGCGAACACCGGCTCGCTGATCACCCGGTTCGTCAGCGCCCCGGAACCGCTCGGCGGCGTCCTGAACTCCACCCTGACCTCACTGTTCTTCATCATCCCCCTGCCGATGCTGGCGAAGTTCTCACCGTACTACCTGGTGATCGGGATCCTCTTCGCGCTCATCTGGACCAGTGCGGTCCGGGCCGCCGGCACGGCGGGCCGGGGGAACCCGCTGCTGGCCCGGTTCACCGCACTTCCCCTGGCTTTTCTCGTCGTCCAGGGATTGTTCGAACCTGACTGGGGTTCCGCCCTGCGGCACACCACACCGATCCTTCCGCTCATCGTCGGCGCGGTGGCGCTGGCCGGCCGCCAGGCTGCACAGAACACCGTGCCGGACCCCGGCGACGACCCTCCCGGTGAGACAAGTACCGGACACCCGATCCACTGCCCGCCACCTTCCCGACGACTAAGGACCACCATGATCTCCCGGACTTCACCAGCCTCCACCACGTCTTCAGCCGGTGGAACGTTCTCCACCCGCAACGTGCTCGTCGACCACCTGGGTCATCTGCGCAGGTCCTGGTGGATGCTCCTCGTCGGCGCGCTCGTGGGCGCCCTCGCCGGCTGGGGCGCCACCGCTCTCATGACCGAGGAGTACACGGCGACCGCCCAGGTGTACGTGGGAACGGCGTCCACCGGCGGTTCGGGTGACGCCTACCAGGGCGTCCTGCTCAGCCAGAAGCAGGTCGGGTCCTACGCGGAGGTGGCCAACGGCCGGGCACTGAGCCGGCGCGTCGTCGACCAGCTCGGCCTCGACCGCACACCTGACGAGGTCATGGCGATGCTCGACGCCGGAGCCCACAAGGACACCGTCATCCTCGATCTCACGGCCGTGTCCGGGGATCCCGTGCTCTCACGGAATGTGGCGAACTCTGCGGCAACCCAGCTGCAGCAGATGGTCCGTGAGATCAACGAACAGACCTCCGCTCCCGGAGCGGCCGGCGCCCCGCAGCTCGCGCTGCTCAACGAGGCGGTGACACCGACATCACCCTCGTCCCCGGACATGGCCCTGAACACCGCCCTCGGACTGGCTGCGGGACTTGTGGTGGGCGCTGTCGCCGCCGTGTGCCGGGGCCTGGTCGACCGCAGGATCACCGATCCCGCGACCATCCGGGACATCGTCGACGCCCCTGTCATCGGCAGCGTCGGCACCACCGACGCCCTCGTCGAGCACCACACCCTCGACTTCTCCGGCGCCCCCGCCCCGGCCGCCGAACAGCTGCGGGAACTGCGCACGAACCTCAGGTTCCTCGACGTCGACAATGACCCCACCGTTCTGGCCGTCACCTCGGCGATGCCCGGTGACGGCAAGTCCACCCTGGCGGTGAACCTGGCCCTCGCCCTGGCCGATGACGGTGAGAACGTCTGCCTGGTCGACGCCGACCTGCGTGACCCGAGTGTCACGAACTACGTGGGCGACAATCTCCAGAGTGCGGTGGGCCTGTCCACCGCCCTGTCAGGCCGGGCGGACATCGGTGACGTCATCCAGTCGACCGCCACAGAGGGGCTGAGTGTCGTCGCCTCCGGTCCGATTCCGCCGAACCCTGCAGAACTGCTGGGATCCAGGCGCTTCGGGGAGATCCTCACCCGGCTCGCCGCCCGTTTCGACCATGTCATCCTCGACGCGTCCCCGGTGCTGCCCGTCACCGACGGTGCGCTGGTCGCCTCTTCCGCGGACGGGGTGCTGATCACGGTGCGGTACAACGGCACCACCACCGACCAGCTCACCGCGGCGGCAGACAACCTCACCGCCGTGAACTCCCGGATCCTGGGTGCCGTCCTCACCCGGACCCCGGCACCGAAGGGAAGGTACGGCAGGTACAACGGCTACGGCGCGTACGGTCACGGGTCCACCGCAACCGCCCCGGACACCGCAACCACCCCGGACCTCCCGGACGCAGACGCCGGGGAGGACGCCGGACGCGCCACCTCCACGGGCGCACAGGACTCCGTCAGCGTCGAGGTACCCGACGGTACCCCCCGTCCCGACCCCGACCGCTGAACTCGACGGACGGAGCCGGCCGGACTCTCCCTCCCCCTCCCCGTCCACCCCGTTCCCCCCTCACCGGCTTCACCCCTTCCCCCACCCGTGTCCGCTCCCCCACCCCTACAGGACGAACTGCCATGACGTCCGATCAGACGATCCTCTCCTCCACGCCCCCGTCGGCCGGTTCCGCTGACGGGGACAGGCACCGTGCCGCCTCCGGCCGGAACATTCCCGTCGACACTCTCCGCGGTCTGGCATGCATACTGCTGGTCACCTTCCATGTCATCGGGGACACGGCCGCAGCGGGCATCCATGTCGCCGACGACAGTGCCTTCCGCTACTACTGTGACTCGGTCCAGTACCTCCGCATGCCGTTGTTCACCTTCCTCTCCGGACTCGTCTACGCGTGGCGCCCACTGTCGGACATCCGGGCGTACCCGGAGTTCATGGGCAAGAAGGTCCGGCGACTTCTCGTCCCCTACGTGATCTTCATCCCGGTGCTCGGGCTCACCCAGATGTACGCACCCGGGATCAACGGCACCGTGGACCCCGACCCCCTGCTGTGGTGGATCAACTCGCTGAGCCCCTACTGGTTCCTGCTGTCCACCTTCTGGCTCTTCGCCCTGGTGACGTTGCTCGATTCCCTGGGACTCCTGCGTTCACCGTGGGCTTTCGGGGGACTGTTCGCGGCGTCGGTGCTGATCTCACTGTTCACCAGGCCAGAAACGGTGGAGACCCTCCAGCTCGGGACCGCACTGTCCTTCCTTCCGTTCTTCCTCGCGGGTGTCGGGACATTCAGGTTCCGTCTCATCCCGCAGCGCACCATGACCGCTGTGCCGGTCACCCTCATTCTGCTGGTACCGGTGGTGCTGGTGCAGCTGTCGCTCACCGGTCACCTCGAACGGTTCGAGACCCGCCACAGTCTCGTGGGCATCGCCCTGGGCGTGCTCTTCCCGGTCGCCTTCCTGGGATGGTCCCTGAAATCCCGGGTCCTGGCCTGGATCGGCGCGTACTCGTCGGGGATCTACCTCCTCCACTCTTTCGCGGTGGGTGCGTTCCGCGCGGTCACCGGTGCCGTCGGACTGGACGCTGACCTCCCGCGGTTCATCATCCTGTCGGTGGGCGGCGTCTTCGCCCCGGTCCTCGGCGTCATCGTCCTGAGGCACGTCAGGATCGGACCGGTCCAGATCGGACGGATCATACTGGGCGAGAAGGTGAAGAAATGAGCACCGGTGCACGCCCGGTCTTCGGGCTTGTCAGGAGGTTCCGGAGCTACGGGCTCTCCGGGATCGCCCAGGCGATGAACTTCGTGGCGATGCTGATACCCGTCCTCGGACGCCAGATGGACCAGCTGACCTACCTGGTGGTTCCGTTGGCACTGTCCGGTCTCCTCTGCAGGGCGGTGACCTTCGCCTACCCCGGGCGTTACCTCGCCGTCCCGGAGAGTCTCGTGAGGACGGCGTCCTCGACCGCCTTCGCCGGGCTGGCGACCGGCACCGCTGTGCTGCTGGTCGTCGCGGCCGCGCTCAGCGGACCGTCCGACTACTGGGCCGGTGTGGTCGCCTGGGGTGCACTGCTCACCTTCACCCACGGGATGTACTTCGCGGCCGTGGCGGTCGTTACCCGGGAACGTCGGATCGACGTCTACGCCCGGGCGCGGGTCGTCTACGGCGTGATCAACGTCACCGGAACGCTCATCGTCGTATTCCTGGTTCCGTTCCGGGCGGGTCTCGTCGTGGTCGCGGGGACAATCACGATCATCGGTGCGACCGTCATGCTCGCCGGGACCACAGACCGGATCATCCCCGCCTTCGTCCGGGATGTCACCAGACTCTTCGACAGCGGACACCGCAGGTACCTGGCACAGTCACTGCGCGCCACCGGTGCACAGCTGCTCACCGACCTCGCCTTCCAGATCCAGGCCTTCGCCACCCCCTTCCTCGGCGCGTACCAGGAGATGTGGGCGGTGGCGCTGCGACTGACCGGCGGATTCTCGGGCCTCGCACAGCAGGTCGTCGCGCCGGGCTTCGAGATGAAGATCTCGGACGCCGTACGCCGGGGAGACCCGGGGACTGTCCGCAGCTGGACTCTCCGGGGCCTCTGGTCCGGTGTCGTCCTGGCGTTCTTCTCCGCGGTCGTCGTCGTCGCTGCCGTGGTCTTCGCGGCAGACGGCCCGGACGTCACGGTCCGTACCCTCCTCTGCCTGGGTGTGTTCACTCTCGGTTCCCTGGTGACGTCACTGGTGGCGAAGGTCCCCTACATCACCGGCAGAGATTCACTGTGCCTCGTCTGGTCGGTGATCCGGCCCACGATCCTCGGCGTCTCCCTGCTCACCCTGTCGGACGGTCCGCTGCTCACCGCCATCGCGGTGGCGCAGCTTGTCAGTGCCGCGGCATTTGTCCCGCTCGTCCTCCTGCCCCCGGCGGACGCCGTCCCACACACCCCCTCACCGTCCCGCGAAAGGAAGTCCACATGGAAAGCAAGGCGCTGATCCTGCACGGATACAGCTCGAGGAACCGGGGTGACGGTCTTCTCGTCGAGGAGACCGTGGCACTTCTCAGGGAAGCCCTGGGCGGGGACACGGACATCACCCTGTGCGCCTCCGACCCGGAGAGCTTCCGTCATCTTCCGGTGACCCTCCACAGTTCCCGTCCCTCTGCCCTCGGCTGGCGGCGTGACTATCTGCGGATGCTGTGCAGACTCGACAGATATGACCTGGTCGTCGGGGTCGGTGGAGGCTACCTGCGGGCAGGAAGGGTCACGGAAGCGTTGAAGTGTGCCCTGGTCATGGGACCGCAACTGGTCGCCGCCGCCCTCACCTCCTCACCCACCGTCTATCTTCCGCAGAGCATCGGTCCGCTCCGCGGCGGCACCCGGGCACTCTGCGCACCACTGCTGCGGCGACTGTCCCTGGTCATGGTGCGTGACGACCGGTCGATGCAGGAGCTCGGTCCGGACGTCGGTCCGGACGTCGGTCCGGACAACGCGGTGCGCATGCCGGACCTCGCGATCGCCTCCCCGGACTTCACCTCACGGTTCGACGGTGCTCCGGAGACGACGGGGTCCGGGGACGGAGACCGCACCGGAGGA
>NZ_CACZOO010000286.1 GCF_902782855.1 uncultured Corynebacterium sp.
ATAGGGGCCGGCGACGGCGCCGGGGGCCAGGGACCGGGCCGCCGTCTCCAGTCGACGTACCCGGTCCATCGTCACCTCGTCCCAGGCCACCGGCTCCCCCACCGCGATCCGCACCCGGTGTGCCGCGGGACCGAAGGTCGACGCCACCGCATCCACCGACCGGGAACCACGGAACAGGAACAGCATGGTGGAGGTGTCCAGTTCGGTGGCGAAGAGGTGACGTCCACTGTCCGCCGTCGCCCGGTCCGCGGCGGTCAACGCCTTGCGCAGGTCAGCGACCCGGTCCGCGGCGACGACCGTCGGACGTACCCGCCCGTCCCCGTCGGCCGCCTGATCGAGGATCTGCCCCACCCCACCCGCCCCGCCGGAGCCGGTGACACCACCCAGGCCCAGCCGCATCCGCAGCGCCAGGGAGTTCAGCTCGGTCCGGGCCCGACGCAGGTAACTCGGTCGCTGCAGCAGGATGTCCGCCAGACCGGCGGCGTGTTTGAGCACCGCCCGGTCGTGCGGACTGAAGGGATGGTCGGCGAGCACCGTGATGAAGTGCACCCGCTCACCCTGCGGAGTCATGCGCTGCGTCATCCGCCACACCGCCTCCGCACCGGAACCGTGGTGGTCGGCACTGCTGCGGACCTGCTCCCGCCCCACCTCGACGGCGCTGAGCAGGGTGCCGTTGCCTGCCGTCCGGTCGCACCGGCCCAGCAGCCGCGCATCATTGTCGGTGACGGCCACCGCCCCGGACAGGTGGGACGCGGTGTCGGTGAGCAGGGCGTCCATCCCGCCACGCACCGCCGCGGCGGAGAGCTGTTCCTGCACGGCGATGAGATGCTCCCGGTCGCGACGGTCGCGCCGGGCGCGTTCCTCGGCGACGGTGTTGAGGATCGAGATGAACGCGGTGTGCCGGGGTACCTCGAACAGGGCGATGCCGCCGTCACGGCAGGCGGAGACCAGCGCGTCGGGGACCTCCGGGTAGAACAGGCCGGTGCCGAACCCGACCGCCGTGACCTGTGCCTCGGCGAGGTGGGCGACGTAGGCGGGGAAGGGGGCCTCCTCCCTGACCAGTGCGACGCCGACGGTGAGGACGACCGCGCCGGGCAGCAGGAATTCGCGGGGGTCGGTGAGTTCGGTCGGCTGGATGACACTGAACTCCGCGGTGGTGTCGGTGGTGACGACCGGGTGCAGATCGAGGTGCTGCTGGGCCTGCAACCAGGACAACGGAAAACTCTCTGGCATGGCCGAAGTGTACAAAAGGAGACTGATTATTCGCCATCCGGGACATCAGTACTCCGACGTGACGAAGACCATAATCCCGGGGAGTAGAAGTTCATCCGCCGGAACCGGTCCGATCACCGCCTCCCGGCACAACCGTCACAGGAGCCTCCCATGCAGGATCTCACCTACCGTCTGCCGCAGGAGCGGAAGATCACCGGCCCGTTGCCCGGCCCGGCGTCCGCGGCCCTGGCAGCCCGCACGTCCGCCGCCGTCGCCCGCGGCATCGCCCCGGCACTCGCCGGCTACGTGGTGGACGCCGACGGTGGTGTCCTCGTCGACGCCGACGGGAACTCCTTCATCGACTTCGCGTCCGGCATCGCCGTGACCAGCGTCGGCGCATCCAATCCGGCCGTCGTCGCCGCCGTGCAGGAGTCCGTCGGGCACTTCACCCACACCAACTTCACCACCTCGCCCTACGAGTCCTACACGGCCGTCGCCGAGAAGCTCAACGAGATCACCCCGGGTGACCACGACAAGCGCACCGTGCTGCTGAACTCCGGCGCCGAGGCCGTGGAGAACGCGGTGAAGATCGCCCGTAACTTCACCGGACGCGACGCCGTCGTCGTCATGGACCGCGCCTACCACGGCCGCACCAACCTGACCATGGCCATGACCGCGAAGAACGTGCCCTACAAGTCCGGTTTCGGCCCGTTCGCCTCCGAGGTCTACCGCGCCCCGATGAGCTACCCGCTGCACGACCGCCTCACCGGCCCGGAGGCGGCCGAGCAGACCATCTGGCAGATGGAGAAGGAGATCGGCGCCGAGAACCTCGCCTGCGTCGTCATCGAACCGATCCAGGGTGAGGGCGGTTTCGTCGTCCCCGCCGAGGGTTTCCTCCCGGCCATCGCCGAGTGGTGCCGCGCCAACGGCGTCGTGTTCATCGCCGACGAGATCCAGGCCGGCATGTGCCGCACCGGTGACTGGTTCGCCGTCAACCACGAGAACATCGTCCCGGACATCATGACCACCGCCAAGGGCATCGCCGGCGGTATGCCGCTGTCCGCCGTCACCGGCCGCGCGGAGATCATGGACGCCCCCGGCCCCGGCTCCCTCGGCGGCACCTACGCCGGCTCCCCGGTCGCCTGCGCCGCCGCGCTCGCCGCCCTGGGCCAGATGGAGGAGCTCGACCTCGCCGGCCGTGCCCGCGAGATCGAGGCCGTCGTCCGTGAGATCCTCGAGCCGCTGGTCGGTGAGACCGACGGCCGGGTGGCTGAGGTCCGTGGCCGTGGCGCCATGCTCGCCATCGAGATCGTCGACGCGTCGGGCGCGCCCGACGGCGCAGCCGTCAAGGCGATCGCCGGCGCCTGCCAGGCCGCCGGCCTGCTGACCCTGACCTGCGGCCTCAACGGCAACGTCATCCGTCTGCTGCCGCCGCTGGTCATCCCCGAGGCCCTGCTGCGTGAGGGCCTCGGTGTCCTCGCCGGCGCCGTACGCGAGGCCCTGGCCTAGGAAGCCCCCGGAAGTCCCAGTACATTCCAGGATGACCCGGGAACCCACCGAACCACGACCACCAGCGCCGAGTCCAGGCGCACGACACGACTGAAGGAACACCAGTGAGCACTTCGACCGACACCGGAGAACAAGGCCAGCGCGGCCGCACCCGGAAGGAGGCGAAGAAGCTCGCGAACCGGCACGTCACCCTGATCGCGCTGGGCGGCATCATCGGTTCCAGTCTCTTCATCGGCTCCGGGAACATCATCCGTTCCACCGGGCCCGCGGCGATCCTCTCCTACCTGCTCGGTGGACTGCTGGTCTACCTGGCGATGAAGATGCTCGGCGAGATGGCCGCGCACCGGCCGACGGTCGGCTCCTTCATGGACTACGCGAAGCACGGACTCGGCGACGGGGCGTCCTACCTCGTCGGCTGGCTGTACTGGTACTTCTGGGTCGGGGTGCTCGCCTACGAAGCGGTCATCGGCGGAGAGACGATGCACGGCTGGTTCTCGGCCGTACCGAGTTGGGCATGGTCGCTGATCCTGCTGGCGGTGTTCGTCGGCTCGAATGCGGTCTCGACCCGCAGCTTCGGTGAGATCGAGTTCTGGCTCGCCGGGATCAAGGTCATCGCCGTGGTGGTCTTCCTCGTCGCCGGTGTGCTCTTCGCCCTCGGTCTCTGGCCGGACTCGGAGTTCTCCGTGCAGAACCTCTGGGACCACGGTGGTTTCGCACCGAACGGTATCGGACAGGCGCTGACCGGTGTGGCGATCGTGATCTTCGCCTACTTCGGCACCGAGATCGCCGTCATGGCAGCCGCCGAGTCCGAGGACCCGGGCAAGTCCGTGCGGCGTGCGACGAACACCGTCGTGTGGCGCATCCTGCTGTTCTTCGTCGGCTCCGTCGCCCTCATCGTCATGATCGTGCCGTGGGACGAACTGCCCGAGCCGAAGGATGTCGCCTCAGCCCCGTTCACCTACGTCTTCGAGCTCTTCGGTGTGCCCGGTGCGGCGAACGTCATGCAGCTCATCATCTTCACCGCGGTCCTCTCCGTGCTGAACTCCGGGCTGTACTCGGCGTCCCGCATGCTCGCCGCGATGGGTGACCAGGGCTTCGCCCCGAAGGCCGTGACCGTGCGCAACAGGCGCGGGGTGCCGCTGGTGGCGCTGGTGGCGTCCACCGTCGGGGGTGTCGCCGCGACCATCGTGAACTTCGCCTTCCCGGACACCGGCATCTTCGACTTCATCATGAATTCCTCGGGTCTGGTCGCCCTGTTCGTCTACGTGATCATCGCGCTGACGCACTGGAACATGCGGCGGAAGATGACGGACGCCGAGGTCGCCGCCCTGGAGATGCGGGCACCGCTGTATCCGTGGATGAACTTCCTGCTCATCGCCGGTGTGGTCGCGATCTTCGTGGTGATGGTGGTGCAGGAGTCCAGTCGGACGCAGGTGTGGACCAGCCTCGTGGCCACCGGCGTGGTGGTCGTGCTGTGGCCGCTGGTGAAGCACAACCTCGCGAAGCGGAAGGCCGCCGCGGCGTCCTCCCCCGCGGACGCCGGCACCGGCGCGTAGGCCCGCCGGGCAAGTAAGTACGGGGAGAGGTCACGTCCGGATGTCCCGGACGTGACCTCTCCCCGTACTTTTTCCGTGCCGGGGCTGTGGTGTCCCGGGCCCCGGTCGGACGACCGGGGTCAGATCACCAGGTTCAGCAGCAGCACCATGACCAGTGCGGTGACCGACAGCACCGTCTCCATCAGCGACCAGGTCTTCAGCGTCTGCGGCACGGTCATGCCGAAGTACTCCTTGACCAGCCAGAACCCGGCGTCGTTGACGTGGGAGAAGAAGACCGACCCCGCGCCGATGGCCAGCACCAGCAGTGAGACCTCCGCCGGGGCCGCCCCCTCGGCCAGCGGCGCCATGATGCCCGCCGCGGTCACTGTCGCCACGGTCGCAGAACCGGTGGCCAGGCGGATGAACACCGCCACCAGCCAGCCGGCGACGAGGGTGGAGACCGGGGCGTCCTGCACCCGGTCGCCGATGATGTCCGCCACGCCGGTGTCGACCAGGGTCTGCTTGAAACCACCGCCGGCACCGACGATGAGGATCACCCCGGCGATCGGTCCGAAGGACGCCCCGACGGTGTCGGAGACCTCCTTGGCGGTGCGGCCCTGGAAGAAGCCGAGCAGCGTCATGCCGACCAGTACCGTGGCCAGCAGGGCGACGATCGGCTCGCCGAGGAACTCGAAGGTCCTGTAGGCCACGGAGTTCTCGTCGACCCCCGTGGACTCGACGACGGTGCGTGAGAGCATCATCACCACGGGCAGCAGGACCACGGTCAGGCCACGGGCGACGGAGGGCTTCGGGCCGGCGTCCTCATCCTTGTCCGCCTCGACTGCGGCGGCCGGCGCGGGAATCGGCACCCACCTCGCCATGACCTTCGCCGACAGCGGTCCGGCGACCGCGACGACCGGGACCGCGACGAGCAGGCCGAGCGCCAGGGTGAGTCCGAGGTTCGCCTGCAGGGCGTCCACCGCGATGAGCGGGCCGGGGTGCGGCGGGACCAGGGCGTGCAACGCGGACAGTCCGGCGAGCGCCGGGATACCCAGCAGGATCAGGGGCAGGTCGGACCGGCGGGCGGCGAGGATGATGACCGGGATCAGCAGCACGATCCCGACCTCGAAGAACAACGGGATGCCCAGCAGCATCGCCAGTCCGGCGATGACCCAGGGCCGCCACCTCGGGGCGGTGCGGTCGAGGAAGGCGTCCACGATGGAGTCCGCCGCGCCGGAGGTGACGAGGAACTGACCGACGATCGCGCCGAGGGCGATGAGTACGCCCACGTCACCGACGGTTTTCCCGAAGCCGGAGGAGAAGGAGGTGAAAGTCTCGACCAGGGGGATCCCGGCGACGACGGCGAGGACTGCGGAGCCGAGCATGAGGGAGAGGAACGGGTGGACCTTCGCCCACACGATCAGGACGATGATCAGCGCGATGCCGACGACAGCGGAGATGATGAGGCGGGAGTCAGAGGCGGAGGTGAGGACCTCCGCGTCCGCGGCGAGGAGCCCGGGGGTTCCGCCGGCGCTCACGAGGTGACCTGTCGACCCAGACCGGCGGCGGCCAGCACCTCGGCGGCGAGGCCCTCCGGGTCGGCGGTGGCGTCGAGGGTGAGACCGTTCTCGTCGTCGGTGAGCGGCTCCAGGGTATCGAGCTGACTGTCCAGCAGGGACGCCGGCATGAAGTGTCCCGTGCGGCTGTTCAACCGTTCCAGCAGAACCGGTGCGGGAGCCTGGAGCTCGACGAAGAGGACTCGGCCGCCGTGCACCCCGTCGGCCGCGCGGAGCACGTCACGGTAGGAGTGCTTGAGGGCGGAACAGGTGACGATGGAGGAGTCGCCGTTGTTCGCGTGACCGACCATCCAGTCGGCGAGACTGCGCAGCCACGGCCAGCGGTCATCGTCGTTGAGGGCGTGACCGGAGGCCATCTTCTCCTTGTTGGCGGCGGGGTGGAAGTCGTCGGCTTCGGCGTAGGGGAAACCGGTGGTCGCGGCCAGGCGTTCAGCGAGCGTTGTCTTGCCGCTGGCGCTCACCCCCATGATGACGAGGTGAACGGGTTGCAGGGTGTTCTCGGACATGTTCCGGACTCTACCGGCGAGACGGTGCCCCGGGCAGGTGAACCTAAGCGGGAGGGACCGGATGAGCGTGCCGCAGCCGGGCGATCGCGACCACCACGAGGTCTGCGACGTCCCCCGGCTCTCCTGAAGCGTCCACGGTGGTGCCGTGCTCGTCGGCCTCGAGCGGCTCAATGCCGGCACTGTCCGCCCCTTCGGCCCTGTCGGCCCTGTCGGCCCTGTCGGCCCTGTCGGCACTGCCCGGGACTGTCAGTTCGATGAAGACGAGGCGGATGCCGACCTGCCCGGTGAGGGCGACGACGTCCTCGGCCTCGCGGAGGAGGTCGCGGCTGGCGCGGCTCAGCGGCGGGCAGGCGATGAGGGTGGAGGTGCCGGAGACCGCCCGGTCGGCGATCCAGTCGCGCATCCGGTGGAGTTGGCCGGTGAGGTCGGCGGCGCAGAGGGCCTGTCCGGTGGCGATCTTCCGCCTGGTGGTGGCCGGATGGAACGAGTCGGCGTCGGCGACGGGCATGCCGGTGCGTCGGGACAGATGCTCGGCGACGCCGGTCTGTCCGGTGCCGCACACGCCGGTGAGGACGACGTGTACGGGCGGGGTCTTCGTGGACATGGGGCACCACCCTACGCGGTCGCGCACGGGTAATGACAGTCACCGGAGAACCGCTACCCGGAGTTCGCCGCGGAACTCGATGCGGTGGTCTCGCCGCGTGGCCGGGAGATCCTGGATGCCGCGGCGGTCGGGTGCAATGACGATGTCGCCGCTCAGTTCGGGGAGGCGTCCACTGCGGAGATGATGCTCGGTGGCCGCCCGTTGGAGGAGGCGATGCTCGGTGGTCCGGTCGGGGCGTCCGCCATGGCCGACCAGCGGATCGGCGCGCCGGGTTCGCCGTTGCCGACGGCGCCGGTGATGATCATCTCCGGGCCCCGTGACGGGCTGGTGGAGTACGGGCAGGCGAAGCGGCTGGTGCGGGACTGGCAGGCGGCGGGGGGCGCCGGTGGTGTACCGGGACGATGTGATGCCGCAGGTCGGTGACTACAACCACTTCGTGCAGGTGGTCAGTGGTGGGGCGTTCGGTGTCCCGTTCCTGGTGGACAGATTCCGGGCTGTGGAAGGCGGGTCGCCGGAACCGTCAGAACAGTGAGCCTTCCGGGGGGACGCGTTGGAGTTCGTCGGTGGCGTTGTCGGGGACGGGCGCACCGGCGAGTTCGTACACCCAGCGCGGCAGGATCGTCTTGGTGTCCTGACTGGCGGTGACAACGGTGCGTGCAGCAGCTTTGCGCACCTTGGGGTCGGTGATCTCATTGAGTGACAGTGGCATTGTCGGTCCTCGTTTCTGATGTGGGGTCCATTGCTGTCGTCAGGGCCGCCCAGCGCCAGCATGATCAGAACATCTTGTTCGCTTTCGGTCGTGAACGGACTCGCAATCAGGATGTTGAGATGCGACCAGCCGAGAAGCTGGCGGGCCGGATCCTTACTCCGCCGCAGCTCCACCGCCCACGTGTACCTGGTCCACCACTGTGTCCGGTTGTCTGCGCCGGTCTTCTGCTCCTGGGCATTCGTCGACTGCCGAAGCACGGCGGTGTTGAGCCTGACGGTGACGACCACGGCGATGAAGCCGGCAGCCTGGATGAGCAGTTGCTCGGCCTGGAGCCTCCACGATAGGAACACATGTTCGATCGAGGACGAAAATCAGGTGCTGTCCGTCCGCCCCGGTTGTTACCGTTCTCCCACCTGTCCGACGGACACCAAGAACATCAAGGAGAACATCATGGACACGCACGACAAGATCGAGATCCGCATGCGGGACACCTTCCCCGGCCTCGGCACCGTCACCTGGTCGGAGATGGTGTGGAGCCATCCGATCCCCGCAGCCGAACTGGACCTGGCGCCGCCGGGCATCCGGAACGCCGCCGGAGGACGCCCCGGGCACACCGTGAGGATGCTCGACAACATCTGCTTCGGCGTCCCGCTGGTCTGCGGGGATCTGGTGGAGACTGCCCCGGTCCGGCCGGAGCACCGGTACCCACAGGTCACCAGGGTGGTCTCGATGCAGGAGGGCATCCTCGTCACCGCCACCGGGTACGCCGGGATCAGCCGGGAGGGTACGGGAATCCCGGTCGGCCCCGGGGCGAACGACATGGTCTGCGGGTGTGGATACTGTGACGGCCCCGGGCTCGACGAGCGCTGGTGGCGCGCCTGCCGGACCGGACTGGTCGAGCGCGGCGCACACTTCGTCGAAACCGACGGCGACCGTATCGTCGTCTTCTTCCCGCAGGCCCCGGGTGCCTCCCTCGACCGCGTCGACGTGACCGAACGCTGTTGCTCGGTGGGGATGGTGCGGGACACACTCCGGCTCCACGACCGGGCGGACCGGGAGGTCTTCTCCGGACTGCGCCTGGTGGGGTGCGGTGAACCTGGCGACGGCTTCGACGCCGAACCCGGCGCCGAACCCGGCGACGGAGGTGCCGCAGCCTGACCCGGTACCGGTCGCCGGTGTCCTGACCGTCGCCGAGGGGGTGGTGCTGTCGCGTACAAAGGGGTCATGAGTGACTCGCGCACCACATCCACCGACCTCAGTCCCCTCACCCTCGGCCAGCGCGCCGCGCTCGGCTCCGGCGCGGACTTCTGGACCACCAAGGAGATCCCCGGCACAGACACCACCCCCGCCGTCCCGTCGATCACCCTGACCGACGGGCCCCACGGCCTGCGGAAACAGGAAGGCGCCACCGACCATCTCGGCATCTCCGGTTCCGTGCCCGCCACCTGCTTCCCGCCGGCGGCCTGCCTGGGCCAGAGCTGGGACCCGGACCTGGTCTCCCGCGTCGCCGCCGCCGTCGCCGACGAGGCACAGGCAGCGGACGTGCAGGTCGTCCTCGGTCCCGGCATCAACATCAAGCGGTCTCCGCTCGGCGGCCGGAACTTCGAGTACTACTCCGAGGACCCCCACCTCTCCGGCGTCCTCGGTACGGCCTGGGTCAACGGCCTGCAGGGCCACGGCGTCGGCGCGTCGCTCAAGCACTTCGCGCTGAACAACCAGGAGGCGGACCGGATGCGGGCCAGCTCCGACGTGGACGAGCGTCCGCTCCACGAGCTCTACCTGCGCGGCTTCCGCCGCGTCGTGGAGGACGCCGCCCCCGCCACCGTCATGTGCTCTTACAACGCGGTCAACGGGGTGCCGGTCCGGCACAGCCGGGAACTGCTCACCGACATCCTGCGCACCGAGTGGGGTTTCACCGGTGCCGTCGTCTCGGACTGGGGTGCCGTCGGTGGCCGGGTCGCGGCCGTGCGAGCCGGCCTCGACCTGCAGATGCCCGCTGACGGCGGAGCGGCGGACGCCGAGGTCGTCGCCGCCGTCGGTGCCGGTGAGCTGGCGGAGGACCAGGTCACCACCGCAGCACAGCGCGTCGCCGACCTGGCGGTCCGGCTGCACGCATCCCACGATTCCACCGCCGTCTTCACCGACGCAGACATTGACGCCCACCATGACCTGGCCCGCGAGGCCGCCGCGTCCTCGATCGTCCTGCTGAGCAACGAGGAGGTCGACGGACGGCATCTGCTGCCGGTCGCCGCCTCCGGTGTGACCGGCTCGGTCGCCGTCATCGGCGCCTTCGCCGATGTGCCCCGCTACCAGGGTGGCGGCAGTTCCCACGTCAATCCCACGCGTCTGGTGTCCCCGCTCGAGGCCATCCGCGAGACCTGGCAGACCCCGGTGACCTACGCCGCCGGGTTCACCACCGACGGTGCGGGGGTGAACCCGGCGCTCCTCGCTGAGGCGGTGGAGGACGCCGCCGACGCCGACGTCGCCCTCGTCTTCCTCGGTCTCGCCGCGGAGCAGGAGTCCGAGGGCTTCGACCGTACCGGCCTGAGCCTGCCCGCCGAGCAGATCAACCTGCTGCGCGCGGTCCGCGCGGTCCAGGAACGCGTCGTCGTGGTGCTCGCCCACGGCGGCGTCCTTGACCTGCGGCAGGTCCGGAGGTACGCCGGCGCCATCGTCGACGCGAACCTCACCGGCCAGGCCGGCGGCACAGCGGTCGCCGACGTGCTGGCCGGTGTGGTCAACCCCTCCGGAAAGCTCACCGAGACTGTTCCGCTGCGACTCCAGGACACCCCCTCCTACCTGGACTTCCCCGGGGAGTACGGGAATGTCCGCTACGCCGAGGGGCTGCATGTCGGCTACCGCTGGTACGACGCCCGTGAACTCTCCGTCGCCTTCCCCTTCGGCCACGGGCTGAGCTACACCACCTTCGACTACGACGGGATCTTCGCCCAGCCCGACGATGACGGTGAGGGCATCACCGTCATCGTCGGGGTGACGAACACCGGGTTCCGTCGTGGCAGGGAGGTCGTCCAGGCGTATGTGGCGGTGCCGGAGTCCGCGGTGAAGCGCGCGCCGCAGGCTCTCGGTGGGTTCGGATCGGTGACCCTGGACCCCGGTGAGCGTGCTGAACTGGAGATCCACATCGACCGTCGCGACCTGGAGTACCGAGACACCCGTACCGGCCAATTCGTGGTGGAGCCCGGCCGCTATGTTGTCGCCGTCGGTGCGAGCAGCCGTGACCTGCGTGGATCCACCGAGGTGGAGCTGGAGGGCGAGAAGGTACGCGTCCCGCTGACGCTGAACTCCACGCTCGCCGAGGCGATGGCGAGTCCGGTGGTCGCGCAGGCGATCGGTCAGGCTACCGGTCAGGCGACGGGAGGTTTGGCCGGTGGCGGTGAGGACAGCGGGGACGCGTTCGGCGTCGACATGGCGGCGATGATGGGCAGCATCCCGCTCGACCGGATCGTCGGCTTCTCCGGAGGTCAGGTGGACGCCGCCCAACTTCAGCAGCTGCTGGACGCGGCAAACGGCGATTCACACTGATTTCCCCGGAGAACGGGATAAAGTTCCGTTCATGAAACAGACATGTCCCCGGTTCTCCGCGTTCACCCTGCGTTCCCGGCTCGGCGCAGTCCTGCTGGTCCCCGCCCTGGCCATCGGTGGCATGGCGGTCGTCCCGGCTGCCGCGGGTGCTGAGCCTGCTCCGGTGCCTGCTCCGGTCGTCGACGGCGACGCCGCCTTCTTCGGCCTGCCGGACCCCGCGTCCCTGGCGTCGCTGGCTCCCGGAACCCCGGTCAAGCAGCGCAGTCTCCCCGCCCGGATCAACAATCTCGGCGCCACCCCGGCGACGATGACCCAGGTGCAGTACCGCACGACCACCGTCACCGGGGAGCCGACGGTCGCGGTGGCCAGCGTGCTGCAGCCGCCGGAGGGGGTGCGGAGGACCGGGGACACGGTCATGTACGCCAGCTTCTACGACTCGATGAATCCGGAGGACGGGCCGTCGCGTGTGCTGGCCCGTGGCTCCCAGTCGGGCATGCTGGACTACGCCGAGGCGGCGTTCGTCACCCCGCTGCTCGCCGCGGGGCACACCGTGGTCATGCCGGACATCCAGGGTGAGCGCGGCATCTTCGCGGTCGGTAAGGAGTACGGCCAGATCATTCTCGACGGCCTGCGCGCCGCCCGCGACACTCCGGAGGCGGAGGTCGCGGCGGATTCCCCGACCGCACTGACCGGCTACTCCGGTGGCTCCATCGGTTCCGGCTGGGCGGCGATCATCGCCGAGGACTATGCGCCGGACATCGCGCGGAATATCGTCGGTGTCGCCGAGGGCGGGGTGATGGTCCGTCCGGAGCACAATCTCTTCTACGCGGGTGAGGGCGCGAAGTGGTCCGGTGTGGTCGGCATGGCGCTGTCCGGGATGGCGAAGGCCTACGGTGACGACCTCAGCCCCTACCTCACGGACCTGGGGAAGAAGGTTGTCGCGCAGATGGCCGGAGTCAAGATCGACGACGCGGAGAACACCTACGACCACCTCCGGTGGAACGAGCTGTTCCTGCCGCAGTACCCGACACCGGACGATGTGCCGCCGATCCGCGCGGTCCTCGACGACACGAACATGGGGATCGCCCCGGCGCCGGCGTACCCGTACTACATCGGCCAGGCGGGCGGCGGCGCCGACCAGCAGCAGACGCCGGTCCATCCGACACTCGGCGACGGCGACGGTGTGATGCTGCTCGGCGACACCCGTGGTCTGGCGCAGTACTACTGCGACGCCGGGACGACGGTGCGGTACGAGGAGTACCCGCCGATCGGCCACACCTACGCGGGTGCCTACTGGGCGACGCAGATGGTGCCGTGGGTCAACGCCCGTTTCGCCGGTCAGGGTGCCACGTCGACCTGTGGTGCGGTGCCGTCGGGTAATTCACTGACGGGGTAGGACGCTCTGCACGGGGCGCGGTCGGAGAGCGGGCCGCGCCCCTTCGTCATGTCTGAGTCACGCCGGACCATGAGATGCAGGTCACGGCAGGTGAGTTATCCGATAGGGAACAAAACCTTGACACAACGAGACCTGCATCACATAATACTGAGGAGTATTGCAGGTCAGAACACGAAAGGACGTGACATGGCAGACATGGAGCAGTTCAATGGGCAGGTCGCGGTCATCACCGGAGCGGGCGGCGGGCTGGGCAGGGCCCATGCCCTCGCCCTGGCATCCCGCGGGGTGAAGGTTGTCGTCAACGACCTCGGCAATGCCCAGGATGTCGTCGACGAGATCACCGCCGCCGGGGGAGAGGCAGTCGCAGACTCCACCGACATCTCCGACCGCGCCGCCGCCGCAGCGATGATCGGGGCCACCGCCTCCCGCTGGGGGCGCATCGACATCCTCATCAACAACGCCGGTATCCTCCGTGACAAGTCCTTCGCGAAGATGGACCTCGATGACTTCGACAAGGTCGTCGCCGTACACCTCACCGGCTCAGTGAACTGCACCAAGGCAGCCTGGCCGCACATGGTCGAGCAGGGCTACGGCCGGATCCTCATGACCACCTCCGCCTCCGGCATCTACGGCAACTTCGGCCAGGCCAATTACGGTGCGGCGAAGTTCGGCCTGGTCGGCCTGATGAACGTGCTTGCCATCGAGGGTACGAAGAAGGGCATCCGCGTCAACGCACTCGCCCCGACCGCCGCCACGCAGATGACCGACGGCCTCATCGCCGAGGACGCCGCCAAGCTCCTCGGCCCGGAAACCGTCGCCCCCGCCGCCGAGTTCCTCGTCTCCCCGGACGCGCCCACCGGCGTCATCCTGGGAGCCGGAGCGGGTGTCTTCGCCGTCTCCCAGATGGTCGAGGCCAACCCCGTCGCCCTCGGCGCCGACGCCACCGCCGAGGACATCGCCGCGAACTGGGCGGAGATCTCCGACATGACCGGCGCCCATCACCTGGGCTCAGCTTTCGACCAGACCGACCGCTACGTGCGTGCCGCCCTTGCCGCAGCGGAGGACGCATGACCACCACCCCACAGGCCCCCTCCGCCTTCGACATCTCCGG
>NZ_CACZOO010000287.1 GCF_902782855.1 uncultured Corynebacterium sp.
CGAGAAACAGGCGAACTCCGGGGTGCCTGCGGAGGAGGCTCATGTCTGGAACTCCCCGACGAGTGTAGGGAGAGCAAGGTGCTGGGCTCCGTCGGTCGTGACATCTTCGGTGGTCAGCGGTAGATCGCCGGGAATCAGGGTGTCGGTGAGCGTCGCGAAAATCCCTCCGACCAGCCCACGGCGACACTTCTCCACCAGCGCCGGGGCCTCGGGATTGTCGGCCGAGAAAGTGCCGAGTACCTGCCACGCGACATAGCCGGAGATCGTCGCAAGGAGACTGTCCTCGTCAGCGAGGGCGTCGCGGAGAACTTCCCAGGTCCCTTTGGTCGTCATCCCGGTATCGACCATGAGCTGTAGTGCCCGGATGTCCCGGTCGAGTAGCGGAGAGAGTCTGGGGACCACATAGTCGTCCAGTCGCTTCCGGAACGACTGCAGCTGCTCGGAGATATCCGTGGGGATGCGCCCCTCACCGCCCAGAAGCGAACGGAGCCTTACCCGTCGCATTTCAAGTTGGCCGATCTGTTCCTCGACCGCCTGCAATGCCCGGAACAGGATCGCTGCATCGTCGCCGGGGTCGGCGGTTCGACCGGCACGGGACGCCGGGACCCCTGCCTCGGTCAAGGCCCTTATCCTCACCAGTTGTGCCACATCATCGAGGTCGTAGTCGCGGTATCCGTTCGTGGAGCGCCGTGGCTCGGGAAGAGCGCCGGTCCGGTGGTAGTACCGGACCATCCGGGGCGAGCATCCTGCGGCGGCTGCTGCGTCACTGATCTTCATGAGGCCATGATGAACCTTGTCAGCGCGACAAGGTCAAGTCCAGGCAGGAAGCGTCACCTCCGGTGAGAGCAATGACCGAGAGTTCTACCACCCTGACGGGCTGTGAGTTGACGTTTCCGCAGGTCACGAAAAATGTGACCGGCCAGGCCTGGTAACACTTTCGGCGAAACACCGTGATTTCCCCATTCGATATCACCGCTCGACGCATCGTGGCCTGGGAGTACGCCCCAGGATTCCGGGGAAGATCGGGCGAACTAGGCGCTGACCCGGTCCGCGACCTTCTCCGGCTCCACCAGCAGAACGGCGTGGGAGTGCCCGTCGACGGTGATGGGGTTCTCCACCCAAGGCACGCGCGGTGCATGTCCGTGGCGTCGTCACCGTAGACCGTGGCGTCCTTCGGGCAACCGATGTTCAGCGGGATGGGGTCCGGGGACATCGACGGAGATGTCGGGTCGGCATGGTGTCGGCGCCCCACCCGTCGCAGAACTGTTCACCGACCGACAGTCACAGTGTCTGGTCCCGGACACCGGCCGCCGCGTCGGTGGGGCCGGGACCGGACAGTCCGACGGGGCACAGGGGGAGCCTCTCACGGCGATTCTGCCGTACACCCTGACACTCGCTGACAATCACCACGGCAGGTCGTCGTCGTGGACGAGGCTCAGTCCCTGGGTCGCCCGGGTGACGGCGACATAGACATCGTTGAGACCCTGCGGGGAAGCGGCGACGATCTCCGCCGGTTCCACCAGGACGACCTCGTCGAACTCGAGGCCCTTGGCACCGTTGACGTCGGAGACCACGATCTCGCCGTGACCGATTTCCGGATCCGCCGCGGCCAGCGCCTCCGCGGTCCGCTCAGCTAACCCGCGCAGCTCAGCCAGCCGCTCCGGCACGCCGATGAGTCCGGTGAGCCCTTCGCCGGCGGCGGCCGCGGCCTGCGCCACAGCGTCTGCGAGATCGGCGAGATCGCGCTCGCGTACGCCGGTGCCCGTCTCCCGCAGGCAGGAGGGCACCTGCTGGTCGGGAGCGACCTCTTCCTGGATCGCCGTGGCGATCTCGGCGATGTCCGCCGGGGTGCGGTAGTTCACGGTGAGCTCATGGAGCTTCCACCGGTCCCTGACGAAGGGGCACAGGGCATCCGACCAGGACTCCACACCGGCGGGGCTGCCGGTCTGCGCCGGATCACCGACCAACGTCATCCACCGGTTCGGGGCGCGGCGGAAGACCATCCGCCACGCCATCTCCGAAAGCTCCTGGGCCTCGTCGACGATGACATGGCCGAAGGCCCAGGTGCGGTCGGCGGCGGCACGCTCAGCGGTGGACATCGTGTCGCGGACACGTTGCCGCTCGGCGAGTTGTTCGGCGTCGATGACGTCGTAGGCCATGAGGATCTCGGCGTCAGTCCCGTCGTCGAGATCCTGGTAGGCCGAGCCGGTGAGGATGTCGAGCGCTTCCTGTGCTTCGGCGACCTGGGCCTTCCACTTCTTCTGCTCCTCTGCCTCCGCCTCTTCGACCCCGACGATCCCGAGGATCTCGGCGAGTTCGTCGAGCAGCGGGGCGTCCGCCTCGGTCCAGTCTTCGGGCTTGTCGTCCCCGGAACAGCGCAGCAGGGCCTCCCGGGTGAGGTCATCGTAGTCTGCTGCGGCGGAGTCCACCGCTTCCCGTGACCCGTAAAGACCTGCGAGGACCTCCTCCGGGGTGAGCGTCGGCCAGAACCCGTCAAGGGCCTCGAGTACCCGGTCCTCACCGGCGAGGTCCTCGCGCAGTTGGGCCCGGTCCGCGGCGGACAGCAGGTTCTGCCCGCCGAGGGGGTCGGCGCCGATCTTGTCCGCCATCGCGTCCCGCAACCGGTCGAGTGCGCTGGCGAAGAATCGTTCCCGGGCCTGGTTGTGCGGACGCCGCGACCGGCGGGCGGTGGTCCGCGCCCCCCTCACCATCGCCGGGGTGAGATGGATCGTCACGCCGTCGACAAGGAAGGTGACCGGACTGTCCGGAACAGTCTGCCGGTCGCGGACGGCGCGGGTGAGGATGTCGACCATCTCCACCGATCCCTTGACCTCCTGGGACAGCAGCGGTTCGGCGCTCATCGGGCGGGTGGCGATGCCCGGGTAGAGGGTACCCGGGGTCGCCAGGACCACGCCGGTCTCGCCGAGGCTCGGCAGTACCTGGGAGATGTAGTCCAGGAACCGGGGGTTGGGGCCCACGATGAGGACGCCCGTGCGTTCCAACTGCTCCCGCCACGTGTACAGCAGGTAGGCGGTGCGGTGCAGGGCGACGGCGGTTTTTCCGGTGCCCGGCCCACCCTGGACGACGGTGACGCCACGGTGTGTCTCGCGGATGATCCGGTCCTGCTCCGCCACGATCGTGTCGACAATGTCGGTCATGTGCCGTGAACGGGCGCGGTTCACCGCGTACAGCAGTGCACCCTCCCGGGCGACGGACCCCTCTCCGCCTGCCTCTCCGCCGGCTGCGGCGTCCCGGCCGGTGTAACCGGTGTCGCCGCTGAGCCGCTCATCCGCGGCCGCAGTGACCGTGCGTCCCGAAGTGCGGATATGACGCCGGATGTGGACGCCTTCCGGGTGCAGTGTCGTGGCGAGGTAGAACGGGCGGGCCAGGGGCGCGCGCCAGTCCATGAGCAGGGTGCGCATCTCCTCGTCGTCGGCGTGCAGGCCGATACGTCCGATGTAGCGGCGGTCGAGCGTGGAGCCGTCGCCGCCGGGTCCGTCGTCGGTGACCGGGTTCTCCGGGTCCGCGTCCTCCACATCGATGCGGCCGAAGAACAGGCCGATCTCGGCGGCGGAGTACTCGGCGAGACGCCGGGAGATCTCGTAGGTCTCGTGGTCACGCTCCAGCAGGGCCTGCGGGTGGTCGATGTCCGCAGTGCGTCGCTGGACCGCCCGGGCGCGTGCGGTGAGGCGGTCACGGGCGGCGTCGACATGGGCGAGGAGTTCATCAAGTCGGAGCTGTTCCTCGGCGACGGCACGCGATGCCGGGGATGCTGGTGACAGTGAAGTCTCAGTGGGGAGGGGAGAGTCGGAGTGGTCGGACATGATCTCCAGGTCTGGGTGTGAGTGGGTTGCCCTCACCAGCCCCGGTCACGCCAGGAGTCCAGTGCGGGACGTTCGGCGCCGAGGGTGGTGTCGTCACCGTGGCCGGGGTGGACCGCGGTGGAGTCGGGGTAGCGGAAGCAGCGCGTGGTCACGTCATCGAGAAGACGGGTGAAGTCCTCCGGGGTGGCGGTGTTGCCCACGCCACCGGGGAAGAGACTGTCCCCGGTGAACAGGTGGACCGGGCCGTCATCGGTGGGAAGGACCAGGGCCAGTCCGCCCGGTGTGTGACCGCGCAACAGGACGACCAGCATACCCAGTCGGGTGAGTGCGGGGGAGGCAGGGGCGAGAGGTTCCCCGGTGTCCCCCTCCGGGGACCGTCCGTCGCCCCAGGTCATGTCGACGGGGGCGGGCAGGGCGGAAGCGTCCGGACCCGCGGCATGGTGCCGGGCACCTGTCGCGGTGAGAACCCCGGACAGTGCACCGACGTGGTCATGGTGCCGGTGGGTGGTGAGCACGTCGGTGATCCGGACCCCCAGCTCAGTCGCGAGGGACAACAGGTGCTCCGCATCATCGGCGGCGTCGACGAGCAGTGCGTCCCCGCCGGTGGCGATGAGATAGCAGTCGTTGTCCATGTTCCCGACAGTGGTCTTCACCACCGTGACAGGTGCACCACCGCAGGTCGTGGCGATGCTCCGGGCCTCGCGTGGGGCGGACAGATGACCGAAGGTGCCGGCCGGGGTGTCGGTGGTGGTGTCCTCAGGGATGATCATGCGCCCCACCCTAGTGGGCTGCCGGTGACGGTGCCGGTGACGGTGCCGCTGTCGAGTACGTGTTCGAGAAGAACACGTACACTGACGTAGACTTCACACCGACTGCACAAGGCTGCACAAGACTGCACCGATCGAGAAGAATCCAGGAGTTCACCGGTGGCCGAGATCCTCACCGTGCGCGGAGCCCGCGAGCACAACCTCAAGGGGGTGGACATCGACCTGCCCCGCGACCGGATGATCGTCTTCACCGGACTGTCCGGCTCCGGCAAGTCCTCCCTCGCCTTCGACACCATATTCGCCGAGGGGCAGCGGCGCTACGTCGAGTCCCTCTCCTCCTACGCCCGCCAGTTCCTCGGACAGATGGACAAACCTGACGTCGACCTCATCGAGGGGCTGTCCCCTGCGGTGTCGATCGACCAGAAGTCGACCAACCGGAACCCGCGGTCGACCGTGGGAACGATCACCGAGATCCACGACTACCTGCGTCTCCTGTTCGCCCGCACCGGTGTCGCCCACTGCCCCGAGTGCGGGGCGCCGAGCGAGCGGCAGACCCCGCAGCAGATCGTTGACCAGGTGCTCGACATGGAGGAGGGGTTGAAGTTCCAGGTGCTCGCCCCGGTGGTCCGCACCCGCAAGGGCGAGTTCGTCGATCTTTTCGAGGATCTCGCCGCCCAGGGTTACGCCCGCGTCCTCGTCGACGGGGAAACCTACCGGCTCACTGATCCACCCCGGCTGGAGAAGCAGGTCAAGCACGATATCGATGTCATCGTCGACCGCCTACAGGTAAAACCTTCCCAGAAGCAGCGTCTCACCGAGTCCGTGGAGACGGCTCTCGGGCTGGCTGAGGGCCGGGTGGTCCTCGATTTCGTCGGACTCGACGACGACAACCCTGACCGGCGCCGCCGATTCTCGGAGAACATGGCCTGCCCCAACGGACACGCCCTGGCCATCGACGAGGTGGAGCCCCGCAGCTTCTCCTTCAACAGCCCCTACGGCGCCTGCCCGTCCTGCGACGGTCTCGGCACGAAGCTCGAGGTCGACGAGGACCTCGTCATCCCCGACGAGGACGCCCCACTCGTCGGCGCGATCGCCCCCTGGGCATCCAGCCCCAACCACCGGTACTTCGACAAGTTGCTCACCGCGTTGGCTGAGAACCTCGGTGTCGACCCGGAGACCCGGTGGTCGGAACTGACGAAGAAGGAGCGCAAGGCGGTCCTCACCGGGCACCCGGAGGAGATCACCGTACGCTACCGCAACCGTTACGGCCGGTCCCGGCAGTACTCGGCCCCTTTCGAAGGCGTCCTGCCGTACCTGCACCGCAAGATCGACCAGGCGGAGAGCGACAACCAGAAGGAGCGCTACCTCGGCTACATGCGGGAGGTCCCCTGCCCGGCGTGCCACGGTACCCGGCTGCGTCCCGAGATCCTCCGGGTCACCATCGACTCCGCATCGGGGGAGAAGTCGATCGCCGACGTTTCTGCGATGAGTATCGAGGACGCCAGCAGCTTCCTCGACAGTCTCACTCTCAGCGCCCGTGACGAGATGATTGCCGGGCGCGTCCTCAAGGAGATTCAGGCCCGGCTGCGTTTCCTCGTCGACGTCGGGCTGAACTACCTGTCGATGTCGCGGGCGGCGGGCACCCTGTCCGGTGGCGAGGCCCAGCGTATCCGGTTGGCTACCCAGATCGGGTCGGGTCTGGCGGGCGTCCTGTACGTCCTCGACGAGCCCTCGATCGGCCTGCACCAGCGGGACAACACCCGTCTCATCGCCACCCTCAGGCATCTGAGGGACATCGGCAACACCCTCATCGTCGTCGAGCATGACGAGGAGACGATCCGCACCGCCGACTGGCTGGTGGACATCGGACCGCGCGCCGGCGAGTTCGGCGGGCACGTGGTCTACCAGGGGGAACCGGCCGGGATCGTCGACTGTGCCGAGTCCATCACGGGGCAGTACCTGTCCGGGCAGCGCGTCCTCGCCGTGCCGGAGCACCGCCGTGAGGTCGACCATGACCGGGTCATCACCGTCCACGGTGCGACCGAGAACAATCTGCGCAACGTCACCGTCGACTTTCCGCTGGGTGTGCTGACCTGCGTCACCGGCGTCTCCGGATCCGGCAAGTCGAGTCTGGTCAACGGCATCCTCGCCCAGGTGCTGGCAAACAACCTCAATGGTGCCCGCCAGGTTCCCGGCCACCACCGTAAAGTTACCGGACTTGACCAGCTGGACAAGCTCGTACGCGTGGACCAGAGTCCCATCGGCCGGACGCCCCGGTCGAACCCCGCGACCTACACCGGTGTCTTCGACAAGATCCGCAATCTCTTCGCCGAGACGGCCGAGGCCAAGGTCCGCGGCTACAAAGCCGGGCGGTTCAGCTTCAACGTCAAGGGCGGACGCTGCGAGGCCTGCCACGGTGACGGGACACTGAAGATCGAGATGAACTTCCTGCCGGACGTCTACGTTCCGTGCGAGGTCTGCCACGGCGCCCGCTATAACCGCGAGACCCTGGAGGTCCGCTACAAGGGGCGGACGATCGCCGAGGTCCTCGACATGCCGATCAGTGAGGCCGCCGAGTTCTTCGCCCCGGTCACCTCTATCTCCCGCTACCTCGACACCCTGGTGGATGTCGGTCTGGGGTACGTGCGACTGGGGCAGGCGGCGACGACCCTGTCCGGTGGCGAGGCGCAGCGCGTGAAGCTGGCGAGTGAGCTGCAGAAGAGGTCCAACGGCCGGACGATCTACATTCTCGACGAGCCGACGACGGGTCTGCACTTCGAGGATATCCGCAAGCTCATGCTGGTCATCCAGGGTCTCGTGGACAAGGGCAACACTGTCCTGATCATCGAGCACAACCTGGACGTGATCAAGGCCGCGGACTGGATCATCGACATGGGTCCGGAGGGCGGGGCCGGTGGTGGCACGGTCGTCGCCGAGGGAACGCCGGAGACGGTCGCCGGAGTCGGGGAGTCCCACACGGGCCGGTATCTCGCCGATCTGCTCTAGGAGCTGTTCCCGACCGTGGCCCGGCGACTCCGGTCACGGACCGCCGCGGAGGCCAGCAGGATCAGGCCGCAGAGGATGAATGCGGCGACCTTGATCAGCCCGTCGAGGGCGGCGAGGTCGTAGAGTGCCAGTTTCGCCGTGGTGAGCAGCGTGATTCCCAGGCCGACGGACGCGTTCACCCGGAGCAGGAGGAACACCCCGACCAGCATCCAGAGCACCGAGATGACGAGGTGCCCGGTCATGAACGAGTTGTCGGTGTCGGAGATTTCCCTGGCGATCAGCGGGATCGCCGAGGTGCCGAGGATCAGCAGGACGCCGCCGACGACGATCGTGCCCGGGAAGTTCAGATGCAGGGCGTCCCGCCGGTACAGGACCAGGACACCCACGGCGAGCAGGAGCAGCAGCGGCAGCCACGGGAGCCGGGTACCGCTGTCGGCCAGTCGGGTCCAGGCGGGGCCCAGCAGGTGGAGACACGCGAGGACGGTGAATACGCCGAAGCTCCAGGGGAACGCAGGGGGGAGAACCGGGGAGAACCAGACCAGGGTCGCGGCGACGATCACGACGGCGCCCAGCCACCAGGACCAGGCGGAGTTGGAGTAGAGACCGGCCAGGGAGAGCCAGAGAGCGGCCAGGCCGGTCGCCAACGCGGCGCGCACCGTGTCCGCGACGGATGCGGGGACGGCAGGCAGTGGGACCGGGAACACGGGATAGCCGGGCTGCCGGAACTGTGCCGGAGGACTGTGCGGTGGTGCCTGTGTACGAGGCGGCGGGATGAGACTCTCGCCGGCCAGAGCCTGCCGTGTCACCGGGACGACGCAGGTCACGAGAGCGATGGCCAGTGCGCACCAGCGTGCGGATGCGGGGCCGGTGTCGTGGACGTCCGCGGACCAGACGGCGATGTTGAGCAGTGTGAGCGCAGGAACCAGTGACGCCGGGATCCACCGCGCCAGGAACGCGACGACGGTCGCGGTGGTGGACGAGGGGGCGACCGGGAACAGTCCGGTGGCGGAGAGGACGACCACGGCGATCAGCGCTGACGTCGCGAGGAGCGCCGGGGCGTCACCCGCCGGAACAAGCCCGACCCCGCTGACGAAGACGAGCGCAGCGGCGATGTCCACCGGCAGCCAGAACCGGCCGAGGGTCGAGGCCCAGCCGAGAACGCCGAGAATGAGCAGACAGCCCGCCGTGACGGTCGGGGACCGGTCGTCCCAGATGAGCCACAACGCCGCCGGTGTCAGGAACAGTCCGCCGGTGACGACGAAAATGAATGCGAGCCAGACCTGGTCCCACCATCGGGCGATCCCCAGGCAGAGAGAGCAGGTCAGGGTGATGAGAGCCGCGCCGCCCCAGGGCTCGATCCAAC